>NZ_JBICXA010000001.1:621765-911391 GCF_043200035.1 Streptomyces sp. NPDC048504
CGTGTTTCGGGCTGGTGCAGGACGGTGGTGATTCGGCAGCGGATGGTTTTGGTCCGGTGCGGGGTGGTGGTGGTCCGTCGCCGGGCGGTTTCGGACCAGTGCCGGGCCGTGGCGCCCCGATAGCGGATGACTTCGGACCGGTACAGAGCGGTCGTGACCCGGCACAGGATGATTTCGTGCCGGCACCCGACGGTTTCGGCTCGGCACAGGACGGCCGGCCCTCGGCTGATCAGTCGTCGGGGCCTGTCGCCGATGGTGCGCCCGGTCAGGTCGCGAGTGGTCCGGCAGGTTACGTCGGCAGTGGCGCGGCTGGGGAGGTCGGGAGTGGTCCGGCGGGTTACGTCGGCAGTGGCGCGGCTGGGGAGGTCGGGAGTGGTTCACCTGGCCAGGCCGGGAGCGATCACCCCGGCTACGCGGAAAGCGGCTCGTCCGGCGATGCGGTGAGCGAACCGCCGGGCTACGTCGGAGGTGGTGCGCCCGGCCAGGTCGAGAGCGGTCCGGCGGGCTACGTAGGGAGCGGGCCCGGCGATGTCGCGAGTGGACCGCCTGGCTACGCGGGGAGTGGTTCGTTCGGCGATGCGGGGAGCAGTCCGGCGGGCGATGCCGCGAGCGGTCCGCCCGGCCACATCGGGAGTGACCAGCCCGGCCATGTCGCGAGCGGCCCTCCGGGGCAGGACCCGGGCGGACCTCGGGGTCGAGTCCCGGGCGGGCAGCCCGGATACGCCATGGGTGGTCCCTACGTGGGCGGTCCCTACGCCCCGCAGACCCCGGGACGGTCTGGGACCACCAGCCGGGACCCGGCGCTGTACGGTGACCTCTCCGTGCCCGCCCTCGGGGGCTCCACGCCCGCGGGTCGGCCCACCCCGGGCAGCCCGCGTACACCGGGGGCGCCGGAGGCCTTGGAGGCGCCGCAGACTCCGGGTGCCCTGCCGACTCCAGGGAAGCCCGGGGCCTTCGGGACGCCGGGGACTCCGGACGCCCGGCATGGCCGGGGCACCCCAGGTACCCCGGGCATCTCGTACAACCCGAGTACCCCGAGTACCCCGCAGGCCGCCAACACCGCACACGCCCCCGTCATCCCGCAGGCCCAAGGCACTCCACACACCCCTGTCACCCCGCGGGC
Organism: Streptomyces sp. NPDC048504; assembly: GCF_043200035.1. Taxonomy (NCBI): domain Bacteria; kingdom Bacillati; phylum Actinomycetota; class Actinomycetes; order Kitasatosporales; family Streptomycetaceae; genus Streptomyces; species Streptomyces sp. NPDC048504. The sequence goes on from NZ_JBICXA010000001.1 coordinate 622,889, forward strand.
TCCAAGCACTCCGCCGACCCCCAACACACCGAACGCCCCGCCAGGCTCCGCCTCGCCGTACTCCTCCCAGGAGCAGGCCAGTTCGCCCGGCGGTGCGCCGTACGGCCAGTGGAGTCCGTATGCGAACAGGCCCACGATGTCCTACCAGGGCAGCACGCCGACGCCCCCCTATGGGGGTCGGCAGAGGCCGACTTATCCCGGTGGTCCAGGGGCGATCGGCGGTGGGGCACGTCACGGGGGACCGCGTCGGAGGCCGGTCGGGGCGGTTGTCGTTCTTGTCGTGGCCGTCCTGATGGTGGTCGCCGGTGGGGTGTGGGCCGTGACCTCGCTGGACGACGGGAAGGGTGCGGCGGCGACCAAGAAGGCGTCCCCGTCCGCGGAGTCTGCGCCGGCCGGGGCCGCCTATCCGTACGGCGAGGACGTCGGGCTCAAGAAGACGCTGCGGGCCGGGGATTGTGTGCACGCGGTGTGGACCGGGGCGGCGTTCGCGTCGCGGCCCGAACTGGGGGTCGTGAGCTGTGCGCACGACGTTCCGGACGGGCAGGTGATGGCGGTCGACACGGCGAGCGACTTCGCCGACGCGCGGGACCACGGGGGCGAGCGGTGCGCGGGCAAGGTGAACGGGGTGGCTGGGTCCCTGGCCGACGCGGGTGTCTACGCCCTCACTCCGACGGAGGCCGGCTTCCGGGCCGCCGGGAGCGGTACGGCGTGTCTCGTGCTCGGCCGGCATGTGCCGATCGGCGGGGAGATAGGGCGCTTCCGCAACACCGGGTCGAATGTGTGGACCACCGAGATGAGCGTCGGTGACTGCTGGCTGTACGTCGCCCACAAGACGTACTTCACCGCGAACCTGACCGACTGTGCCGATCAGCACACCGACCAGGTGATCGGTTTCGTGACGGCCCCGAGGACGATGGCGTTCGAGGAGGCGCTGCGGCAGGGGAACAAGCTGTGCCGCGACAAGTTCGAGTCGACTTGGGGGCCTGGTGCCGGCCGTTCCGTCTTCGGGTATCTGTCCGACGAGACCAACTGGAAGGCCGGTTTCGACTCGGTCGTGTGCACCGTGGGCCGGGCCGACCGGTCCCGGACGAGCGGGGCGATATCGTCCTCAGGGACGACCGCCTGAGCCCTGTCCGCCGCGAGTTCACCCGGGGTTGGCCTGCCCGTCGCCTCCGGGTGCCAGCCTCCCGGACCGGGGCATCCGGCCAGGAGGGGACACACATGGAGAGCGGGCCTGCGATCTTCGCGGGGTTGGTGTTCGCCCTGTTCGGAGGTGCGCTGCTGCTGTGGACCGTGGTCAGGGTCCGGCACCGCGAACCCGTCGCCCAGGGTGTGAACCCGGTCGCATCGGCGACCCTCGCGACCCTCGCCGCGGTCGCCGCCCTCCTCCTCGGAACCTGGTGCTTCCTGCACGTCTGAGCAGCGCGCCGGAGCCGCGGCGCGGACCATCGGCGGACAACCAGGGGATCACCCTCCGGATGGCTCCGAAAAGGCCGGTGGGGACTCCGGGCGGCAGGAATGGCGGTAGTCGGGTTACCGTTCGAGTGGCCGTTGCGGGCTTTTCCCGTTTGACACGGGGGCGGGATGTACCGTCACACTCCGCAGCGTCACCATGACCCGACCCCGGGACCAAGCGACCCCGGGGAGATGCAGGCACGTCCCCGCGCCGCCCGGCAAGCACTCTCGCCGCACCGGTCGAAGGCCCTGGTAGCTCCGCTACGAGGACCTCCACCGGTACACCGAGAGCCCGCACGGAACGACGCGGAAGCGCACCTGCTCCTCCCCGGAGCCGTTTGCCCCGGGGGAGGCCCCAGCGTCGACCGGAGAGAAGAGCGAAGTTGTCCCCGACCAGCGAGACCGCACACGGCGGCCGCCGACTCGTCATCGTCGAGTCCCCTGCCAAGGCGAAGACGATCAAGGGCTACCTCGGCCCCGGATATGTCGTCGAGGCGAGCGTCGGGCACATCCGCGACCTTCCCAACGGCGCCGCGGAGGTGCCCGAGAAGTACACCGGCGAGGTCCGCCGCCTCGGTGTGGACGTCGACCATGACTTCGCGCCGATCTATGTGGTCAACGCCGACAAGCGGGCCCAGGTCAAGAAGCTCAAGGACCTGCTCAAGGACTCCGACGAACTCTTCCTCGCCACCGATGAGGACCGCGAGGGCGAGGCCATCGCGTGGCACCTCCTTGAGGTCCTGAAGCCCAAGGTCCCGGTCAAGCGCATGGTGTTCCACGAGATCACCAAGGACGCGATCCGCGCCGCCGTCGCCAACCCGCGCGACCTCAACCAGCCCCTGGTCGACGCCCAGGAGACCCGCCGCATCCTCGACCGCCTCTACGGCTACGAGGTCTCGCCGGTCCTGTGGAAGAAGGTCATGCCGCGCCTGTCGGCCGGCCGGGTCCAGTCCGTCGCCACCCGGCTCGTCGTCGAGCGGGAGCGCGAGCGCATCGCGTTCCGTTCCGCCGAGTACTGGGACCTCACCGGCGCCTTCGGGACCGGCCGGACCGGTGACGCGAGCGACCCGTCGACCCTCGTCGCCCGCCTCCAGGCCGTCGACGGCAAGCGCGTCGCCCAGGGCCGCGACTTCGACTCCCTGGGCCAGATCAAGGGCGCGAACACCCTCCACCTCGACGAGGCCAACGCCCGCGCGCTGGCCGCCGCCCTGGAGGACACGCGGTTCGCCGTACGGTCCGTCGAGTCGAAGCCGTATCGACGTTCGCCGTACGCCCCGTTCCGTACGACGACGCTCCAGCAGGAGGCCAGCCGCAAGCTCGGCTTCGGCGCGAAGGCCACCATGCAGGTCGCGCAGAAGCTGTACGAGAACGGCTACATCACCTACATGCGTACGGACTCCACGACCCTGAGCGAGACGGCGATCACCGCCGCCCGCGCCCAGGTGACGCAGCTGTACGGCGCCGACTACCTGCCGGCCCAGCCGCGCGTGTACGCCGGGAAGGTCAAGAACGCCCAGGAGGCGCACGAGGCGATCCGCCCCTCGGGTGATCGTTTCCGCACGCCCGCCGAAACCGGCCTGACCGGCGACCAGTTCAAGCTCTACGAGCTGATCTGGAAGCGCACTGTCGCCTCCCAGATGAAGGACGCGGTCGGCAACTCCGTCACCGTGAAGATCGCGGGCACTTCGTCCGACGGCCGGGACGTCGAGTTCAGCGCCTCCGGAAAGACGATCACCTTCCACGGGTTTTTGAAGGCCTACGTAGAGGGCGCCGACGACCCGAACGCCGAGCTGGACGACCGCGAGCGCCGGCTGCCCCAGGTCGCCGAGGGCGACGCGCTCACCGCCGAGGAGATCACGGTCGACGGGCACGCCACCAAGCCCCCGGCCCGCTACACCGAGGCCAGCCTCGTCAAGGAGCTCGAAGAGCGCGAGATCGGCCGCCCGTCGACGTACGCGTCGATCATCGGCACGATCCTCGACCGCGGCTACGTCTTCAAGAAGGGCACGGCCCTGGTGCCGTCCTTCCTGTCCTTCGCTGTCGTCAACCTCCTGGAGAAGCACTTCGGGCGGCTCGTCGACTACAGCTTCACCGCCAAGATGGAGGACGACCTCGACCGCATCGCCAGCGGCGAGGCACAGGCCGTGCCGTGGCTGCGGCGCTTCTACTTCGGCGAGGGCGAGGCGACGGGTGCCGCCGAGGCCGGCAACGGCGACGGCGACCACCTGGGCGGCCTCAAGGAGCTCGTCACCGACCTGGGCGCGATCGACGCCCGCGAGGTGTCGTCCTTCCCGGTCGGCAACGACATCATGCTGCGCGTCGGCCGCTACGGCCCCTACGTGGAGCGCGGCGAGAAGGACTCCGAGAACCACCAGCGTGCCGACGTCCCCGAGGACCTGGCGCCGGACGAGCTGAGTGTCGAGCTCGCCGAGGAACTGCTCGCCAAGCCGAGCGGCGACTTCGAGCTGGGCGCCGACCCCGAGTCGGGCCACCAGATCATCGCCCGCGACGGCCGCTACGGCCCGTACGTCACCGAGGTGCTCCCCGAGGGCACCCCGAAGACCGGGAAGAACGCCGTCAAGCCGCGTACGGCCTCGCTGTTCAAGTCGATGTCCCTCGACACGGTGACGCTCGCCGACGCCCTCAAGCTGATGTCGCTGCCGCGCGTCGTCGGCAAGGACGCCGAGGGCGTGGAGATCACCGCGCAGAACGGGCGCTACGGGCCGTACCTGAAGAAGGGCACGGACTCCCGCTCGCTCCAGACCGAGGACCAGCTCTTCACGATCACCCTCGAAGAGGCGCTGGAGATCTACTCCCAGCCCAAGCAGCGCGGCCGGGCCGCCGCCAAGCCGCCGCTGAAGGAACTGGGCACCGACCCGGTCAGCGAGAAGCCCGTCGTCGTCAAGGACGGCCGCTTCGGGCCGTACGTCACCGACGGCGAGACCAACGCGACCCTGCGCTCCGGCGACAGCGTCGAGGAGATCACCCCGGAGCGCGGCTACGAGCTGCTCGCCGAGAAGCGGGCCAAGTCGCCCGCCAAGAAGACGGCGAAGAAGGCCCCGGCGAAGAAGACGGCAGCCAAGAAGGCGCCCGCCAAGAAGACCGTGGCGAAGAAGACGACGACGGCCGCCAAGAAGACGACCACCGCCGCCAAGACCGCGACGGCCCAGAAGACGGCCACCTCCAAGGTGACGTCCGAGGACTGACCCGCACGCTTCCTGCACCGCAGGGTCGCGAAACGAACGCCCCGGCATCACTTTGGTGTCGGGGCGTGCGCAGGTCCGGGCGGGCGCGGCTTGTTGTCGGTGGCTGCCGATAGGCTGAAAGCATGACGCCAGCCGAGCAGCCAACGGCCCACCAGCCGGCCCCCGACGACGCCCTTGTCGCGGACTCCCGCGAGCGTGCCGTCCGCGCCCTGCTGCGCCAGCCGCAGCTCAAGCGGTTGTGGAGCGCACAGCTCGTGACGGGTGTCGGTGACACCCTCGCCCTGCTGGTCCTGGTCGTGCTCGCCTTCCAGGCGGCCATCGCCCAGGGCTCGTTCGGCGGTGGTTACCGGGGTGTGGCGTTCGCGGTCGCGACGGTCTTCGGGGCGCGCATCCTGGCGACGCTGCTCTTCGGGGCGGTGCTGCTCGGCCCGCTCACCTCGCTCACCTCCCAGGAGGGGCCGCTCGACCGGCGCTGGACCATGGTCGGCGCGGACGGTCTGCGGGCCGCGTTGCTGATCGTCGCCCCGCTGTGGATCGACTGGACTCCGGACAACGCACTGGCCGTGCTCCTGGTGACCGCCTTCGTGACCGGAGTCGCCGAGCGCTTCTGGACGGTGTGCCGCGAGAGCGCGGGACCCGCCCTGCTGCCCGCCCCGCCGCTGGAAGGCGCCACGGTCCGGCCGCTGCCCGACCACATGGACGCGCTGCGCCGGCTGTCGCTGCGCACGAGCTTCGTGGCGATCCCCCTCGCGGCCGCCGCCCTCGTCGTGGCGGCCCTGCTCAACAACCTGCTGGGCACGGGCGTCGCCTGGTTCGACCAGCACCAGGCCGCGCTCGGTTCGTACGTCGCCGCCGGACTGTTCGCCGCGTCCCTCTCCGTCCTGACCGCCCTGGAACTGCCCGGAATCCGCACCCCGCGCGCGCGGTCGCCGCTCGAAGGGCTGCGCCGCCCCCGGACGGGCACCGGTGTCGACAAGGGCCGTACGGGCGCGATCGCGCTGCTCGTGGTCGCCTGCGCGGCCGTCGCCGCGGCGATCTCCGCCGCCGTCGCCGTGTCCGTGCTCCAGGCCCAGGACCTGCACGGCGGCCCGGTGACCTTCGGGCTGCTGGTCCTCGGACTGACCGGCGGGGTCGTGGTCGGCATCCGTACGGCGCCCGCCCTGCTGCCGACGCTGTCGCGCCGCCGCCTGCTGACGCTCGCCATCGCCTTCACCGGTATCGCGCTGCTCGCCGCGGGCCTGGTCCCGGACGTCACCACCGTGCTGCTGATCGTCGCGCTCGCCGGCATCGGCGCGGGCGTCGCCGCCAACACCGGGCACACCCTCCTGGATCAGGAGGCCGAGGACTACCGCCGGTCGCGCACCACCGAGCACCTGCACGCGGTCGTACGGGTCGCGGTGGCGCTCGGCGCGCTGATCGCCCCCCTGGTGGCGGCGCTGATCGGCCCGCACCGCCTGGAGAACGGCAAGTTCGTGTTCGCGCACGGAGGTGCCGCGTTCACGCTGATGCTGGTCGGCGCCCTGCTGCTGCCGGTCGCCGCCCTGGTCCTGGCCAAGGTCGACGACCGCTCCGGAGTGCCGCTGCGGCACGATCTGCGCGACGCGCTGCTCGGCGGCGACGACCCCGACACCGTGCCCGCGAGCACCGGCTTCTTCATCGCCCTGGAGGGCGGCGACGGTGCCGGGAAGTCCACCCAGGCCGAAGCCCTCGCCGAGTGGATCAGGGGCAAGGGACACGAGGTCGTGCTCACCCGCGAGCCCGGCGCGACACCGGTCGGCAAGCGGCTGCGGTCGATCCTGCTCGACGTGTCGTCTGCGGGACTGTCCCACCGCGCGGAGGCGCTGCTCTACGCCGCCGACCGCGCGGAGCACGTCGACACCGTCGTACGACCGGCTCTGGAGCGCGGCGCGATCGTCGTCTCCGACCGCTACATCGACTCCTCCGTCGCCTACCAGGGCGCGGGCCGCGACCTGTCCCCGACCGAGATCGCCCGCATCAACCGGTGGGCGACCGACGGACTCGTCCCGCACATGACCGTCCTGCTGGACGTGGACCCGGAGACCGCCCGCGAGCGGTTCACCGAGGCGCCGGACCGACTGGAGTCGGAGCCCGCCGAGTTCCACGCGCGCGTACGGTCCGGATTCCTCACGCTGGCCGCCGCCGACCCGAGCCGCTACCTGGTGGTCGACGCGGGCCAGGAGCCCGAGGCCGTCACCACGGTGATCCGGCACCGCCTCGACACCGTACTGCCGCTCTCCGAGGCCGAGATCAAGGCCCAGGAGGAAGCGCGCAAGGCCGCCGAGGAGGAGGCCCGCCGCAAGGCCGAGGAAGAGGCCGCCCGCAAGGCCGAGGAGGAGCGACTGGAGCGCGAGCGCCAGGAGCAGCTCGCCCAGCTGCGCGCCGAGGAGGAGGAGCGCAAGCGGCGCGAGCTGGAGGAGGCCCAGCGCCGCGAGGCCGAACGCCAGGCCGAAGAGGCCCGGCAGCGCGCCGAGGACGCACGCAGGCGTGCCGAGGAGGAGAAGGCCCGCCTCCTCGCCGAGGAAGAGGCCCGCGCCGCCGAGGAGGCCCGCCGCAGGGCGGAGGCCGACCGGCTCCGCAAGCAGGCCGAGGACGAGGCCCGGCTGCGCGCCGAGGCGGAGGCACGGCGGCTGGAGAAGCAGCGCAAGGCCGAGGCGGCCCTGCTCGCGGCCGAGGAGGCCCGCCGGTTGGCGGCGGAGGCGGCGGCCGCGGCGGAACGGGCGGCTCGACAGCCGACGGCTCCCGCGGTGCCCCCCGCTCCGGAGGCCAGGCCTGAGGCGTCGACTGTGCCGACGCCGGTGGTGAAGCCGGGTTCGGGCGAGGGCGCCGGTGCGCGTGGGCGGTCGGCGGAGGACACGGCTGTGCTGCGGCCGGTGAGTTCTGGCTCCGGTTCCGGGGACGAGACGGCCGTACTGCGGTCGGTGTCCGGGGACTCCGAGGCACCCGATGCCGAGGTGCGCGACTCCGACGTACGCGACTCCGAGAGGACGGCCGAGCTGCCGCAGCCGCCCGCTCCGGCGGGGGCCGCGGACGAGACGGCCGTACTGCCCCCGGTGCCGGCTGCGGAGGAGACGGCTGTGCTGCCGCCGGTCGGTGCCGCGGACGAGACCGCGGTGCTGCCGCCGGTGCGCGACCAGGGGCCGTCGGACCGGGTGCCCGCGGGCTTCTTCCGGGACGAGCGTCCGGGTGACCGGACCGAGGGTGGCGAGGACCGCACCCGCGAGCTGCCGCAGGTCGACGAGCAGGGCGCGCCCCGGCGCCGGCCGCGTCCCGACTGGGCCGAGGAGACTCCCCTGGACGACCTGCCCTCGCTGGCCGACGAACTGCTCGGTCCGCGCGAGGACGGCGACTTCGGCCGCGACGACGACACCGGGCGTGGACGGGGTCGTGGCCGGGGGCGCAGGGGCTGACGCCGACGGGGGCCGGCGGGGACGCAGGGGCTGACAGCGGGGCGGCGCCCCACACCTCGCGTGCCCGCCCTCACCCCAGCGCCCGCCCCCGGATCGCGCCCCGAACCAGCTCCCGGCCCCCGTTGTCAGTGGTGGCCCGCACAATGGATCGCGTACCTCGAAACGTGACGAAAGGGCCGGTGACCCATGACCGTGTGGGATGACCTGGTGGGCCAGGAGAAGGTGAGCGAGCAGCTCGATGCCGCCGCTCGGGACGCCGACGCCTTCGTCACCGCGGCGACCACCGGCACGGCCCCGCCGGAGGCGTCGAAGATGACGCACGCCTGGCTGTTCACGGGGCCGCCCGGCGCGGGACGCAACCAGGCGGCGCGGGCCTTCGCCGCCGCGCTGCAGTGCGTGAGCCCCGACCGCGCGCTCGGCGGCAGCCCCGGCTGCGGCTTCTGCGACGGCTGTCATACGGCGCTGATCGGCACCCACGCAGACGTCACCACCGTCGCCGCGGTGGGCGCGCAGATCCTCGCCGACGACATGCGGGACACGGTCCGCAAGTCCTTCACCTCGCCGGCGACCGGCCGCTGGCAGATCATCCTCGTCGAGGACGCGGAGCGGCTGAACGAGAAGTCGGCCAACGCCGTCCTCAAGGCCGTGGAGGAACCCGCCCCCCGCACGGTCTGGCTCCTCTGCGCCCCCTCGATCGAGGACGTCCTCCCCACGATCCGCTCCCGCTGCCGCCACCTGAACCTGACCACGCCCTCGGTCGACGCCGTCGCCGACCTGCTCGTACGGCGGGAGGGGGTCGAGCCCGCGGTGGCCGCGGCCGCCGCGCGCGCCACGCAGGGGCATGTCGACCGGGCCCGTCGGCTGGCCACGGACCCGGCCGCGCGCGAGCGCCGGGCGACCGTGCTGAAGCTGCCGTTGCGCGTCGAGGACGTCGGCGGGTGCCTCAAGGCCGCCCAGGAGCTGGTGGACGCGGCGGCCGCGGACGCGAAGCAACTGGCCGAGGAGATGGACGACAAGGAGACCGAGGAGATGAAGGCCGCGATGGGCGGCGGCCAGGGCAGCCGGATGCCGCGGGGCACGGCCGGGGTGATGAAGGACCTGGAGGACAAGCAGAAGCGCCGGAGAACGCGTACGCAGCGCGACAGTCTCGACCTCGCGCTGACCGACCTCACCGCGTTCTACCGGGATGTGCTCGCCCTCCAGTTCGGTTCCCGGGTGGCGATCGCCAACGCGGATGCGGAGGACGCGCTGGAGCGGCTCGCGCGCGCCGGCTCCCCTGAGTCCACGCTGCGCCGTATCGAGGCGATCGGGGCGTGTCGCGTGGCGCTCGACCGGAATGTGGCGCCGTTGCTGGCGGTGGAGGCGATGACGTTGGCGCTCAGAGCGGGGTGAGCGGGTCCGTGCGGGCCGAGTGGGCCGCGGCGGGCTGATTGTGCGGGCGTGAGGTTGACGGCGTAACTCGTCCGGGGCTGATCGTGCACGTACGGCATTCAAGTGATCGCGCAGCGTTACGCTCGCTGGATGCACATGAGGCGCCCCCTTCGCCGGCCCAGCCGGAGCAGTCAGCCGAGCCGGCCGAGCCCGTCCAGCGAGGTCGAGGCCCGTCGAAGTCACCGGAGCCGGAGCTGGAGTCAGCGCGGCCGCGGTCGTAGGACCGGTGGCACGCTGCTCGCCGTAGCCGCGCTGCTCGTGTCCGCCGCATGTTCCTCGGGGAGTTCGACGACGGCGACGAGTCCCGCCGCGGACGTGGCGCTGGCCGCGCTGCCGCGGTCGACGCCGTCCACCCTGGCGTCGTACTACGGGCAGAAGCTCAGTTGGCACACGTGCGGTGTTCCCGGTTTCGAGTGCGCCACGATGAAGGCGCCGCTGGACTACGCCAAGCCCACGGCGGGGGACGTCCGGCTCGCGGTCGCCCGCAAGAAGGCCACCGGCAAGGGCAAGCCGCTCGGTTCGCTGATGGTGAACCCGGGCGGGCCGGGCGGTTCGGCGGTCGGGTACCTCCAGCAGTACGCCGGGATCGGCTACCCGGCCGAGGTCCGCGCCCGCTACGACATGGTCGCGATGGACCCCCGAGGCGTCGCCCGCAGCGAGCCCGTCGAGTGCCTCGGCGGGCGGGCCATGGACACGTTCACGCAGACCGACACCACCCCCGACGACCGGCGCGAGACCACCCGACTCGTCAGCGAGTACAAGAAGTTCGCGGAGGGCTGCGGCGCGCACTCGCCCGACCTGCTGCGTCATGTCTCGACGATCGAGGCGGCGCGGGACATGGACATCCTGCGGGCGGTGCTGGGGGACCGGAAACTGACGTACGTCGGGGCGTCGTACGGGACGTTCCTCGGGGCGACGTACGCGGGCCTCTTCCCCGACCGGGTCGGCCGCGTCGTCCTCGACGGCGCGATGGACCCGTCGCTGCCCGCGCGCCGTATGAACCTCGACCAGACGGCGGGCTTCGAGACGGCGTTCCAGTCCTTCGCCAAGGACTGCGTACGGCAGACGGACTGCCCGCTCGGCGGCAAGGGCACGACGCCCGCCAAGGTCGGGACGAACCTGAAGGCATTCTTCCGCAAGCTCGACGCGCACCCGATCCCCACCGGCGACGCGGACGGCCGCAAGCTCGGCGAGGCGCTCGCCACCACCGGCGTGATCGCGGCGATGTACGACGAGGCGGCCTGGCCGCAGCTGCGCGAGGCGCTCACGTCGGCGATGAAGGAGAACGACGGCGCCGGGCTGCTCGTCCTCTCCGACAGCTACTACGAGCGTGACGCCGACGGCCGCTACTCGAACCTCATGTTCGCCAACGCCGCCGTGAACTGCCTCGACCTCCCGGCCGCGTTCTCGACCACCGACCAGGTCGAACAGGCACTCCCCGCCTTCGAGAAGGCATCCCCGGTCTTCGGCGACGGCCTCGCCTGGGCCTCCCTGAACTGCGCGTACTGGCCGGTCAAGGCCACGGGCGAACCCCACCGTATCGAGGCGAAGGGTGCCGCCCCGATCGTGGTCGTCGGCACGACCCGCGACCCGGCGACGCCGTATCGCTGGGCTCAGTCCCTGGCCCACCAGCTCTCTTCGGGCCGGCTGCTGACGTACGTGGGGGATGGGCACACCGCGTATGGGCGTGGCAGTACGTGCATTGACTCCGCGATCGATGCGTATGTGCTGCGGGGGACTGTGCCTGGGGAGGGGAAACGCTGCTCGTAGCCTTGGTCGGGGTGCGGGTGGGGTGTTGTTGGGGCTGACTTCGGGGTGCGGTCGGGGGTGGTCCCGGGGGGTGTACGGAGCACCCCCGGAAACTGTGTAGACTTTCCGACGTTGCTGATCGCACCATGGTGTGGACAGCGCGCCGCCTTAGCTCAGATGGCCAGAGCAACGCACTCGTAATGCGTAGGTCTCGGGTTCGAATCCCGAAGGCGGCTCTGCCGAAGCCTCAGGACTCACTCGCCGTGACCTGGGGCTTTTGCTTTTCCATTACCTTGCCTCGCTGTGACGGCCCAGTCCGAGAACCGTCGCTGAGGGCCGCCGGTGGACAACCGGTGGACACGCGTGCAGTGGGCGTGCAGAACGGTGGTCGAGTGCGCTCAAGTGGATTGGCCTGTCGCGCCGGAGGCAAAGGGGGTGCGGGTCCGTGTCCCTCGGGCTGTCGGCAGCGACGCTGTTGGGGGGTTTCCATAAAACGGGCGGGCCGATACGGCGGCTGGTGAAGAATCAGCCGCATGGACAACGAGATTCAGCTGATCAGCGACGGTGACGGACTGACGGTCATCGGGAGTGAGGCGGATGTCGAACGCTTCCTCGTCTCGGAGGGGCTGACGTCCAAGGACGACCTTGGATTGCGACGGCTCAGGTCCGTCGCCGGCACCGGGGCTGTGGTCGCGCAGGCAGGTTCGGACATTGCCGCCGAATCCGCTTGCTGGGTGAAGCTGACCCGGGAGTCGGCGCAGGTCATCAAGAAGTACGGGCTGAGGAAAAGTGCGAAGACTGGTCTCAGCACCGGTGTGGTGAAGGGGCCCAAGGGCCAGACGAAGGGTTTCGTCGAATTCGCGACCGGGCCCAGATCGCTCCTGGGTAACCCGGCGGTTCTCGCTCGTGCCGCGGGGATCATGGCACAGCTCGCGATGCAGCAGACCATGGACGAGATCACCGACTATCTCGCCACGATCGACGAGAAGGTCGACGACGTGCTCCGCGCCCAGAAGGACGCTGCGGTGGCGGGCATGATCGGAGCGGAGCTCGTGATCGAGGAGGCCATGACCATCCGGGAGCAGGTGGGCCGGGTTTCCGAGATCACGTGGTCGAAGGTGCAGGCCACGCCGGGGACGATTGCGACGACCCAGGTGTACGCGGTGCGTCGACTCGACGCACTCGCGGAGAAGATGGAGCGCAAGGCCAAGATCGGTGATCTCGCCGAGGCGGCCACGGAAGCCGAGTCCAAGGCTCAGGAGTGGCTCGCGGTTCTGGCTCGTTGCTTCCAGCTGCAGGACGCGATCGCCGTGCTCGAACTCGACCGGGTGCTGGACACGGCTCCGGAGGAGTTGGACCGGCACCGCCTCGGCATTCGGATTGCCCGGCAGAATCGGCTGGATCTCATCTCGCGGAGCACCGAGCGTCTGGTGGCCCGGATGAACGCAGCCGCCAGCGCGGCCAACGAGAAGGTGCTACTGCACCCGACCAAGTCCCCGGCTGTGGTCCAGTCGAGCAACCATGTCGTGGGCGGTGTCCATGACTTCCACGGGCGGCTCGGGATCGAGTCCGGTCGCCAGCCGTCGGAGACGAGACGATGGGCGGTTGCGGCGGCTGAGGTGAGGGACAAAGCGCTTGAGACAGGGGCGAAGGGCGTCGGCGCCGCCAGAAGCCTCGGCAACGAGACCGTCGATCGGGCCAGCTCGATAAAGGGCAAGCTCTCCAGCGGGGTCGCCGAGCGGACGCGCCGTCGGCGCGGGGGCGGGGAGAAAGGCTGAGTGAGCGCCGACCGTGAGCCACTTGCGTAGCCCGACTGCACCCTCACTGCGGAGAGCCTCATTACCGCGGAGGAACCGGGCGTGAACGTTTTGCGCTTCGGTGCCGGCGTCGGGGGACTTCGCCTGTGACGTCCAGGAGGAGAGCATCCAGCTTCTCAAGGGCATGGGCGCGATCTGCCCACCTCGCCAAGGCCCCGCCGCCCAGGAGGGTCGACAGGTTCCTAGTGCTTCAAACCGACAGCGACAGTGCTGTGGAGCCCGCTGTCGTGGGGAGTCGATCAGGGGTCGAATCCTCATGCAGCAGCCCGAAGCCACGATCAACGCGCACTTACAGTAGGAACATCCGCCGTGCTCGCCGATGCCTTGCGTTGCATGCGGAAGGAGGGGAAGAACGGGGGGATCCGGGACAGGTACCTCTGTTGCGTCAGATCATCTGCGCTGCTGACGGTGGTCGACAAGCCCGCCTATGGGTGGAGTGGTCCGGCGACAGTTGGGTCCCCGGTCGGAACTGACGGCACACAGGCCGGAGCCCCGGTCAGATTGCCGCTGGCCGGGACTCCTCTCCATCGCTCACTCAGGCTGAGCGTTCCTCGGCCGATTCCTTGGCCTTCCGCGGAGGGGACATCCTCGGGCGGGAAGAGGCAGTCTCGGCGTCCTTGACCACCGCGAGGGGCTTCCGTGCCCGAGGCACGAGCTGTACGACCTTCTCTGCGGCGTCTCGGGCGAGGTCGTCCAGGACGGCCTGGTAGATGTCGCGGGTTACCCGGGTGTCCGAGTGGCCGAGGGTTTCGGAGACGACCTTGATGTCGACACCGGCCGCGAGCATGAGTGTGGCGGCGACGTGGCGAAGGTCGTGCAGTCGGATGGGCGGGAGCCCGGCGGCCTCCACGAGGCGCTCGAAGAGGTCGGAGACCTTGCCCGGGTGGAGGATCGAGCCGTCCTCTTGGGTGAAGATGCGTCCTGTATCGACCCACCCGTCACCCCAATCGAGCCGCTCCTGCTGCTGGCGGGCCTTGTGGGTGAGCAGCAGCTGATCGGTCTCGTCGTCGAGGGCGATCAGGCGAATACCGGAGTCGGTTTTGGGTGCACCCTCGTGGATCTCCCAGCCGTCCTGCACGAGCTGGGTCGCGATGGCGAGAGATTTCGCGGCGGCCGAATGGTCTACCCACCGGACACCGCACGACTCGCCGCGCCGAGTGCCACGGAAGGCGATCAGCCGCCAGAACGGGTATAGGCGGTCCTCGGCGACGTAGTCGAGGAATTGACCGGTCTGTTCGGGGGTCCAGACCATGACCGGCGACGGCTTCTCGCCGGTCTCCTCCCACCGGACGATCCGCTCGTCCGTCCAGATGAGGGCTTTTGGCTTGGTTCCTGGCAGCAGCTCGACGTGTGCCGCAGGGTTGAAGGCTGGCATCACCTGCTGGGCGATGGCGACGTTCAGCGCGGCCCGCAGGGTGTCGCGGATGTGCGGTTGGGTGTTGAGACCGGTGATCCGCCGGAACGGGGGCATCGCGTCGAGCTGGGCCTGAAGCCACTTGCGGCGGGCCCGGTTCTCGGCACCCTTGTTCGGTGTCGCCTTGAGGTCGTCGCGGACTACCCGCCGCTGGGCGTTCTGCTCCTGGATCTCGATGTTGCGCTCGTTGATCGCGTCGAACATCGTGTTGATGTGGTGCACCCGCAGCTTGTCCAGTCGTAGGTGGCCAAGGTGCGGCTTGAGGTGGACGCGGATATCGCACTCGTAGCGGGCCGCGCCTCCCCGGCGCAGGCGCTTACGCCCGGCGAGCCAAGTGTCGAGCCACTCGCCCACGGTGGTCTTGGAGTTGAGCGTCTGCCCAGACTGGAACCGGCGGCGGGTCTCGTCGTAGTCGGGGAGCGGGTCCTTCTCCTTGAGGCAGCTCTCTATTAGGTCGCTGATCTGGGTCTTGCCCCAGGCGTCGTCCTCCTCGGGAATGGCCATGAGGGCACGGACTTTGTCCAACTCCTCCTGAGCCTTGGTGGAGGACTGGAAGCCGCCGCGACGGAACCGTCGGCGGCGGCCGTCCTGAGCCGGGTCCAGTTCCTGGAACACGCTCCAGACCCCGTGCCGTCGCGACTTGAGCTTGGGGCATGAGGCCCCGAAGTCCTTCCCGGTCGCAGGGTCCGTGCACCGGCACCGCCGAGTTATGGTGCCGTTCTTCACTCGCTGTCCTCCGGGTGGGCCGATATTTCAGGCTGGTCGACGAAGGCCAACTCGTCGGGCAGGGCCGGAGGTACGAGGCCGCGTTCGCGCATACCGCTGCGGAACGCGCGTAGCTCCTGGCAGTCCTCGAAGGCGTGCTCTTCGTACCCTTCGGCGCGCTGTAGGAGTGTGGCTCTGCGGGCTCGGTCCAGGGTGGTGCTCGCCGTGCGTCGCCGTTCCCTGGCCAGGGCGTTGGAGGACGTAGCCGCGGTCGCCAGGTCGCCGTGATGGCGGAAGACGTCGAGAACGTCCCGGGCGGTGCCTTCGGCTGCGGGCTGGTCCAAGGGGCTCTCGCCGGTGAACCAGGTGAGTGCCTCCCAAGTGGACACCTCCCGTCCCGGGATGACCTCCACGGTGGCAGACGTGCCGAGTGGGAAGAGGAGAGTCACCGGCGGGACGCCGAGGACGTCGGCCAGGACGACGAAGTCGGCGATCGTCATGCTCGCCTTCCGGCCGGACTCCAGGTTCTTCATGGACTGCTCGGTGATCTCCGTCAAACCGCGGTCGGCGCAGCCATGGGCGACTTCGCCCATGGTGAGGCCGGCGGCCCTGCGCGCCTCTCGCATCCCCTGGGCGATACGAGCGGTGAGTGCCGCTGGCCATTGATCAAGTTTCATGGCTGCACTTTAGATCGAAAAAAGGTGCTGCTGCAACAAGGTGATACATCTAGAGCCATCGCTGCGGCACTAATGACCCTTTGGAGGGCGTCGTGATGGCACCTGATACTTCCCGCGAGGCGCGAGCGCTCACGAGCGATGAGCTGCTTGCTCTCCCGGCGGTGATCGACCTGGACACCGCGAACCGAGCGCTCATGATTGGTCGCTCCACCGGGTATGGGCTCGCCAAGCAGGGGGAGTATCCGGTCAAGGTCTTGCGGCTCGGGAACGCCTATCGAGTGGTGACGGCCGATCTGCTGAAGTTGCTCGGGCTGGAGCACCAACACTCAGAGAGCGGCCATCCTGGGCGTGCTGTCTGCCTGTGCGCCTAGCCTCGATGCAGTGGTGGACCGTGGCTGAGCGCTCTCAGCCGTTGTGAACCGGGCGATTAACGCACAGCTTTCGGCGGCGGGTGAATGTCGCAGAGCTGGCGGACAGCGTGAGCATGTTGCGTGCCCTGGGCGCGAGAACCGCGTCGGAGGGTCACGTCCTTGGACGTTTCTACGACGTGATGACCGGGGCGTGGGGAACGGACCGGATCGAGTGGGCAAGGGGAGATACGCTCGCCGTCATGGCTGCGGTCTGGTGGGCTTATGAACTCGCGGAATCCCTGCTGGCGGACCTGTTGCCGCGCCGCTGGGCGCACTCGCGTGGGGTGGCGGTTCGCGCTGAAACATTGGCTCCGGTCCTCGGAGGCGAGGCGGAGACTCTCTGGGCTGCTGCCGTGCTGCACGACATCGGTTATTCCCCGGCCGTGGCGGAGACGGGCTTCCACCCTCTAGATGGCGCCCGCCACTTGCGGGCGATTCCCGGAGTGGATCAGCGCATCGTGCGGCTGGTGGCCAACCACTCCTTCGCGCTGCTGGAAGCCGAGGAGCGGGGGCTACGGGAGACACTGGAGGCAGAGTTTCCGTTACTGGACGATCATCTGCTGGTGGACGCCCTGGTGTACTGCGACATGACCACCACTCCGGACGGGGCCGTGACCACGTCGTACGCCCGGGTGGAGGAGATCCTCAGGCGTTACGGGGCTGACAGTGTGGTCGGGCGGTTCATCGGCAGGGCCGCACCCGCCATTCACGGGAGTGTGGAGCGGGTGCAGGCGCAGGCGGCCAAGGCAGGGATATCTCCCTGAGAGATAGTCGCCGATCTGCTCGCGTTCACCTCAGAGGCATCTGGCCGCGACCAGGGACTACAGATGTCCGTTGGCAATGGTCAATGAAGTGGTCTGACATGAGGTATAGCGGGGTACGGTTCACGCGACGGGCGTCATCTCGCCGGCCTCAATGAAGGCTGATCGCTTATCACAACTTGCCGAAGCGTCAAGACATCCTGCGCGGCGAGCCTACGGACAGACTGTCCTCACACAGTTGTTGCCGAGTGGAAGGCTTCTTTCCACTGAGGCCGCTACCAAGGTGAGGTTGTTGTCATGGCGCGTCGCGATCCCGAACGTCCGAAGTGCGGATTCACGGTTGCGGCGGCTGTCGATGCTGTTCCGGCCGCACGCCGCAAAGTCGTCGCACTAGCCCAGGACTTGGAAATTCACCTATCGGACCAAGCCATGGAGAACGTAGAACTGCTGGCCGGCGAGGTAATTGCTAATGCAGTCCTGTACACAGATGCTCCGTGTGACGTAGCTGTGACGCGTACTGGCACGTGGCTCCGCGTCGAAGTCACGGATACCGACCCCTGCCTGCCGAGTGCTGTTGAGGCTGGGCCGGACGACGAGAGCGGTCGAGGTCTGCTGCTCGTGAACGCCTTGGCAGACGCCTGGGGCACGCGACCGGAACCAATGGGCAAGACGACCTGGTTTGAGATTGCGCTAGAGCCTTCGGCTGAGGGCACGGGCAGCAACTTTGCGGGTGTACCCCCTTCAACTCGCGCGAGTGACGCTACTGTGCGACGAACAGAGCGTCACGTTTGCATGGCCCCGCATGCTGATCCGCGGTCCTCGTCCGGCGCAACAACTACGGCGAAGCAACATCAGGCTGCCTGAGGCTGTGAACCGACGCAGTCCCTGCGGCATGAACGTTCGCGACACCAGGCTCGGCGGGGCAATATCCGCTACTTGCCCGGCAGGGTAGGCCAGCGTTCATCTACACCCTCAACATGGGCCGCTAGTGCCCGCGTACCTAGAGCAGCACCAGCAGGTCCACGGCACCGTGATGGTTCCGGAGGTTCTGATGGTGATATTCAGTTTTCCCCACCTCGTGGTTAGGCGTAGGGCAAACCTGCTCTGTTGATCTCCTCACCTTTCGGGTGACCTTGTTCGGTCTCTTCGCGTGATCTTCTCCGGCGTGTCGAGTCGACCCGGGAGCGTCGTGGAGAGCCTGCGTGAGCCATGAGTTCACGCGGGAGGAAGACGGAAGTTGGATTTCGTGGAGAAGCGCGGGAACTACAAGATCACGCTTGGTAAGTACGACACAGTTGTTGACGAGAACGGCAAGGCGATCCGGTTTGCCACCAAAGGCGAGGCACAACCGGCGGCGGCCGAGGCTGAGAACAGTTGTCAGTGCGGCGACTGGCGCGCCCCGGCGCTCAGCCAGGAGACCTTCGGCGCGTACGCGAACCGCTGGTACGAGGCCCAGGACCTGGCCGCCTCGACCATGCAGAACTACCGGCGTCACATCAAGGAGCACCTGCTTCCCAACTTCGAGGACAAGGCGCTCGCCAGCATCCTGCGCAGGGACGTCGACCTGTGGGAGAAGAAGGAGAGGGCGGTCTACGCGATCTCCAGCGTCAGGACCTGGCGCTCGACGCTCCACGTGATCTTGGAAGATGCGATCGACGAGGGCCTGATTACGTCCAACCCGGCCGCCCGACGACGAGGGCGCGGCAAGCGCGCCGGCCGCTCCCGAGGCCGCGGCCCGGAGAAAGTCATCACCGATCCGCTCGGCATCCTGCTGACCGCCGAACGGGCCGCTTTGCTGTCCGGTCGCGACGACGAGTTCGTCGCCGTCGTCCTCAAGGGATACACCGGCATGCGCTGGGGCGAAATGGTCGGCTTGGAGACGGAGTTCGCCCGCCCTGGCTCCGTCCGCGTCGAGTGGCAGCTGTACGAACTAGACACGGGTGAGCTGGTGCGCTGTCCGCCCAAGGACGACAGCTATCGCACCATCGACGCGATGGACTGGCTGGTGGCTCTGGTTGCTGATCACGTCGCCCGCACGAAGCCGACACTCTGCCCGTGTCACGGCAAGACCTACGTCTTCCAGGGGCAGGCCGTGGCCCGTACCGGCGGCAACCAGGGCGCGAAACTCGTCGATGTCGCACGCCGAGCCGAAGTCTCCACGGGCACGGTGTCCAACGTCCTCAACCACCCTGAACGCGTCACCGAAGCCAAGCGCGTGAGGGTGGAGCAGGCCATCGCGGACCTTGGATTCGTGCGGGGCGGCGTGGTGTTGAAGCACGCCGCCCACTGGCGCCGAAACGGCTTTGCGACGTGGCTGTTCACGCCAGCGGTCTCTGGCTGGTACCCGAAGAAGGCACCACAGGAGGCTCGCCCCGTACCGCTGCTCGGCGAGCCGTGGCCTGGCGTCCCGGCTCGAGGACGCGGAGCCAGTGACCGAGCTGATGCTTGCTGGCTCCCGATCGCCAAGGGCCTCACGCCCCACGGCCTTCGTCACACCCACCGGACCGTGATGGAGGACCTCGGTACCGAGAAGGTCCTCATGGACGAGCGCATGGGTCACATCGACGGCTCGGTCTCGGCACGGTACGCCCACGTCACAGCTGGCATGCGCAAGCGCCTCATGCTAGGTCTGACCGAGCGGTGGGAGACAGCGCTTGACGCTCGACTGGCCCTGTGTCCGACGTCTCCGGTGCGTGTACTTAACGATCTCCTGCGCGTACGCGCTTCCATGGCCCGATCTTCTCGCTATCGATCCATGCCCTGCTGCCGATCCCGATGGCGACGCCCAGCTCGCAGTTGCTGAGGGAGATCCCAGCACGGCCCCCGTGATGCTCGTCGCTTGCTCGGCGGGCAGGTGGACATGATCGGAATGTCACAACTGATCGTCCTGCCTCGGAGTCTCGCCTTGGAGCAGGTCGGCCTGTGGGGACGGGTTGAGCCGATGTTACTGAACGGCTGAAGACTGCCAACCCTCCTCGGATCAAGGTGAGTTGTTCCGGTTAGCGCACCTCGAAGTTCTGTCAAGACTCCTCGTGAGGGAACCGTGCGGACAACCTGTCCGCGCACCGGGCCTGCCAACTGGAAGGGTTTCTGCCGAGCGAGTTGCTGACCATCCAGATGCTGCCTCCATTCGCCTGGTTGGTGCAGTTGCACGCGCCCCGCCGAGTCTCTCGAAGGACTCCACGGCGGGTGGGAACCGACGTCGGGAGTCATCCCTGAGGGATTCTCGGCACCCAATCCAGATTCGCTATAGCCAGATGAGAGGAATTCAGCGTGACCGCTGTGCAGACCCCCGAGAGGATCGAGCTGGGAAAGTTCTTCCAGGTCTCGGTCCGGCAGTTCGACGCTGACCAGGCCGCACCCGAGATGTTCTCGGCCGCCATCGACGCGGAGTGGCACCGGCTCCTGAACGACCCCGAGTACGCGACGTTCTGCACGGCGAACGTTGGTCGGCTGATCAACCACGTCGAGAACACCGGATACGGTCGGATCTCCTGGGTCGACGCCTACGAGGAGATGTTCGGCCAGCTGCCCGAGATGTGGTTCACGGACGCCGAGGGGGTACTCGACGAGCGGGCCCTGGCGCGTTACCGCGAGACCGGTGAGGTGTGGGCGGAGTGGGACTGCAGCCCCATCCCCGGCGACGGCGGCGACGTGGCGCCGAAGATCTCGGAGGCCGCGGCCGGATGACGACCGGCCCCGTTACAGGAGCGCCCCGGTCCCCCGCCGGGGCGCTCCGCCTGGTCGAGGCGCGCACCACGAGTCCGTGCACCGTGGACATCGCGGACTACTCGGAATCGGTGTCGGCTCACTGTCCGTACCTCGCGCCTTCCTTGCGGCATGGCCTGACGGCGTGGACGGTGTACGAGATCGCTGGCAGCGATCCTGAGTCTGTTGAGGCCGGCCTGTTCCATGCGGGCATGCAGGCCGCGGAGTGGGTCCGTCCGCTCGCGGCTCGTCCTCGCGGCGCTCCCGTGTGTGAGAACGTCGTGATCTTGGGAGACATCGACGGAGTCGATCACCGCGAGTTGATGGCGTGGCCGCACTGGGCATTGAAGAACCTGTACGGGCCCGTCGGAGTCATGTTCGGGAAGTTCCAGAGAGGCGAGGAACGGCTCGACCGAGGAGGCTGCCCGATCCCGCCTCCGCCGTGCTCGTTCCTCCCGGTACGCCCTGCCGTGCGAACCCGGGATCCTCAGTTCCTGAAGGAAACACCCGTTCTCGCGGATGCGCTCTCCGTCGCGGTAGACGATGGGCGTGATGTCTTCGAGCAGCTCCCACACGATTGGCAGGCGGTAAAGGCATGGTCGCGTTCCCTCCCTGTCCCCGTGAGGCCCTCGCAGCCGCAGAAGCCGCCTGCGGTGGCACTATCGAGCTGAAGGAACTGACCAACCGGCGGGGCTCCGCGGTCTGGAAGGCCACCGGCCCTGCGGGCACGGCTGCGGTGAAGATCGGGTACGACGACGGCGCGGTTGTCACGCTGCGAGAGGCGGCTGCCCTGGCCGCTATGGACCACACTGGCTATGGGGCAGTCTCCGGTTCGAACGACGGCGGTTCGTGGCTCGTCACGCCCTGGTTCAGCGGACCTTCCACGTGGAAGGTCTTCACTCCCGTCCGCGAAGGTACAGGCGACCGTGAGACGGCTCTTCGTGGCGGCGCTGAGTTGTGTCGATCAGTCGCCGACCTGCATGCCTCCGGATGGATTCACGCTGATCTCCAGCCCTCCCACGGTGTCCACACCCCAGATGGCGTCCGGTTGATCGACTTCGCCTGGTCTTGGCGTGAGGGCCAGGAGCCGGTGAACGGCTTTCGCGGTGGCATCGTCCACCTCATGGCCCCGGAACTCGCTGCCGCTGTCGCGCGTGAAGACGGTCCGGTGACGCCAACGCGCCGCAGTGACACATACGCACTGGCAGGGGTTCTGTGGACCTGTGCCGCAGGAGGGTGGCCGCTGGACTACAAGGCCGCGGGCATTGACCGGCAGGCCGCAGGTCCCGACGGAGTACGGGACGCCATCGCGACCGGCCGTGTTCCCTTGAAGCCAGACGTATGGCCCGAGTTCCAGGATGCCCTCCGGACGGCGCTCTCCGCCGTACCAGAGGACCGACCTACAGCCGGCGAGCTGGCCGAACTCCTGCTCAAGGTTGAGGTGTGATCTCGCTGCGCGAGCTGAGCCTGGGCGACGCACCTGCGCTCCAGCGCATCTACAGCGACGCCTCCGTACGGTACCTCCCGCGGATGGCCATGACCGCCGAGAGCGCTGCCTCCTGGCTGGCTGATCACGTAGTCGAACGTCACGCGACTACACGGACGATGTACTGCTTCGGCATCGATCACGCGGATGACCTGGTCGGCGTGATCAAGCTGCGTCCTGACCGGACATCAGCGGCGCTCAGCTACATCCTCCGGCACGACGTCTGGGGGCACGGGTACGCCACCAAGGCGGTGGCGCTCGTGCTCGACTTCGCTTCCTCCGCCCTCGGCTTGGCTTCGGTTGACGCCAAGCACCACCCTGATAACCACACCTCCGGGCGGGTGTTGATCAAGTCCGGCTTCACCTGCACTGGTCGCTCTGGAGCGGCCGTCACGTACATCAGGCACTTCGCCTCGTGCGATTCGATGTCCTCAGGAGCGTCGGCAAACGCGTCCAACACGAGGAGGGTGGCTGACCACGGGCAGGACACGGATACGGTCAGAGCACGCGCGTAGGCGTTGTCTGCGCGTGAATCCGATCGCGGCGGCGACTCCGGGCCGTACATCGCTTTCTACGGCGATGGTGCCGCGGCCCGAGGGCGGTCTGCCCTTGCGAAGTCGTTGAGAGTGGGGAGTGCTCACGTGGCGCCACGTGCTTCGGAAGGGCACCCCGATGGCCAAGGGCTGGACCACCTTGGCGGTCGAAGGGTGCTCACGGCGGAGCTGGTGCGTGATGCCCGGCGGCAGGTGCGAAACGGGGCCTCAGTAGATCGTCTTGCGCGTGCGATCGGTGTGAGCAGCAGAGCGCTCTCGAAGGCGGTGTACGGCGCCACCTGGCGCCGAGTGGACGATCCACCGCCGATCAGCCGGCCCCAGCCTGCTGATCCAGATCATCCCAGCCCCACGGTTTTGAATGAAGATCATGTGCGTGTGCTGAGGCGCGAGCACGCCAGTGGCGCGTCGGTGCGCTATCTCGCAACGAGAAATGGCCTTCCCTACAACACCGTTCATGATGCGATCCGCGGCGTCACCTGGGCACACGTCGATGAACAGGCGCCCGAGGAGATTCCCGGGGAGCCGCGCCGCCCAGGCGTGCTCCTGACTGTGGCGACCGTAGGAGAGATGCGGCGGGCGCATGCCGGCGGTGCTTCTTTGCGGTCACTCGCTGACAAGTTTCATCTGGAGTACGCGACGGTTCGAGCGGCCGTACAAGGCGCGACCTGGCGGCACCTCACCGATCCGCCTCCTGTACCGGCCGCCGGACGAGGTGGGCGACATGCGCTCACCAATGAACAGGAAGCTGATCTCGCGCGGATGCGCGAGCAGAGTGGGGCAACGTACGCCCAACTCGGCGCTGTGTTCGGAGTCAGCGAGGCCACGGCCTGGCACGTATGCGAACGTCGCCGTCGCTCAGTCCCAGACTGAACGCGCACGGGCTCGTTCGCGGTGCGTGGAGGAATCTTGTGGCGCACGAGATCCCCGAGGAGGAGCGGCGAGACGCTCCGACAGGTGCGATCGAGCAGCCGTTGGGAATCGGTAGGCTTACGAACATGTCTACAGCCTCCACGCGCGTGCGTTTCGCCCCGTCCCCGACTGGAATGTTCCACGTTGGCGGGGCCCGGTCGGCTCTCTACAACTGGGCCGTCGCACGACAGTCGGGAGGCAAGTTCGTCCTGCGCATCGAGGACACCGACGCGGCCCGCAACAAGCCCGAGTGGATCGACGGGATCATCAGCGCGCTCGCGTCTATTGGGATCTCCAAGGACGACCCCGCATTCGAGGGCCCCTACTTCCAGTCGCAGAACGCCGACCGGCACAACGAGGCCGCGCAGCAGCTCTACGCTCAGGGCCGCGCGTACTACTGCGACTGCACCCGTGAGCAGGTGCAGGAGCGGACCGGCTCCCAGCACCTCGGCTACGACGGTTTCTGCCGGGACCGGGGCCTGGAGTACGTCGAGGGCCGGGCGTTGCGGTTCAGCACGCCCACCGAGGGCGAGACGGTCGTCGTGGACCTGATCCGCGGTGAGCCGTCCTTCCCGAATTCGGCGATCGAGGACTTCGTCATCGCCCGCGGCGACGGCTCGCCGGTCTTCCTGATCGCCAACGTCGTCGACGACCTCGACGAGGGGATCACCCTGGTCATCCGCGGCGACGAGCACCTGTCGAACACGCCGAAGCAGCAGTTGCTGTGGGAGGCGCTCGGCGCGAAGCCCCCGGTGTGGGCGCACCTGCCGGTGATCGTGAACGAGAAGCGGCAGAAGCTGTCCAAGCGTCGCGACAAGGTCGCCCTTGAGGACTATCTCGCCGAGGGCTTCCTGCCCGAGGCGATGACGAACTATCTGATGCTGCTGGGCTGGGGCCCCGGAGACGACGTCGAGCTCCTCCCATACGAGGAGTTGGAGCAGAAGTTCCGAGTCGAGGACGTGAACACCTCCCCGGCCTTCTTTGACATCAAAAAGCTGACCGCGTTCAACGGCGAGTACATCCGCGCGCTGCCGTTGGAGAAGTTCATCGAGGCCTGCGAGCCGTGGCTGCGTGCCCCGTACGCCAACTGGGCACCCGAGGACTTCGATCAGGCCGCCTGGGAAGCCGTCGCTCCGCACGCTCAGACCCGCGTGGCTGTCCTGTCGGACATCACGGCCAACGTCGACTTCCTGTTCCTGAAGGAGCCGGTGGAGGACGAGGCGTCCTGGGACAAGGCGATGAAGGGCGACCCGGCGGCCCTCCTGACCACGGCCCGCGCCAAGCTGGAGACGGCCGACTGGACCAGCCCCGAGTCCCTCAAGGCGGCGGTCCTGGCCGCAGGCGAGGAGCACAGCCTCAAGCTGGGCAAGGCCCAAGCCCCGGTGCGTGTCGCCGTCACAGGCCGCACGGTCGGACTGCCCCTCTTCGAGTCCCTGGAAGTCCTCGGCAAGGACCGCACGCTGGCCCGGATCGACGCAGCCCTGACGAAGCTCGCGGGCTGAT
The DNA here is from genome assembly GCF_043200035.1 of Streptomyces sp. NPDC048504. Classification (NCBI taxonomy): domain Bacteria; kingdom Bacillati; phylum Actinomycetota; class Actinomycetes; order Kitasatosporales; family Streptomycetaceae; genus Streptomyces; species Streptomyces sp. NPDC048504. The sequence goes on from NZ_JBICXA010000001.1 coordinate 648,102, forward strand.
CACCTCGTGATCAAGGTCCCGTCGCCTGTGTGAGGAGGCGGGACCAGGCGTTGTGGAAGTACGCCGTGTCAAAGCGGGCCAGCGTCTCGTACACGGCCTTCGACTCGTCCGGCGCTGTGACCGCCCGCTCCCGTATCTGTTGGGCCAGCCGATCCAGATCCGGGGACGGCTGTGTGGCGAGGTTCGCGAGGTCTCCGAGGCCAGCGATCGGCCGGATCAGGCAGGGCACGCCGAGGAGCAGCGCCTCCGCAGCGCACCGGCTCCACCCTTCCTGCATTCGCGGCGTGAAGACCCCGACGTCGCAGGCCCGCAGAAGTTCCAAGTACTGGGGGCGCGGCAGGTCGAAGTGGCGCCCCGGGGAGCCGACGGTGTTGCTGCCGGTCGTCACGAGGTGGAGTCCAGGCGTGTCCTCGATGGCGCCGGCGACCGTGTCGATGCCCTTCCAGTGCACGGCTTTGCCCGCATACACGGAGATCTCATCCTGCGGGAGGCCAAGCCGGGCCTTGCAGTCGGCTGGGTCCATGGCGCGTACCTTGTCGATCTCGGTGAGGTCGAAGGCGTTGTAGATCACCTGGACGTTGCGCACGCCGCGGGCCCGGAGAAAGGCCGCCCAGAAGGGGGCGACGCATACGACCGCGCGGCATTGGGCCAGGGTCGTGAAGAGTCTTCGCCACAGCAGCGGTTCGACGGGCCAGGAGTCGAACTGCAGCGGCTCGTAGTGGTGGAAGACGAAGACGGTCCGGGCCCGCATCTCCGGCGTGAACAGCAGGATGCTGAGGTCGTCCCATAGGAATGTGCCCGGCTCGGTCTTGAGGTCGCGGATGTGAGGTGCAAGGCGGGCGAGGTGCCGCAGCTTCCGTCCCCGACGGACGGCGTACGTCCGTTTGTAGTCCGGCACCGTGCGCCAGTCGATCCGGTCGGCGGTGACCTCGTGGATCATACGGAGGTAGACGCGGCCTCCGGTACGGCCTTGTGGCGACAGGGAGTGGATGACCGGCTTCATGTGGCCGTCTCCGCTTCCGCGTGCCGCTGATGCTCGGTGGTGAGCAACTCGTACGCAGCCCGCAGCGGCGCACTCACGTCGCGGGATCCAGCGGCGAGCGGCAGGTAGGTGCGGGTCAGGCTGTCGAGGAAGCGTGCCCGGCGGGCTGGGTCCGGCGAGTGTCGCAGGTCCCGCAGATTGTCGATGCGGTCGGCGAGACGGACGAGCAACTCGTCCGAGCCGAGAGTCAGGATCTTGCTGTGCCAGGCGTCGGCGTCCTGCGGCTGCTTGGGGCGGCGCTCCAGGCGGTGGTCGGGGGTCATGGAGCGCAGCTGCTGGACGAAGGCTCCGCCTAGGCCGGATTCGATGAGAGGCTCGGCCGACGGGGAGATCTCCAACGCGTCGTGCAGCAGACCGAGGGTGAGCAAGTCGGGGTCGGTGACCCCGAGTTCGTCCCTGAGGATGGCCACGACGCGCACCGGGTGGTTGATGTAGGGCGTGCCCTGGTCTCGGACATGACCGGCGTAGATCATTGTGGCGAGGGACGTGGCGTGCCGGCCTCGCTCGCGATCGAGCTCCGGCCAGTCCTCGAAGCCGAGTTCGTCCGTCACAGCGGGGGTGTTGGTCATGAGCGATCCGTTCCGGAGGCGGCCGACAGGACTGTGTCGATCCGCACGTGCGGAGCGAGGACCAGCGTGTCCTCGACAACCAGGGCGTCGAGGCCGAGCTCGATCGCAGCGTCAACGGCCTGTTCGGCGGTGCGGAGGATGGGGGTCCCCTTGAAGTTCAGGGAGGTGTTGAGGAGCACGGGCACGCCGGTGAGCCGGTGGAACTCCTCCAGGAGCGGGCGGACTCCCGAGTGGCTGCGGCTCACGGTCTGCAGGCGGGCGGTTCCGTCGTGGTGAACCACCGCGGGCATGCGGTCGGACTTGCAGTGCCGTGCGCGTACGACGCGGTTCATGAAGGGGTCGGCGTTTCCGAGGAACCAGGCGCTGGCTTCCTCGGCGAGCGCCAACGGCGCCAGCGGGCGGAAGCCAGCTCGCTGCTTGAGGGCGTTCAGCCGGGTCTTCGTGGCTTCCTTGCCGGGGTGGGCGAGAATCGAACGGTGACCGAGGGCCCTCGGTCCGAACTCCATGCCGCCCCGCACCCAGCCGACGATGTGGTGGTCCGAGAGGAGTGCGGCGACCGTGGGGACCAGCCGGTCGCCGAGGCCGGAGATGCCGCGGTAGCCGCCCGCGAGAGCACCGTCGGGCAGGGCACCGGGGAGTGGACCCCAGTCGGCGTCCTCCGGTGTCGGCAGGAGCGGCTGCCCGAGGACGTAGTTCCAGGCGTAGAGGGCGGCGCCGACCGCGGTGCCAGCATCGTGCGGCGCGGGGGCGACGAACAGGTTCTCGAAGCCGGACTGCTCGGCGAGCGTTCCGTTGAGATGGGAGTTCAGGGCGCAGCCGCCGGAGAAGACCAGCGTGCGGGCGATCGTGAGATGCCGCAGGTGGCGGGCCACGTGGACGACTGCTTCGGCGAAGACCCTCTGGGCTGCCGCGGCCAGGTCAGCGCGTGCGTCCAGTGGCTTCGAGTCGGCGGACTGCGCGGTCCACACGGCGTCTTCGACCTGGAGTGGGGTGTCGGGGTCGTACGAGCCCCACGGTGCCGCGATGTGCACATGCCCGTCGTCGCCGAGATGGACGAGGTCGCGGAGTTCCTTGTAGTAGCGGTCCGGGTCGCCGAACGCGGCGAGGGCCATCATGCTGCCCTCGGCCTCGTTGCCCGGCGGGATCACTCGGAGCGCGAGGTTGCGGTAGAAGTGGCCGAGTGAGGGGTGGACGCGCGCGGGTCCGGACGGGCCGGGGGCGATGGTCGGTGTGACCTGGTGGATGCGGTCGATGTGGTTCGGGCTCAGGTCGTAGCCGGTGATCCGTTCGCGTCCGGTCGAGATGTCCGCGCCGAGGGCGGAGCCACCCGCGTCGATGACGAGTCCGGCCGCGTGCTCCTCACCGGAGAGCAGGTAGCCGGCGAGGACGTGCGCCGTGTGGTGGGAGATGAGCTTCAGCCGCTTCCCGAGTGCCTCGGGGAGCATGGTGGCGAGTTCAGCCTGTTCGGTGGACACCCAGGATCCGTGCCGGGGGGTGGGCCGCATGGACGGGGTCCACACGTGGTCGATGTCGTCGATGGTGATGCCGGCGGATCGCAGGCACCAGTCGAGCGCACGGGTGGGGGCGGTGAGGATGGTCTCGCGCGTGGTGCGGTTGTGCTTGATGCCGCTCCATCGCTCCTCCTCGGCGGCGTGGATACGGCCGTTGACGATAAGGCAGGCGGACGTGTCGTGGTGGAAGTTCAGGCCGAGCACAGCGGGCATGGGGACCTCCAGGCAGAGGGTGGTCAGACAGAAGCCGTGCGGCGGGTGGGAACGGCTGGGGCGGGGACGACCTGGAGACCCGAGTCCCTGTACTCGTGGCACTTCAGGCAGAAGTCGTAGTGCTGGCGGCGGGGAGCGAAGACCTTGGCGGCGAAGTCGTCGTCCCAGACCGTGAACTCGCTGTCGTTCTTGGCCATGGCGTTGAAACACCGGTAGCAGTCGCCATCGACTTCGACCATCAGGTGCTGGTCGACGTTGCGGTCGCAGAGTCCGCCGAGATCGTTGGCCGGCTGGCCGACGTCGATGTGGTGGACGTGGTTGGTGACATGGATGGCTCCGTGCTCGTCGCACAGCGCGGCCAACTGCTTGAGGCGCTCCGGGGCGATGGCCTCCAGCACGCTGTTGATGACGACCGTCTTTCCGGCCTCCCGGAGCACCGGGATGACGGCGCGGACTTCGTCGTAGTTGTCGTGTTCCTCGTCGCAGCCGATGAGGACCTGGTCGTAGTGCGCGAGGGCCGCCCCGAGGATGCGGTCGTTGCGGGCGAGGGTGATCGCGTTGGAACCGAGCACCATGACTTGGTCCGGGAAACGGTCACGAGCCAGGGCGCTGAGCCCGCTGAAGTCGCGGTGCACTGTGGGTTCGCCACCGTTGATGTGCAGCTGACGGAACGGGATCTGTTCAAGGCGGTCGAGGACCTGGGCGAACGTGTCCATCGGCATGTTCTCGCCCTGGCCGCCTTCGGCGAAGATGCAGAAGTCGCAGTGGCGGTTGCACTTCGTCGTGATCTTGATCTTCGCGGTCTTGAGGGTCCTTTGTGCACCGGACAGCACGGAGGACGACGTCATGGAGAGCCCCCTTTGGTCACATGGAGTGGGCGGAGAGGAAGTCTTCGACGACGGAGCGGTGACGACCCCACAGGGCGAGGAGGTCGTGAAGAGTGCTCGCCGTGGTCGGGCCTGGTGGCAGAAGCGCCGTCATGGCCTCCGCGAGCGTCGCGTCGTCACGGGAGAGCCGGTCGGTGAGGCGGGTCAAGGTGTTCCGAGCGGAACGGAGTTCCTTCTCCTCGCGAGCGATCAGGTAGCCGGTCGCGGTCTCCGGCGGGGGGCCCAGGTAGTAGATCCAGCGTGCGACGCGTACGCGGAGCATGCCCGCTGTCGTGGTCCAGGCCGCCTCGTCCGTCCCCGCCCCCTCCGGCAACGGCCTGGGGGCTGGTGTGCGGCGAAGTACGGCGTCCACGGCCGCGTGGGCCGTGCGCAGCATCTGCGTGGGAGAAGGCTCCGGATCTGAGGTGGCGGAAGACAGGCGGAGGAACTCCTCCGCACGGGATTCGAGTTCGCCGGGGTGCCACTGATTGAGGGCCGCGGTCTTTCCGGGGCAGCGGGTACGTGTGGCGAGGGCCGCGGACGCGAACCAGCACGGTGCCACGTAGTGCCAGGCGACGCAGTGCCTTCGGTAGCTGTCGAGATCATGATGGACGTTCTCGGTGCTGTCCTTTTCGAGCTGGTAGCGGCCTCCGATTCGTGCGTCGAGGATCCCGCGATAGAACCTCTCGTCTGCACGACTCCACGGCATCATCTGCGCACGGGATTTCCACCTCTGGAGAGTGGTCGTGTTGCCCGTGGCCAGGCTCCAGGTGGAGATTTCAGCCGGAGAGACGAGGTTCCGGTCGAGCTCACTGGCGGTGAACGCGAATCCGGGCGGATGTTCCAGCAGCCGGCTGTGGGCCGGGTCCAGGAGCACCGTTTGGTGATGGGCGGCGGCCAGTTGCTCGTTCCATTCCCACCACGACTCCGGGGTCTGTTCGAGGATGACGCGGATGTCGATGTCCGAGTGCGGTGCGATGAGGTCGCCGGCCTGCCACTTGTGCGTGAGCATGCCTGCCGCGACACCTTGGGCGGCTAGCTGCTCGGCGTAGAGGACACCGAGTTGCGCGTATGACGTGGTGGAGCGGGCCGTGGTCACTCGCTCTCCCCATCGGATCGGCGGAGCGAGCAGGCGCCGCCCGTACCGCTGCCCACGGGAAGAAGCGGAAGTACCGCCACGCCCTGCGGCCGCTCCATGCGATCCCAGCGCAGGTCGTAGTCGACGTAGTGGAAGCCCTGCCAGGCTTCGTTGCCGTCGCGTTCGAGCATGGCGCGGAAGAGGTGGGCGTAGGCGTCGGGCATGGTGCCATCCGCGAGGTGCGGCTTCAGGGGGATGTCGCGGTTGTGGAGGATGCAGGGCCGGGCGATGCCGGTGGGTGTGATCTTGATGCGGTTGGCGTCGGAGCAGGTGGCGCAGGAGGAGTTGGAGATGAACCCGATGGAGCCCGCCCAGCCGGACGGCTGCAGGTACCGTCCCGGGCTTCGTACCCCCAGCTCGGTCCGGGAGATCTCGCCGGCCTTCTCGAACCAGGCGTGGAGGCGTTCGCGGACCTCCGCTTCGGGCACGAATTCGGTGGGGAACAGCGCCTCCGCCGGTCCGATGCGCTGCAGCTCGATCAGCCGTACGGCGATGGGGAGTTGCTTGGCGAGTTCGGCGACGCCGAAGGCGTCCTCCAGGTAGGAGCGCTGGAGCACACAGTTGATCTTGACCTTGAGGCCGAGTTCCAGTGCCCGGTCGATCGTGGCACGGGAGACACGCGGATCGCCGCCGCCCATGATCTCGGAGGATCGCGAGGGATCCAGGCTGTGCAGGCTGATGTTCAGGTACGTGAGACCGGCGTCGTGCAGCGCGTCCACCGTCAGGCCGCGACGCAGGTTGCCATGGCTGGTCATGCCGACGGTCGCCTTCTCACCGAGTCCTTCGGAGAGCGCCCCGATGATGTCGAGGATGTCGGCACGCAGCGTCGGCTCCCCGCCTGAGCAGTGCGCCTTGCGGATGCCCCAGAGCCCTGCCTCGTTCGCGATGCCCGCGTAGTTGGAGACGGTGAGCGTCTTGTCCTTGTGTCCGTAGTCGGGCATGCACCGCGGTTTGCAGAAGACGCAGTCGAGATTGCAGATCGAGTTGAGCGTGAACGCCAGGTAGGGATGGTTCCGGCCCGTCTCGGCGAACTGCCGCAACAGGTCGGCCTTGGACGGCTGCTTCTCAGTGATCACAGGGCCCTCCGTTGGTTGGGGTGACAGCACCGTTGAGGGGCTGGTTGGAGAGGAAAAGCCGAAGGTTGTCGTGGAAGAAGGCGACCGCCTGGTCCATGTACGCGTGGCTGAAGACCGCGCTCTTCGGCGTGAGCACGATCCGCGGATGGTGGCGGAGCGGGTCGTCGAGCTCGGGGGGCTTGTGTGGCTGTACGTCGAGTGCGGCACCAGCCAGCCGGTCGTGGTCCAGGGCGTCGAGGAGCGCGTCGTGGTCGACGGTGCTGGCCCGCCCCAGGTTGATGAAGACCGCCCCGGGACCGCATGCCTTGAAGGTGGTCTCATCGAAGAACCCGCGGGTCCCGTCAGTGGCGGGCAGCAGGTTGACGATGGCCCGCGAGCGCGCGAGCGCTTCGTGAGCACGATGCGCGGGTACCCATTCGATCCCGCCGGGTTCAGGGGGAGGAGGCTCGCGTCGTACGCCGATGACGTGCATGCCGAGGGCCTGTGCGACCTCGGCGAGGCGGATGCCGACAGAGCCGCAGCCGACGATCGTGAGGGACTGTCCGTACAGGTCGAAGAAGCTGGCGGCGAGGTCGTCCTTCCACCAGACGGACCGGGCCTGAAGTCTGCTGCTTTCGAACAGGCCACGTGAGAAGCCGAGGAGCAGCCCGATCGCGTGCTCCGTCATCGGCTGACCGTGGTAGCCATACCCGCGCGTGAGCGTGATGCCCGCAGCATCGAGCGCGGCGACGGGCCAGTGATCGACGCCCGCGGACGGGGTGGCCGTCCAGCGCAGCTGTGTCGGGGCTTTCAGCCATTCCGTGTCGAAGGCCCAGCCGAGATAGACATCCGCAGCGCGGATCTCGACGGGGACGTCGTGCTCCTCGGCGAGCCGGAAGCGGACGCCCGGGAACGCGGACCGTAGTTGTTCCGCATGCCGGCCGGATAACTGCCAGAAGGAATAAGGGGAGTTGAGGGATACCAGCACGGTGGTTGTCACGCTCAACCCCTCTCGGCGGAGCTGAGCGCCATCGCCCAAGGGGCGTACTGGCGCAGATAGGAGCGGATCGTGGTCTCGTAGTCGTGCCGCGCCGCGAGCAGGGCCCCGCTGCGGGCACGCAACTGCTCACGCTCCCGGTCACTGATGTGAAGCGCCCGCCTGACCGCACGGGCGAGATCCACGGGGTCACGGACCTCCGCCGTGAATCCGGTCATCCCGTCGATGACGGTCTCCGTGAGTCCGCCAGCTCGCGTCGCGACCACCGGCGCCGCTCCCGATGCGAACGCTTCGAGCGGGATCCTCCCGAACGGCTCGGCACGGGAGGGCACCACGACGGTACGGAGGGCCGGGCTGCGCAGCCATGAGCGGTAATCAGGTGAGAACCGCGACAGAAACGTCGCGTCGATCTCGTAGTCACGGACCATCGCCCGGAGTCGCCGCTGGTGGTCGGTGAGGTCCTCCGAGTGTGTTGTGGGTGCGAGCAGAAGGTGCGGCAGCCGTGTTCCCCGCCTCTTGAGGAGGCGGAGGGCTTCCAACAGATCTTCGAAACCCTTGCTCTCCACCGCTCGACCCATGGCCAACATGAAGCCCGCCCTGGCCCGAGGCGGCAGTGGAGCGGAGGGGGCATCCTCGTGGTCACTGAGGAGCAGGCCGTTGGGGAGGTCGACGACCGCGTGCCGCGGGACGTCGTAGACCTGCTCAAGATGCCCGCGCATGTGGTGCGAGATCGCGGCGACGCGTGCGCCGTCGCTCACCGCGGCGGCCAACCCCTTGTGCTCCCACCTGATACGCCGTCGGTCCTCGGGCGAGGCGAGTTCACTCGTTGACCGGGGCACGAGAAGGAGACCGAAAGGGGCGTCGATGCCTAGATGCAGCCCGAGACCGAGAAAGGGGATGTCCAAGCCGATCAGCTGAGCCATGGGCGCCCGAGCGAGATGCTCCCGTGCGACTCCGACTACGCGCTCACACAGGGACTCGCAGCCCGCGATGGAAGCGGTCGCCGCGCGACCGCCCGGAATCGGAACGACCTCGGCTTCAGCTTGCCGAAGGATCCGTTCCGTCTCCGCCACCCATGCCGGGTCGTAGCTCGGGTCGGAGCGGGGTACCTGTACGGGCATGACGAGGAGGCGCCCCGGGGGGAGTGCCCGGGTGAGCACCTTGAGGAAAGCGCGGTTGCTGAAGCCCGTGCCCGATGTGCAGCCGTAGTAGCCGTCGTGCAGCGCTACTGCGATCTTCGGTTGAGCCGTGGCTAAGGCCGGCCCGACGGCTTCCTCCGTGCCACTTTGCCGCTGAAGGGGAAACGCGTCGCCAATCGGAACGCGAATCACGCGCTCTGAACTGCCTTGATGGGTTGCCATGGGGGACGCCTCCAGTGCGGGATCGGGGGCTAGGGCAGGCGGAGTTGCCCGGGTCGCATAAGGGTGGTGTGATTCATCGGAAGCTCGTGCGACGGAGCGTGAAGAGACGATTCCACTGGGCGAGCTCGGCGAGCGGACAAAGTGTCCGTAGGAATTCGACGACAGACTCTTGACAGCAACAGCCCTCATTTGCCGGTGAGTTGACGGGCGCGAGCTCTGTGGCGTCGAGTCACGTCAGCAGTGGTTGCATCTCGGCCATCGTCGCGGCTCCGTTGTCCTCGGGCCCGAGCTCTCATGACACGCTCCTTCGGTCTTGCAACCCGAACGGCAGTCCTTCCGACTCCAGAACACCAGATGTACCGGTGCCGGGAGGAGGTGATAGATCGGTCAACTGGGTCAACTGAGAAGGGTGTTGCTCGATCTTGGTGACGCCTGGGAATGCCTGAGTGCGAGGTACGGACCGCGAGTAGGCCAGCCCGGGAGTGGTACGGCATGCCCAAGACACCCGAGAGGCGCAACGAGGTCCTGTCGGGCTGTCTGGACGAACTCGGCTGGAGCCCCAAGCTGCTCGCGCGCAAGCTGAACCGTGTGTTCGGGGTGGGAACCGTCGCCGAGTCCGCGCCGTACCACTGGCGGGACGCGGGGGCCGTTCCTCGTTCTCCCTTGCCGGCGATGGCGGTGTACGTCCTGTCGCAGGAACTGGGTCGCGTCATCTCCGTCGAACAGTTATGGCAGGGAAGAGCCGCGGATGCGCCCATGTTGATAGCCGCGGATGCGAGTCTGGGACATTCCTGGAACGTCAAAGGGCTCGGTCACATCGTGGAGGATTGGGTGATCGGCGGGTTGCTCGATCGGCGGCGCTTTCTGGCCATCTCGGGGTCCGGGCTGCTCGCCGCTGTTTCCCACTACCTGGACGGAACGGCCGGTCGAGGGGCGTTCAGCCCCAGAATCGCCGACCCGGGACATACGGACCCGCTCGTCACTCAGGTCGAGCAGAACCTCCCCTTGCTGCAGCTCCTCGACGACGAGAACGGCGGTGCTCGTCATCTTCCCTACGTCGGAGCTCAGTTCAGAGCGGTCGGGCTCCTGCTTCACGAAGGCGCTCATTCGGACACAGCCACCACGCGACTCATTCGCGCCTTGGCCGAGATCGGACAGCTCGCTGGCTGGATGGCGTTCGACTCAGCGGACCACGGTCTCGCCCAGCGGTACTTCGTCACCGCACTGCGCGCCGCACACCAGGTCAACGACCGTGCGCTGTGCGCCCACATCCTTGCCGACATGTCCTTCCAGGCGGCTACCCGCCAGCATCCCGCTGACGCGATCGCCCTGGGCGAGGCCGCTCGCCGGGCGAGCGAGGGAGGGACGGCAGGCGTGCGTGCTTCGGTGCTCTCGCGCCTGGCCCACGGATATGCGACGGCCGGTCGCGGTGCGGATTTTGAGCGGACAAGCGAACTGGCCCGTGAGCTGATCGAGGGGCGGACGGACACCACGCCCGAGCCTCGGTGGATGTACTTCCTGACTCCCAACCACCTGGAGTGTCAGGCCGGATACTCGTTGATCGGCCTGGGCCGCTCGAATCTGCACCAGGGAGGTCGCTCTGTCGGGCGGAGTTTCATACGCCGAGGAGAGGCGCTTCTGGAGACAGGGGCGCATGGCGTGGAGAGAGGCGATCCAAGTCAACGCAGGGCGCTCTTCGAAGGGGCATGGCTGGCCCTGGGGTACAGCGCCTCAGGCGAACTGGAACGGGCCTGCGACATCGCCAGAACGGCTGCTTCCAGGCTCACGACTGTGCGCTCGCCCCGAAGCGCCGCACTCCTTCGGCAACTGGCCGTCGAACTGCGTCGCAAGCAGCGAAACCCGCACGTCGGCACTTTCCTTCCCGAGCTCGAAGAGCAGCTAACGAAATACGCGGGTTCGGGCGCGGGACCTCCGGATACGGTCGGAGCATGACCACAACCGGCAAGATCGTCATTGTTGGCGGAGGCGTCACGGGTTTGACCACAGGGGTGGCACTACTCGAAGCAGGATTGCCCGTGCACCTGGTGACAGCAGAGATCCCAGGCCCGACGTCGGTCGCCGGGGGCGCGATGTGGGGCCCTTACCTAGTTGAACCGTGGTCGAAAGTACGGCGGTGGAGCCTTGTCTCGCTCGACGTCTTTCGAGGTTTGTCAGGCCACCCCGCAACCGGCGTTCGGATGGTCAGCGGCATCGAGGCCGCTCGGAATGCGATGTCCGCCCCCGAGTGGAGCACCTTGCTGCCCGACTTCCGTGAGTGCTCTCCTGGCGAACTGCCGACCGGGTTCGAGGGCGGCTATCGCTTCACGGTTCCCCTCATCGACATGCCCGTCTACCTCCAGTACCTTCTGCGGCGGTTCCGGGAGGCCGGCGGCACGGTGCGGCGGCGGTTCGTCAGTTCGCTCGACGAGATCGACGACGCTTCCGTGATCGTCAACTGCGCCGGGCTGGGCGCCGGCGATCTCGCCGCGGATGACGGTGTGCGACCGATTCGCGGCCAGCACGTGGTCGTGGAGAACCCCGGCATCACGGAGTTCTTCTCCGAGGACACGGGCTTGTCGCCGGATCTCGTCTGCATCTACCCGCACGGCGAGACGGTGGTTCTCGGGGGCACGGCGATCGACGGCGAGGCGAGTCTCCGGGAGGATCCGGTCGCGGCGAGAGCGATCGTCGAGCGATGTGCGGAGATCGATCCGCGGCTGGCGAAGGCCGCCATCGTCGCGCACCGAGTGGGAGCGCGGCCAACGCGCTCTGAGGTCCGTGTCGAGGCAGATGTCCACGGAGATGGGGTCCCGCTGCTCCATAACTACGGCCACGGAGGGACCGGCGTCACCCTCTCATGGGGTTGCGCGCGCGAGATCGTCGGGCTGGTGCCGTCCTGAAGCCAGCACTTGCTTCGAACTGCGGCATGCCGCTGGGCGTCCGGAGCCAGTTGCGTTCGAGGACACTCAGTCGGCCAGCACAGAACGGACGCGCCCAGACGTGGCAAGTCCGAGCAGCACCCTCAAGATCAAGCCAACTCCGGACTGGCCTGGAAATGAAGAGGGCGAGCACTGTGCATGTGGGCTTAGCATGCGTCGATGCGGCCAGAACTTGGACAGGTACTGCACTTCTCCGAGGATCCCACGATCACCCGCTTCGTCCCGCGCGTTTCTCCGACGTCGAAAGACTCCGGGGCCTTCGTCTGGGCCATCGACGCCGATCGAGCCCCCGACTACTGGTTCCCCAAGCAGTGTCCGCGGGCAATGGCATGGGTGACACCCGACACGTCTCCGTCGGACCGCGAGCGAATCATCGGCCCGGGCGGGGGCGACCGCGTACACGCGATCGAGTACGACTGGTTGGAGGAGATCCGAAACGTTCGCCTCTACGCATACCGGTTCGACTCCACGCTCTTCCGCCCCATTGGGGAGCCCGTCCCGCGCGCCCACGTCGCGGAGGAGCCCGTCGAGCCGCTGGGTCCCCCCGAGCCCGTCGGCGATCTTCTTGCCTTGCATGCCGAGGATGGCATCCAGCTACGGGTTCTGGACGTCTTGTGGCCATACTGGGAGGCCATCACCGCCAGCACCTGCGGGTTCAACGGCATCCGGCTGCGCAACTCCCTCGGGCACCCCGCGCACCAGCCCGAAGCCCGGCCGCGAACACTTCCCGGCCAAGTAGGTTCCACCGGAGCGGCCGTGGGCCGACAACGTGAGGGGAGTGCAGGACAACGCAGGGAGTCCTACCCCTGATTGCTTGGCCTTCACCTCTTGGCGGAAGAACCCATCACTGTCGTGATCTCGTGCAAGAGCTGCCGTACGTTCTCAAGATTGTCGAGTACCACGTCGGCTCCTGCTGAGGCCAGCTCGCGAGCGGTGGTTTTACCGGACGCGATTCCAATCACTGAAGCGCCGCCTTCAATTCCGGTGCGGACATCTTCGAGGGAGTCTCCGATAACGACGGTGTTGGAGCGAGTGAAGGCGGCTCCGAGCTTGGCCTGAGCTCGCCTTTGTGCGACGGCGACGAGAGCAGGACGGTGCTCGTCGTCGGAGGAGTACCCGCCGATTTCTGTGTCCAAGAAGGTGTCGAGGCCAAACGCTGCGAGCTTCAACAGCGCGTTGGGCTTGAGGTTCCCCGTGACGACGGTCGGCACCAAGTGCGTCTGCTCGTGCACCGCCTTCAGGGCAAACACGGCACCGGGCATGAGGACGCCCTGCTCACGTAGCTCTCCCTCATGCGCGGCGAGACGTTGCGGCAGGAGTTCAACCATGCGCGGCAGCAGTTGGGGGACGTCCAACGCTGGCACGCCGTTGTGCAGGAGCAGGGATCGGATCGCGAGGGGCATAGTGACGCCAATGCCCCGGGCCGGAAGTCGCTCTGGGGGGCGCCCAACGATCTCGGTGAAGGTCTCGCGGTACACCTGCCGATCGATCTCACCGACGTACAGCAGAGTGCGGTCGATGTCCCACAGCACGAGGGCCTCTTCGGCTTCAGCCACTGCCGACTCCTTGCCTTCGACCTGGGCGGCGCCGCCCCGTCCTGTGATTGCGAGCGTACGTGGGGCCGCACCGATCCATCATGTTGACGCATGCGCTCGGCTACTGCCTGCAACACGGGGTAAGCGCGGGTTTCCGGTACGTGCAGGAATCGCGCGGACAATCTGTCCATAGGCAATTCGGTGTCCGCCTCTTGACTGGAGAGCGAAAGCCCTACTCGCCCGGTGCTCGCATTGTCACGGAATATCCCAGTTCGCCCGCTAGGGCGGGGGCCCAGAGAAGGGGCAGCAAGGTACTCAGGCCTGTACTGCAGCTTCACGTCCTGGTCGTGATGCCATCAGCTCTGTTAACAGTTGGCGACCAAGGGCGCAGGCTTGGACATTATCCGTAGTCTGATTCAAGTGCTTCATCGCGAAGGGACAGGTCCACCGATGAGTGAAAACCTGACGCTGGGAGACCGTCTCCGTATCGCTCGTAGGACACGGAAGCTATCTGCCGCTCAACTGGCACAGAAGGTCGCAGTCTCCCCAAGCTACGTGCAGAAGTTGGAGTCCGGAGCGCGGAAGGCCTCACCCTCCCTGGTACTGGCGCTCGCCAAGGCTCTGCGCTTCGGCCCCGAGGTTCTGACCGGTCAGCCGTATTACGGTGAGCCGGAGGCTGAGGACGGCGTCCACGCTGTCATACCTGAGCTCCGGCGTCTCCTGCTCTGCTACGACAGCCCCGACGACCTGGAGATCGCTCCCCGGTCGCTTGCCGTGCTCGCCTCGGAAGTCGACCAGGTCGCGGCACTGCGCCGCGACGCTCGTTACGCCCCGATGGGCCCCCTGCTGCCGCCGATCATCACCGAGTTGACGCACGTGGCACTCGGAGGCAGCAATGGCGACCAAGGCAAGGCGTTCTGGCACTTGGCGCGCGCCTATCGCGCCGTGAACTCGTTGGCTCACAAGATGGGCCACCACGATCTGTCGAACACGGCGCTGGAGCGGGTCCGTTGGGCGGCTGACCACTCCGGCGACCCGTTGATGCAGTTCACAGCCGGCTATCTGGTCGCGGGGGCGATGCTCCGCCAGGGCGCCTACTTGCCTGCTCGCCGCAAGCTGCTTGCGCTGCGGACCGAGTTGGAGCGGCTCCAACCGGAGAGCTCCTTCACTGACGATGCTCTTGCTGTCGACGGTGCGCTGCTGTTGAAGCTGGCCGTACTGGAAGCTCGCGAGAACAGCTCGGACCGTGCGGACGCGTACCTGCGGGAGGCTGACCACGTGGCAGCTATGGCGGGTAATCGTGACTCCCTGGCGTACGAGATGTCGTTCGGCCCGACGAACATCCGCATACATGAATTGCACGCGATGATCGACATGGGCGATACCGAGCAGGCTCTCGCCCGCCTCGCCGAGTGGTCTCCGGTTTCTGGCGGCGAGTGGACGCCGCCGGCCACGACTGTGGGCGAGCGGTCTAGCCACCACTTCATCGACGTGGCTTCCGCGAAGCTCGCCGTGGGCGACCGAGTTGGTGCGTTCAGCGATCTCAAGCGTGCTCGGAAGGTTGCTCCGAACCACACGCGGTTCCACCCATCCGTACGGGAGACCACTGCGGCATTGCTCAGGGTGGATGCCCATCCGTCCAACGAGCTTTCGGCGTTCGGTAGTTGGGCGGGCATAAGCACAACTTGAGCTTCTGTCAAGGGGGTTGGTCAGTGAACCCCACGGACAAGCTGTCCGCGCACAGAACTTGCTGAGTGGAATGGTCTCCTTACACATAGTGGTGAGGAGGCCGTTTCCATGTCCGACGCCAATCCAGCACCTCGTGCGCTACCGCCGCGCTGGATGCCCATCGGTGAAGAGCCCGAGCTGTGCTCCGCGGGTGAATGGTGGGATGCCGTACGCGCTGTGGAGGCCGTGGGCCAGCGCGCGATCGAGATCCTCAGCGAAGGTGACGAGCCGGTCGGCCCTGTGATCCTGGACGCTGGCGGGCCGGAGCCTCGGCTGTACTTCCTCGTGCCCGTGGGCACCGCGACCCGCTGGGAGGAGCCGGGGACTGTCGCACTGGGCCAGACTTGCCACGTCGTCGTGCCGCCTGCCGAGAGCACGACACCTCCGGGGATGCACTGGCATGTTCTCCCGAGCGGCCCGCGATTGCTGACCAGAGCCGATGCGCTCCGCCGTGCGTTGAGTCAGGCGCGCAGGGAGCGGCGGGGGTCCGCAGAGGAAACAGCCTCCTGATGGCCCTGAGCATCTCTGTCGTCCTGGTGCTCGGCATCCTCGTGGTCGTTCTGATCCGGGGGAAAACCGTGAAGCCCGGACCCGCGATCGTCTGCGTGCTCTTCGGGTTCTTCCTGGCGAGTACGTCCATGGCCCCGAACATCAACCGCTTCATCACCAGCATCGCGAACATGATCGGCCAGATCCGTTTCTAGGGCGGCCGACTCGGTATCCAGCCTCCCGCCGCTCGGACAGCACGTCACCCATGCCGTTTGCGGCCCCATCCCCCCACCTGTCTAAGGCCCTCGATGACATTCACGTCCATTCCAGAGAGAGCGCCAACTCGTAAGGTCCGCACGCATAAGAAGAACGGTCCTGATCTCACTCGCCGGCGTCGCGTCGTCCGTGGTGAGGAACTCTGATGCGTCTCGTGTATCACCCGGCCGGCCATGACGACGACCTGCGCGTGGCCTTGGTCGAACTGGAGGCTGGGCGCTGGAGAACGGCTCGGGATCTGCTGTCGAAGACAGACGGGCACTGGGCTCTGCGAACGTCGCGCACTCAACTGCTGGCAGTGGCGGCTGCCCGGTCGGACGTGGTCAGCGTCTGGCTCGACGAAGAGCCGGGCAGCTACGACGCGCAGCTCATGAGTGTCCGCGTCGCCGTCGAGCGAGCGTTGCGGGCGCACCGCCAACAACATCCGCAGACCCCGGAGTTCGAGACCAAGGCGCGACGCGATGCCTTGTTGGCGGCTCGTCGTGCGCCGCGTGATCCCGTGCCGTGGGTGTGCCTGATGGCGTTGGCGCAGATCGACACACGCCAACTGCGGCGTGAACACCGCTTGTTGTCCGACGAGCCGATGTTGCCGAGTGGGCCGTGGGGTCTGCTCTATGAGGTCAACCAGCGTGATCCGTACAACCGCGAGGCTTACCATCGCGTGCTGCAGTTCATGCTCGCCCTTGATGTCCCGCGAGCTGCCTCCCTGGCCGCGGTCGTTGACTTCAGCTGGTCGGTGGCGGGGCAGCGCCCTCTCAGATCGCCACTGCTTCTTCTGCCGACGTACGCGGTGATCGAGCAGCGTCGGGCCCGTGTTGATCCGCTGTGGCGGCGACAGTGGGCGGAGGAACCAGCGCTCGGCTACACGCTGAGTGCCTTCTACGACTGGTTCCAGAAGGTGCCGCCTGGGCTGTGTTCGGTGGCCGACCTCAACCATCTCGCCTACGCGTTGTGGGCGGGCCACCGGCATTGGGAGGCCGCTGAGGTCTTCGAGGCGATGGGGCCGTACGCGGCGCGCGAGCCCTGGACGTCGGTGCATGACGGCGCAGCAGCGGCAGATCCCGGCGAGGCACTGCTTCTTCGAGCACGCGCGGAGTCCCTTTCCTACGCCCACAATCACAGGCCTCGGGCCGGTCCGCACCCGTGATCGTCAGTAAGTACCGAGTAGCCCCTATTTGGCATGCCCTCGTCAGTAATTGCTCTCCTTGATGCCCTGGAGGTAGTTCAGTGACCCACGCAGATCCCACCCGCCACGCCGCACATCGGAAGTCCGATGATGCCTACCTTCGAGAGCTCGGCTACGAGCCTGCCCTGACCAGGCGCATGGGCCCGTTCGGAAACTTCGCGCTGAGCTTTTCGATCATCTCTGTTCTGTCGGGCTGCATGACGCTCTTCGGCTTCGGACTCGTCACGGGCGGGCCGGCCGTCATGATGTGGGGCTGGGCCGTAGTCGGGCTGATGGTGCTGGCCGTCGGTGCCGCGCTCGCCGAGGTCACGTCCGCCTACCCCGTCAGCGGTGCCCTGTACTTCATGGCCAGCAAGCTCGGTGGCCCTCGGTGGGGTTATGCCACGGGATGGCTCAACCTGCTCGGTCTGCTGGGCGGGATGGCCGGCGGCTGCTACGGGATCGCTCTGTTCACCGGCGCCTGGCTCAACTTGCAGTGGGGTTTCACTCCCACCCCGGAGAAGACTCTGGGCATCTTCGCGGTCATCCTGCTGCTGCTTGCCACACTCAACCTCTTCGGCGTGCGCCTGGTCAGCATCCTGAACTCGATCAGTGTGTGGTGGCACGTCACCGGTGTCGCGGTGATCGTCGGCGCGCTCGCCCTCGTACCCTCCCACCACCAGTCGCCCGGCTTCGTGTTCGGCGAGTTCAGTAACCACACGGGCTGGAGCAACCCGCTCTATGTCGGGCTGCTGGGCCTGCTGTTGGCCCAGTACACCTTCAGCGGCTACGACGCGTCCGCGCACCTGTCGGAGGAGACGGTGCACGCGCAGGTCAGTGCCGCCCGTGGCATCGTCCGCTCGATCTTCTGGTCGTGGGTCGTCGGCTTCGTCCTGCTCGCCGGGATGCTCTTCGCGATCCAGGACTACGCCGGCACCGTGGGCAGCGCGACCGGCGTCCCCCCGGCCCAGATCTTCCTCGACGCGCTCGGCCCCACCGCAGCCAAGGCTCTGCTGCTGGTTGTCATCGTGGCGCAGTTGTTCTGTGCGAACGCCGGACTCGCGTCAGCGTCGAGGATGGTGTTCGCGTTCTCGCGGGACGGTGCCCTGCCCTTCTCCAACACCTGGCGGCGCCTGAGTCGCACCAAGACCCCCGTCCCGGCCGTCTGGCTCTCCGTCGTCGTCCCCTTCATCCTCGCCCTGCCCTCGCTGTACTCCACCACCGCCTACACCGCGATCACTTCCATCAACGTCATCGGTATCACCCCCGCCTACGCCATCCCGGTCTACCTGCGGTTGCGCGCCGGCAGGCGGTTCGTACGCGGTCCCTGGCACCTGGGTAAGTGGAGCGAGCCGATCGGCTGGACAGCGGTGGTCTGGGTCGGCTTCGTGACCGTGCTCTTCTGCTTGCCGCAGACCCGCCCGGAGGGCGGTGGGCTGGTGTCCGTCGAGTCGTTCAACTACGCGTCGGTAGCGCTGGTGTCCGTTCTGGCGCTGGCCTGGATCTCGTGGCGTTTCAAGGGGCGACGTTCCTACGAGGTGCCGGTGCAGAACTCCGACCGCTCGGCGAGCGCGTACGAAGACGAGGTCGTCTGATGACAGGGACCGCGACCGGCAACGGGACCACGGCACGCCTCGCCACGGCGTCCACTCCCGCTTCGGGCGGCAACTCCGAAAAGGCGTTCTCCCTGACAGACCTGCGGAACCTCGTCAAGGCGGGCGGGATAGACACGGTCCTGCTGGCCGTCCCCGACCTGCAGGGACGATTGAAGGGGAAGGGGTACGACGCTGACCACTTCATCAAGCGAGTCGCGCACCATGGCGCCGAGGTGTGCGCGTACGTCCTGGCCACCGACGTCGACATGAGTCCGGTGGAAGGCTTCGCGCTGACCTCGTGGGATACCGGCTATCAGGACCTGTCCGTGCAACCGGCGCTGTCGACCCTGCGCGTGGTGCCGTGGCTGCCGCGCACCGCCATCGTGCTCGGCGATGCCGTGTACCGGGACGGAACGCCCATCGACATCGCGCCCCGCCAGGTCCTCCACGCGCAGCTGACCCGGCTGGCCCGGCACGGCCTGCACGCCAAGGCTGGGATGGAGACCGAGTTCGTCCTCTACAAGGGCACGTACGCGGACGCGGAACAGGCCGGCTTTCAGGGGCTGCGTCCGTTGACGACGGAGAACCTGGACTATGCCCTCGACCACGATCCGGTATCCGCCCGTTTCGTCCGTCGTCTTCAGCGTGCGCTCGCCGGCGCCGGAATGCCCGTGGAAGCCATCAAGACCGAGGCCGGCCCCGGCCAGGTCGAGGTGACCTTCCCGTACGGGTCCGCGCTCACCGCCTGCGACCGGCATCCCCTCTTCAAGCACGCGGTACGCGCCCTGGGATCACGAGCGGGACTGGCGCCCAGCTTCATGGCAGCCCCGGCCACCGGCCAGGCCAACGGCCTGCACCTGCACGTCTCGCTGTGGTCGAAGGGAATCAGCCAACTGCACGAGCCCAGCGGCGGACTGTCCCAGATCGGCCGGTATGCCGTCGCGGGCCTCCTCGACGGCTTGCCGGATCTGGGGCCGCTGTACGGTCCCAACGTCAACTCCTACAAGCGGTTCACGCCCAGGGCGTGCGCGCCGACCACATTCAGTTGGGGCTACGACAACCGGACGTGCGCTGTCCGTGTTGTCGGCCACGGCGAGGGCCTGCACCTTGAGATCCGCGTGCCGGGCGCGGATGCCAACCCGTATCTCGCTCTGGCTGCGGTTCTGGCGGCCATCGACCACGGCATCGAACAGAAGCTCTCCCCCGGCCCCGAGGTGACCGGGAACGCCTACAGGGTGGGCGGTACGCCCGTGCCGCCCACCCTCACCCACGCCCTGGCCGCCTTCCAGAACAGCGCCCTCGCGGAAGCGGCCTTCGGCACGGATGTGGTCGAGCACTACGCCCGGCTCGCCCAACTGGAACTCGACCATGACCAGCGTGTGGTCACCGACGGCGAGCGGCAGCGGTGGCTTGCACGCGCCTGAGCCCCACATGCGCAGACACCTCGCCATAGCGCGCAGATGACCAGGCCAGAGCGCATTGTCAGTAGCTCTTGGCAAGCTGCCCACCCGCACACGAACACCACCAAAAGTGTCCAACTGACCACAACGTGTGGTCGGACCGGATGGTTCAGAGAATGGAAGGACGCACCAACGTGACCGACATGCCCAGCGCACTCCACCAGTTGGTGGGGTCGGTGACCGACACGTACGCCGTGGTCGCCGAACACACCCGGCCCGGAGATCACCGGCCGTCCGTGTGGGAAATCAACGGCGCTGGGGGCGAACGGTGGTTTGCCAAGCAGCATGCGGGGCGCAAGCCGCACCAACGCGAGGTCGACGCATACCGGAAATGGACGATCGCCCTCGGTACGGGCCGCGCTCCGGAACTGGTCGCAGTGGGCAGCGAGACACGCACCATCCTGGTCACTGCCGTCTCCGGGCGCGGCCTCGACCGGCTGCGTCTGCCGGCCGAGCAGGAACGCAAGGCGTACGAGCAGGCCGGTGAACTGCTCGCCCGGCATCACGCTGCGGCAGGCGACGGGCCGACATCGGAATCAACCCAGGAGGAGTGGGGACGAGCAGCCGACGATCTCCTGGACCGCACCGCGATGTATGTGCCGGAGCACGACATCGCGCTGGTGCGCTCGCTCGCCCGACACGCTCCGCCGCACCTGCCGCGGGTGGCCAGCCACGGCGACTACATGCCCAAGAACTGGATATGGGACGAGACCGAGCAACTGCTGCGGGTCATCGACTTCGAGCGAGCCGAACTCCGCCCCGCCGTCTACCGGGACATGAGCCGCCTGCGCTACCGGATCCTGCACCACCAGCCCGACCTGGCCGCAGCCTTCCACCACGGATACGGCCGTCGCCTGACCGAAGAAGAAGAGGTCGCGTGCCGGGCGTACGCGGCGCTGGACGCTCTGGACTCGCTGTCCTGGGGGATCCAGCGTCGCGACATCGCACTGGTCGACGCAGCGCACACCATGCTGGAGAACCTGCGCCTGGACAGCGACAAGCACGTCTGGGGTGGCTGGCGTCCGTGAACGCATTCGCCGGAACTCCCGCCTACTACCGACGCTTCCGTCCGGGTATCCCTGTCGCTCTCGCCGCCCTTCTCGACCAGGCGGCGCCCACCGGCAGTCCGCGCCGCCTTCTGGACATCGGCAGCGGCCCGGGACTCGTTGTCCACGCCCTCTGGCAGTACTTCGACGACCTGGTCGCGGTCGATGCCGAGCCGGGAATGCTCACGGAAGCCGAAGCCATGCTCCGTCCCACGCTCGACGCTGCCCAACGGCTCCAGCTTCGACATGCGCTGGCGGAGGACTTTCTGCCACCGGAAGGATGGCAGCCACATCTCGTCACCTGCGGCCGTGTCTTCCACCGGCTGAACCAACCCCGCTTCCTCGACCGCCTCAGTGAGTACCTGGCACCGGACGGCGTGGTCGCGGTCTTCAGCGACCGAAGTCTGTGGACCGCCGGCACTCCGTGGCAGCAGACCGCCCGCGAGGTCGTCCAGGACTTCCTCGGCGAGCAACGCAAGGCCGGCGACGGGCCCTTCAGCACTCCGGAACCGCCGTATGAGGAAGTACTTCGTGCCTCTTCCTTCTCACACGTCACCTCCGCGGTCGTGCCCGTCCGCCGCCAGTGGACGATCTCCCAGGTGCTGGGCTACCTGTACTCGACGTCATTCGCGGCCCCGCATCTGTTCGGCGACCACCGTGACGCCTTCGAGTCGGCCGTCACCAACGCCCTCACCCCCTTGGCCGACAGCGGAGTGCTCACGGAGGACAACGCGTTCACCGTCCTCACTGCCCGCCGCCCCAACGCCCACGAAGGCCGGTGATATCCAGATGGACGAAGCAGAGCGGGGTGCACAGCTGACGGCTGACGTGCTGGAGGACCGGTACGGGCTCGTCGTCGACGTCGTCGAGCCGGTGCACATGGGCACGGACACGATCAACTGGCGAGTCCTGACCGACGACGGACTGCGGCTGTTCGTCAAGCAGTACCCCGCCATGGCCGACCTGGACGAGGCACGCAACGCGTGGGACATGTCCGAATACTGCCGAGCCGCGAAACTCCCCGTTCCAAGCGTGTGGCCCGATGCCGACGACAACCTGGTCACCATCGCGGAAGGCAGTGCATGGGCTGTCGTGGACGAGGCCCCTGGCCGGGTGACCACGTCGGCCATGACGGTGTCCCTCGCCGAAAGCATCGGCGTCGTCATGGGGCGCATGCACCGTGTGCTCGCCGCGTACCCGCTGCCCAAGCGCGTGCAGCACACCCGCTGGCGGACGGAGTCCGTCGAGGATGCGGTAGCGAAGTGCGACACCGTGACGGCCAGAGCCACACGACAGGGCCATGACCAACTTGACCAACTGCGAGTCGACCTCGACCGTCGGCGGACAGACTTACGCGCCCACTCGGCCGCGCTGCGGGAACAACTGCCCGAGACGCTCGTGGAACAGGCCCTGCACGCGGATCTCACCCGCACCAACCTGATCACCCTCTTCAACGCCGTCACCGGAATCATCGACTTCCGCTGCGCCAGCGCGATGCCGGCCTGGGAACTGGGGCGAGCCGCATTCGACCCGCGCACCGTCGCCACCAGCACCAACTGGACGGACTGCGCCCTGGCCATGGTCAGGGCCTACCGCTCGGAACACCCCAGCCTCCCGATCCAGGAGGTGCGAGCCTGCGCCCGGATCGCCCTGCTGTACATGCTGTTCAGCCTCTACGGCGCCACCACCGCCGAGTACAGCCTGCCGCGAGACGCCGAGCTGGATCTGAAACGGCACTGGACCGAGCGTCAGATCGCCATCCGTCGCGTGCTCGGCGACCTTGAAGGCCTCGAAGACGAGCTCACCGTCCTTGCGGTGAACGGAGGCACCTCATGATCAACGCGTGGCTATCAACTGCACTGCATTCCAGGGGCGTTGAGCGACGGCCTCAATCGCACACACGGGATCCCGGACGAACGGCGGGCCCAGAACGACGCAGTGTTCCGAGGACCTTGGGCTCTCCAGGACGAGCGCACCGGCCGCGTTCCGGCCCGGGTCGGCTCGGATGAGGGCGTGTCGCCGCACCAGTCCGTTTTGTTCTGAACGACTCGACACCACTGAGAAGGCTCCAAAGATGAACAGAGACGGCGTTGGCCCAGAGAAGTGGATGCCCAACCTGTCCGGCCCTGACGGACAACGGCTGCCATGGCAATGACCATGCGAAGCGACGAACGCCTGAACGCGGGTGGGGCGCGGAATGCATCAAATCCGGGCAGGCCCACCATCTGGGGAGTGCCGTGGCAGCGGGCACGGCGTATACGGATCTACGCCTCGACTCTCGTGCCGGGGCCCTTGCAGATCTACGGATATCGGGAGGCCGTTCGCTCGTATCCGCTGGCCCGGGAGTGTGGTCACGACGAAGCCGTCCTTCCCAACGGCGTACCCGTCGCGTTCGTACTTGAGGAATCGGTGCTTCACCGCCAAGTCGGCGGCCATGACGTCATGCGCGCCCAGATCAGCCACCTGCTGGGACTTCTCCGCCCGGCCACGAACCTCTCGGTGTCGCTGATTCCCCTGCACGCGGGCCGTACGCCGGAGGACCTCCCCATGGAGCCCTTCGTGATCATCGACAGCCACCGGGTTGTCCTCCCTGTGACCCCTAGGCCGGTCGTCCTTGAACACCGTGAACAGGCCTCCCGGTACACCGCCGCGTTTGCCCGGTTCTATCGGCTCGCCCTCACGGGGCCCTTGGCTTCCCAGCACCTGTTGGGGCTTCAGAACGGGCACGCACCAACGTCTGTATCCGGCCGATGTCAGAGAAGGAAGTGATCTCCCATGCGCAGCAACCGTGTGATGACGGCCGCGTTGCTCACCATCGCGGGCACGGGCCTTGCCCACGTCGTCCTCAGCGAGCGCCGGCACCGCGACCGGACCGTCCTTGAGAGCGCACGGATACACCAGCGGCTCCTCGCAACTCAGGTCGAACGTCCCGGACTTCGCGAGATCTGGGGCAACCTGATACCGCTCGACCCCCGCGAGCGCCGACTTCACGTGCACCGCAACGCATGGGTTTCCGCGTGGGAGGCGCTGCATCGCGTCGGCGCCCTGTCGGACGACGGGGTTCATGACGCAGCTGGTGCCCTGTTCGCCACCCCCGAGGGCCGGGAGTGGTGGATCCGGGTCCGAGAAAGCCGAGCCCACGCAGCAAGCGACAGCCGTGGCCGCCGCTTCCACCGACTGCTGGAAGCCGCCTACCAAATCGAAACTGGAACGGTCCTGCCGCTGCCCGGCTCAACTACCGCTGGGTGAAGGGTTGTCGGCACTAGATGACGGCCCTGTTCGACGCGGAGGGCAGGCGGGCTCCGACCCTCGGACCGCATGCCAACAGTGCACGGTGCGTGCTCAGTTGAGAAAGGACGAGGGTTTGTCGTCCGCGACTGCCTTGCCGATAGCAACCCCGCCTGAGGCAGACCGAGTTGGCCAACTACCAGGCTGCTGGCTGCTCGACCAGGGCACCCCGTGTACCCCGTGCTGCACCACGCCCAGCTCCCCGCGTGGGTGCCGCCGCATAGAGCAGGACCGCCCATCGCCCCATCTCACGGTCTCAACCAGAAGGAGTAGTCCAACCGTGCCCGCCACCCATCAAACCCCGACTGAGCAGGGGCTGTTCATCCCGCTGTCAGTGCAGCGTGAGGCCGAGACCATGGCCCGCGAGTCCGGGGTCAAGCCTTTGATCACGTACGACAGTGAGGCGGCCATCCGCCTCACGCACATAAACGGCCGCCTGCGGATCGAGACCGTTGTCCGGCGCGGCAGCAGAGGATGGAGACGGTCCGACTACCAGCTGTTCCAGGACGGCGAGCGACGTCCCACAACAGCATCGTGGGTGGAGTACCGCGCTCTGCTTGAGCGGTTGCCCGCCGACGCGGCCGGTCCGGCGGCCCTGCCCGTCCTGACTCCGCTCGGTGAACATGACGTACTCCCGATGGAGATCCGCCAAAACCTGGGCCAGTGCGAGAAGACCCTGTACGGCCGGGGGGACATCTCCGTCTCCGTCGGACGCGACAGCAAAGGGCGGTACGTGATCGCTGTTGCCTCCGCGAAAGCGACCCTGCACATGGCCTTCGAAACCCAGCGCCGCAGCGGCAGGAAAGGCGCCGGCATCGCCAGCACCAACTCAGTTCGCGTGGTCACCGTGGACGGAAAGGACCTGACCGAGGAGGTAGAAGGCAAGCTCAAAAAGGCGCTTGCCCGACTCCTCGCCGAACCTCCCGGCACCAGTGCCCCCGACGTCGGCACAGGCGGTGCGCAGGGAGCACGGGGCGGCGGACCATCGGACCGCAAAGGCACCGTCCTGCGGCTGTAGCTCCACCAGGCTCACCGACCCCGACCGACTACCACAGGAACCCCGTGGCCATCGAAACCGATCCGACCGAACTCCTTCTCAGCGAGGTCAGCGGCCTCGATCTGAAACACGCCAGCCAGGCTGATGGGGTGTACCGCAGGCTCCGCGAGGCCATCCTCGACGGCGAGATACCGCCCGGTGCCACCCTGGAACGTGCCGACCTCGTGAGCGGATACAGGGTCGGCGACGAGGTCATCTGTGCCGCGCTCAAAGGGCTTGCCCGCGACGGCCTGACCAGGGACCAGGGACCCTTGGTGTCCGTGACTGCTCCATCGGATCGTCGTTCTGGCGGGGGAGCCCCGTCCGGGAAGCTGTCCAGGGGATCCGGTGTGTGCGGGGCGCGGTACTACTCGGCGTTCAGCGAGAGCAAAACGCTCAGCCAGTGGGTTGAGGACCGGCGATGCAAAGTGGACCTTGGCCGGCTCTACGCTCGGATTCACACCGGCGGTTGGGGCGTCGAGAGGGCCATCACAACGCCTTTGAACAGGAGCCGCGATCTCTGATGAGCCCGCTCGGCGTGCCGAGCCTGTGGGGCTCGGAGCTGGCACTGGGGACCAACCGTCCATCCCGCACGCCGGCCCGGCTGGCCCAAGACGATGGTGTCTTCCCGTTTCCTGGGTTGCAGAAGTACCAGTGCGCGGCGATTCGGCCACGGCCGGCATCCCCGTCCGCCGCGCGATTCAGGGGTGCGCGACGCCTGCGCCCCGTAACCGTGGGGTGGGGACGCGACTCAAACACGCGTGTTCGAAAGCGGCGTCCGGCTCGTTGTCCCGGTCATCATCAGTCATCCCCAACCTGGCCTGCCCGCCGCGCTGTTGGTGATGCCTACGGGTGTCGACCGTCCGCGCCCGCACCTGTACACGCTCGTTCGCTCGCACCGTCAATCGCAGGAGGAATCATGCGCCCCACCCCTGTTTTCGCCCATCCTGTCCCTGGACGTCCCGAGGCCGCCTGGACGGCTGTTCGTTCCCGTGTGCCGGTCGGTGCCGGTGCCGGTGTTGCCTTGTCGCCCCTCGCTGATACGTCACGACCGACACCGAGGTGGGGGGCATGAGCGTCGGCCATCCGATCCCGCCCGCCCTGCGGGAATGGGCCCAGGGCATCGTCGGCCCGGTACGGTCCGCACGCAACGTCTCCCACGACCGCCCCAACTCCCGTGTGTGGGAACTGACTTGTGACACCGAGCGCGTCTTCGCGAAGCTGTCCCCGAACCCGAAATTCTTCGGCCGCGAAACCCGCGCCCTGCGCGAAGTCGCACCCGGTCTTCAGCCGGGCACCGTCCCCTTGCTCCGGGGAACCGACCCGCATCAGCAGGCGCTGCTCCTCTCCCTGGTCGCGGGGAGCCCGGTGAAGTCGCTCTCCCTCACCCCCGCCGAGCAGCGCGCCCTGCACCGGCAGGCCGGCAGCTGGCTGCGGCGCTTCCACGGCGGAGAGAACGATCTCTGCCTCCAGGACCGCTTGGACGCCGCCGCCGAGATCGCCCGCGCTGCCGGCGGCGCCGACAAGCACCTGGAACGGGCCGGTGACCTGATCAGCCCCGCGGAACGCCGGACCGTGAGGCGACATGCATCCGTGCTCGAACACGTCGGTGCGCTGCCCGCCGGATACATCCACGGAGACTTCCAGCCCCGCAACTGGCTGCTGGACTCGGACCGACGGAGCAGCGTGTTCGGGGCGGTGGACCTAGAGCGCGCCCGCCCGCACGCCGTGGTCGCCGATGTCGTCCCCCTCGCCTGCGGCCCCTGGGCTGCGCATCCTGCTCTGGAGGAGGCGTTCTGGACCGGGTACGGCCGGGAGCTCACCGCTGAGGAAGAGCGGGCGCTGCGCTGCCTGTCCGCGCTGGACGCGGCGAGCGCCATCTCCTGGGGGGTACCCAACGGCGACCGCGAGATCGTCGAGCGCGGGCGGGCGACGCTGGCCCGGCTGGAGGTGCAGACGGCATGAACGATCCGTATCTGAGTCCGTCGAACGTGATGGTGCTGGTGGTGCGCGGCGACGGGCGCATCCTCGCGGTGCGGCACAACGCGACGTCGAAGACCAGCGCGAACCAGGTCACCGTGGTCGGCGGAAAACTCGAAGCCGGCGAGTTCCTCGACGCGGGCGCCCTGCGTGAGCTGGCCGAGGAAACTGGGATCCGTGTCGCCGACGACGACCTGGAGTTCGGGCAGGTGGTGCACTACCTCGACAGCGACGGTGTGCGGGTGATCGGGGTCGTGTTCGTCGCGTATCGGTGGCAGGGAGAGCCGTACAACGCCGAGCCCCACAAGCACGAGCAGATCCTGTGGGTCGATCCCGGAGATCCGCCCGCCGACTGCCACCCCTACACCCGGCAGGTCCTGGAGAATTTCCAAGTCGGCCGCCGGTACGGCAACATCATCGTTCCGACGAGCGGGGGTGGCTCGTGAACCGCGACCTCGTCCCCGCGCAGAACACCTCGCCCGATGCCGGACCGTCCGACGGCGGCTCGCGGGCGGCCGTGCCGCCGCCGGCGCCGGCGGAGATCCGCTACGAGGGCCGGTACGCCAAGAACCCATTGGACGAGGCATCGTTCGGGCAGATGTGCGCCCGGCTGCCGCGGGTGCTGGGCCAGACCGCGCGGATGGCGTGGGCCACCGACCGGTCCGCGGTCCTGCTGCTGACGGGCTGCACGGTACTGACCGCCGTGGCCGCCGGCCTGCTGCTGACCTACACCCGGCACGCCATGCGGCCGATCCTGGCCGCCGGGCCGGTGGCCGAACGGCTGCACCAGGCGCTGCCCGCACTGCTGGGCATCGCCATCGCCGCGGCAGCCAGCCGCATCGCGAGCGCGCTCTCCTCGTACGCGGACGGGCGGATCACCCCGCGGCTGACCACGGAAGCCGACAGCGCGCTGGTCGAGGCGGTGTGCCGGGTGGAGGCCGCCGCCCGCGCCGAGGACGGCTTCGCGGACCGACAGGAGGCCGCGGAAATGGGGGTGGTCCGAGGCCATGTGATGGTGCAGGACGCCACCCGCTTCGCCGCCGCCGTGGCCCGCATGGTCACCGCGAGCGGGGTGCTGCTGGTGCTCAACCCGCTGATGCTGCCGCTGCTCCTGCTCGCCGTCGTGCCCGCCGCCGTGGGCGCGATCCTGCACGCGCGCATCAACTACGAGACGCACTACGCCAACGTCGGCGACCGCAACGTCCGCCAGAACATGCGCGGTTGGGCGACCAGCCCGAAGTTCACCGACGAGATCCGCGCCAACGGCATGGTCCCCTACCTGGGGTTCTGGCACCGTACGATCTCCGAACGCATCGACCGCCGCACCCTCGCGATGGCGCCGAGGATGCTGCGGATCGTGCTGGCCAGTTCCGCGATCGGCGGTGTCTTCCTCACCGTCACCTGGGCCGCGCTCGCCTACCTGGCCGCCACCGGACGCATCGAACCGGCCATCGCCGCCACCGCGGTCGTCGCCGTCCAGACCACCCTCGCCGCCCTCAGCCAGCTCGTCATCAACGGCGCCGCCATGTTCCACACCGCCCTCTACCTGGCGGACATGGAAGCCTTCCTCGCCTTCGCCGCCGAACGCGCCCCGAAACGCGGCGAGTTGACCCTTGCCGGGCCGGTGGAGGAGATCCGGCTCGACGAGGCCGTCTACCGCTACCCCGGCAAGGACACCCCGGCGGTGGCCGGGGTGTCGCTGACCGTGCGGCGCGGGGAGATCCTCGCCGTGGTCGGCGAGAACGGCTCCGGGAAGTCCACGCTGACCAGGCTCCTCGCCGGGATCTTCCTCGCCGACCGGGGCACCGTGAGCTGGAACGGCCACGACCTCACTGGCCTCGACCCGGACAGACTCTGGGAGCGCTCCGGACTCGTACCGCAGAACTTCGCGCAGTGGCCCCTCAACGTCCGCGACAACGTCACCCTCGGCCAACCCCTCACCTTCGACGACGACTTGGTATGGCAGGCACTGGAAGCCGTCGGCCTGCGCGAGGCCATCGAGGAACTGCCGCACGGCCTGGACACGCTCCTGGCGCGGGAGTTCTGGGGCGGAACCGAGCTGTCGGGCGGGCAGTGGCAGCGCCTGGCGTGCGCGCGGGCCCTGTACCGGCAGCCGGAGCTGCTGATCCTGGACGAACCGACCAGCCAGATGGACGCCCGCGGCGAACACGCCATCCTCGAACAGATCAAGTCGATCGCCGGCGGCCGCATGACGATCGTGGTCACCCACCAGCTGGTCAACACCCAGATCGCCGACAAGATCATCGTCATGACGCGCGGCCGGATCGCCGAACACGGCACCTACGACCAACTCGCCTCCGGCGGCGGCCTGTTCGCCGAACTCCTCGCCCTGTCCACCGACCGATGACCCGCCCCTCGACCGAACGGCGCGAAGGAGCAACTCCGTTGGGATACGTACAGCAGGAAGAGTGGAACACCCACTACGCGCAAGAGCGGCGCTTCCGCTCCCTCGGGGACGCGGAACGGGCGCTGCTGGCCGAGCACGTACCGGCCCCCGGCGACGGTGGCCGGGCCCTTGACGTCGGCTGCGGTCTGGGGGAGTTGGCCGTCCATCTGGCATCGACGGGCCACAGGGTCGACGCCGTGGACTGGGCCGGCAGCGCCCTCGACCACGCCCGCGCCGCCAGTCCGGCCGGTGTGCGCTGGCTGCGGCTCGACGTCGAGCGGGACGACCTCGCGCTTTTGGAGGAGAACACGTACGACCTGATCACGCTCCGGCTCGCGTACGCGTTCCTGGGTGATCGCACCCGGGTCATGCACGACCTCGGGCGCCGGCTGCGCGAGGACGGAGCGATCGTGGTGATCACCCCGCTCGCCGCGAACACTCCGGCGAAGAAGCGGGACATCGCCCTGGACGAGGACGAGATCAGTCTGCTGAGTGCCGGATGGGAGCAGGTCCAGCGCTTCGATGCGGACGGGCTCGCCCTGGTGATCCTGCGCAGCCCGTGCCAGGACCACGCCACGGTGGCGGAGAAACACCGGCCCGCTACGCACGCGGTGACCGGCGCCTGCGCGGTCGTGACCGACACCAACGGCCGGGTCCTGCTGGGCCGCTCCACCAGCCAGATGTGGGAACTACCGGGCGGGCGTACGGAGGGGGCCGAGCCGTTCGAGCAGACGGCGGTGCGTGAACTGGCCGAGGAGACCGGCCTGGTCGCCGACCCAGTCGACGCGCATGTGCTGAGCATGCTCTGGGACGACAACCACGGCATCTCCCGCCTGACCGCCGTGGTCCGCGTCACCGCCCATTCCGGCACGCTCGCCTGCCGCGAACCCGACAAGTTCACACGGTGGGAGTGGCATCCCCTGCACACCCTGGCCCACCTCGACCAGATCTTTGCCCCCTCCGCGCAGGCGCTGGATGCCGTCTGGCCCGGCGTCCTCCCCGGCCTGCCGCCCGCGCGCGCCTACCCGCACGCGATTGCCCACCCGCGCGTGGACGGCGAACCGGCCCAGGCCGTGCGACTGCGGCAGGACATGACCGCGAGGGTTGTCGTCGGCGGGTGGGCGCCTTCGAACGAGGTCCGGGCGGCCCTGCGGGCGGTGCCGCGTCACCGGTTCACGCCCGAGAGCCCGTTGACCACGGCGTACGACGACGACCTCGCTGTCATCACACGCCGCGACGACGGGCAGGCCACCAGCTCGGTGTCCGCCCCCTGGCTCCAGGCCGACATGATCGAAAGCCTCCGCCTGGAGTCGGGCATGACGGTGTGCGAGGTGGGATCCGGCGGCTACAACGCCGAACTCCTCGCCCACGTCGTTGGCCCGGGCGGCCGGGTGGTGAGCGTCGACATCGATCCGTACGTCGTCGCGCGAACCCGCCGCTTCACCGCCGAAGCCGGCAGCGGCCGGGTCACCGCGCTCCTCGGCGACGGACACCTCGGCGCCCCCGGCCATGTGCCGGCGGCCGGTTTCGGCGGCTGTGTCGTCACCTACAACTGCTGGGACATCGCCCCTGCCTGGCGCGCACAGCTCGCCCAAGGCCGGTACCTGGTAATGCCGTTGGAGATTCACGGCTATACCCGCGCCATCACCTTCCAGAAGCACGGCGGCGTGCTGCATGCCCGCGGCTTCACGTTCTGCGGGTTCGTACGGGACCGCGGCAGCGCATCCCGCACCACCCCGGTCGCCGAGCTGCGCGGCGGGGAGCTGCAACTGCGCTTCGAGGACGGCGAACCGGCCGATGTGTCCGGCATCGAGGACGCACTACAAGGTGCACGGCACGAGCTGCCCACCGGCGTGACCGTCGGACCGCAGGAGTCCTTCGAAACCCTCCAGCTCTATCTCGCCACCACCCTGCCCGGCTTCTGCCGCCTCGCACTCGACCGCGCTCGGGACACCGCCATCGCCGCCGTGCCCCGCGGGGCAAACGCCCCCGCCGTGCTCGTCGACGGTTCCCTGGCCTACCTCACCCACGTCCCGGTCACCGGCACCGCAAGCTCCGACGAGGGATGGGCCGAGTTCATCGCCCACGCCTACGGCCCCGACGGCACCCGCCTCGCCGAACAGCTCGCCGCCGCGGTGCGCACATGGGACCAGCACTTTCGTGGCACCGGCTACCCCGAACTGGCCGTGTTCCCTGCGGGCACCGCCGACCAGGACCTGCCCGCCGGGCATGTGCTGGACAAGCCGCACAGCCGCCTCGTCTTCACCTGGAACACCGAGGGTTCCTGAGCGGATCGGATCACATACCTAGCCCCGGCCCAGGAGTTGGCCCCGCGTTCTCCATCCCGGCCGGCCAAACCAGGACTCACCCACTACGGCCCTGGCAGTCGGCAACCGCAGCACCACCTCGACCACGTCGGAAACGGAGAGTGCAGATGAACGGCGAGAAGATGAATCGTCAGGCGTGGACGGTCTACGGCCAGTACCAGCTGGACCGGGGATTCCGGACTCCGGATCCCGTCCAGATCCACTGGGGTACACCTGGTGATGCGGGGCCGGACACCGGTGTGCTCGGCGGCATCGGCGGCAAGCGGCTGCTCGACCTTGGCTGCGGCGGCGGCCACTACGCCGCCCACCTCGCCCGCGACCACCGCGCTGTCGTCGACGCCATCGACGTTGCGCCCACTCAGTATCAGCGTGCCCTACTCCAGTACGTCGACGTCCCCGGGGTCTGCTTCCTGCTCGGCGACGCCGTCGATCACCTGCGCCGCTGCGAGCCGTACGACCTGGTGTATTCGGTCCACGGCCTCGGCTACCTCCACCCCCACCGCAGCCTGCCCGCCTTGCACCGCGGACTGCGACCAGGTGGACGGCTCGTGTTCTCCGTCCTGCACACCGACCTCCACGGCCAGCCGCCCTCCAGCAGCCTCGAAACACGACAGCTGACGGTGCAGCTGAAGGGCCTTGAGCCGCAGGACGTGCATTTGTGGGTTCTCTCGCCCCAGTTGTGGGAGGACGTGCTCATCGACCACGGCTTCACCGTCGAGGCGATCGACCTTCTCCACCGCCAGGGCGACGACCCGGTCGTCGACCAGCTCATTCAAGCCCGCCGCGCCTGAACGGCCTCGACACCCCGAGCGCCAGGGCCGCTGGCCCACCATCCTTTCGCTTTCAACTCATTGGAGCTTGCGTGATATTGGACCTGATGAGCCAGAACTGCCAGATCGGTGCCGGCGATGACGGTCGGTGGGAGGGTCTGGTCCGCATCATCCGCGAGGTCGACCCTGACGTGCTGTTGTTGCAGGAGGTCGACTGGCTCACCGACGCCGACGAGGCGGAGGCCGCCCGTGAGGCGCTCGCGATGGACTTGTTCGTCGCGCCTTCCCGTCAGCTGAACACGGCGGTCGCCTGGAAACCGGACCGGCTGGAACGCGTGGGTTCCGACACCCGCTACAGCACAACGGACCTTCACCACGGCTACTGCGGAATCCAGTTCCAGCCACTGAGCCTCACCACGCCGTGGCCGGCGCCGCTTACGGTGATCAGCACCCACCTGACCCCCTACTCCACCGAGGCCGCCGCCATCGAGGCACAACTCCTGGTGGCCCGCGCCTACCGATTCGGAGGCATCGGCCTAATCGGTGGGGACATCAACCACCCACCCCTGGGCGACGAGGAGCCGCCTTGGTCCCTCGTCCCGGCCCACAACCGGGCCGCGCGCTGTCTCCCCCGCGAGAACCCCGACGACCCGTGGTTCGGCAACCCGGCCGTCGGCCGCGTCTTCCGGGAGGGGGACATGACCGATGTCGCGGCCCGCCTCGCCGACCGGCGCGAGGATCCCCAACTGCGGCTGCCGACCGGCAAAGTGGGCCGGCTGCGAGTGGACCAAGTGCACGTCACCCCCGCGCTCGTCCCCACGATCACCAACTACCGGCGGGTGGATCCAGGCGAGCACGCCGACCACTTCGGCACCCTGACCACCCTCGATCTGGCGCGCACAGACCTGTCGGCCGCCCACCCCTACGCCTGACCACGCTCTCCGATGCCCGGACTTCACCTGTCGAAGGGCCCTGAGGTGTGTACTCCGCCCGGGGCGTCTGGGTGGCCCTGACCCGTTCGGCGAACGCCTCACCGACCTGATCTTTACCACTCGTCGGGGCACTCGCGCCGCGTAGGCGTACAGCGTTCTCGGCAGGACGGCCGAGCCGGCTGGAGTCGACCACCGCGTCACCTGGGTCACCCACGAGTTCGCCGCATTTTCCACGAATGAGGAGAGAGGCCGATGAGACGGTTCATGAGCGAGGGACGGCTGTGGGTCCCGGAGGGCGGGCCCGAGGAGGACCGGGTCCGGCCGCACGTTCTGTGGCTGCCACACGGCCAGCCCCCGGTGCTGGACTATTTCGCCCGCATGCGCAAGATCCTCGCCGGTTACCCCGATGTGATCACCCCGGTCGTCGAGGCCGATCTCCACATGACGGCGCAGAAGATCGAGTACGTCGACAGCGGTGGCCGGCGCGTGGATGAGCAGCGGCTCCAGGAGGCCGCCCCATATCTTCAGCGAGAACTGGGCGCCCTGGCGCCGGTGGAGATCGAGATCGGCCCGCCTCGCGCCTCGGCGTCCGCCGCAGTGGCCGACGTGTGGCCTGAGCTCGGGTTGCACGAGTTCTACCTCCACGTCCGGGTCGGCCTGCTCACCGCCGGACTGAAGCTGCCGCCCACCGATCCCTTTTTCTGGGGACATGTGAGTGGCGGCTACGGACTTCAGAGCACCGATACCCCCGAACTGGCTGCGCGTTCGGACCGGCTCGCCTCCGAACTCGGACGCGGCCTTCGCCCCGGCAGCCGAGTCTGGGCCACCATTGCCTCCGTCTGGCTCGTCCTGGAACGACAGGACCCGGTGGCGAATCGCTACACGTTCACCCGTGTGTGCGAGGTCCACCTAGGCACTGGTGCGCCCGCCTCTGCGGATCCCCTCGGCTAGGCATCCTGCGCATGGGCGGGGAGCCCTAGGTCCAGCCACTCCAGGGCGGGTGCCAGCCGCATGCGGACATCGGGTGTGTCCATCGACGGCAGTTCCGCCGTCGCCCAGCCCTCCATCGTCTGGGATGTCGTCAGGGAGGTGATCAGGCGGCTGAGCGGTCCGCCGTCATCGGGCAGGCGGTCGGTGAAGAGCGCGAGCGTGGCAGCCACAACGTCCGTGGTGTGGAGGTATTCGGTGCCCGGCGTGTGCACGTACGGAGCGAGGGCGCTGAGCACCGCCGGATCGTCCAGCTGTTCATCGCGGTCGAGTGCAAAAAGGATCAGTGCCAGGCTCTGCAGGGCGTACGGGCGCTTCCACTCCCATCCCTTCCTCAGCCACTGCGGCTCGATGAGCCGCGCGGCCCGGGCAACGGCGCGCTTCCACCCAGGCTCGTCCCGGCCGATCGCCGAAGTCTTTTCCACGGACTCGCGCAGACTCGATTTCATAGGAAGCACGGTATTGGTTCAACGGCCGCCTCAACACGGTGCCCGGCAGATCCCGCAGTCGGCGATCGGGACCAGCCACCCCGCGGCCAAGGCAGAGGTGGACTGCCGCAATGCGCTGTGACGATGCCCTCGACATCCGCTACGACACTATCGGCATCGAGCGCTGCTGGGCTACCCGAGGACCACCGCTCAGTCCGTCCGCGCGACAACCCACGCCCCTGCCGGCACTCTGCGGGAACTACTTGGCGGGCCCGGCAGCAGCACTACCGTGGAGCACGGTGGCATCCGGCTGCGGATTCCCCTCACCGGCCGTCCCGAGGTCGGCAAGCCGCGCTCTGCGCGACCGTTCCGCCGTCCCCGGTGTCCTGAAGCGCGGCACCTTCCGGATCGTTATCGGACGGGCCGCCGCCCCGCTGGCCGCAGCACTCCGCTTCCCTGAAAGTCAAAGCCCTTAGGCCAGCACGGGTGCGCTGCTCAGCGCCTTGCGGGCCAAGGCGATGAATCGCTCTTCCCACTCCTCGTAGAGTTCGATGGCCTCGCCCGCCCATTGGGTATCGCCCTCACCTTGCGCAAGGAATGCGACCTCGCGGTGCCAGCCGGACATGGCGGAGGCCAAGTTGTCGGCCGCGCGTGCAATCTCCTCCGGCCCGTGCAGCTTGACGAGGCTCACGATTTCAAGGGCGGACTCGACGGCCAGGTTGAACTCCTGAAGCCTCTCCGCAACTCCCGGGGAAGGAGCTGCCCGACCGTGGGTGTCCTGGACCGCCACGTGCACGGCGTAGCCCAGTCTGTAGGTTCGGCTGCACGCACTGACGAGCTTCGTATAAGCCGTGGTCCTCTCCTGTCTTGCTGATTGATCGTTTTGAGTGCGTCTCTGTTCCGTTCCACCGAGACGGGTGGTAGCCAGCGTTCCGACCACCCCGCTCACCGCACCCACAACGGTTGCGACCAACCCGACGACCGCAGTGTCCATGCCCCTATTGAAGCCGAGGACGGGTGCGAGACGTCCGGATCCTCGGTACTTGGCCTTCCCAGTGGGTGCATCCTCCGTCCAGGTCGCCCTCTGCCCCGACGACTCTTCAAGGGGGCTGGGTCGGCGCCGAACAGTCGCCATCGCCGGTCCCTCAACTGGCCAACCCCCAGGGCCTCTTCGTCAAGCTCGTGGCACCGCTGGAATGATCACTGTGCTGCAATGGTCATTGGGGTCCAGTCTTCTCGCCGGTGCGCTGCTGTGATCCCCGTCGATATTCCGGGCTACCGGCCCAGTGGCCGGTCCGGATGACGCCAGGGAGCCGAGCACGCACGGTACGGCGCGAAAGCGATTCCCGGCGCCCGGCTGCGCGTTCTGGCAGGATCGGACAATGGGGTTCGGGGAAGTTGCACTCATCGCCGCGGTGGCGGCGGTAGCCGGCGGTCTGCCCGTTATCTGGTTTGCCAGACCTCTGCGGCACCGGGCAACGAGCGTGGCTGAAGTGCTTCCAGACGTGTTGCAGCTCATCGGATCAGCCGCGAATGAACAGCGGCAGCACGATGTCCGGCGCCCGGCGTATCTGGAGTTCCTCTTTCGCGTCGAGAAAGCGCTCGGCGCCGCCAGTCCCAGTGGGCCTGCTCCGCTCGACAAACGCCGGGCTGTCAGCAGCGCTCTGGACGCCCTGCGACTGGTGGGCCCCGACGATGTTGTCGACGCCGCACAGCACCTGGCGACGCTGGTACAGGACGATCAGCGCTGCCCGGCTGACGACATGGACCGGGCGAAGACTGTGTTCCTCGCTGCCGCACGCAGCGCCCTCGGTGTGTCTGCCGGTGGGCTCGCGCGCGAGTGATGCCGTGGAGACAACGATCTCGAAGCCGCCGGTCCCCTAGGATCCTTGGTGGCGCAGCCCTCGATCATCCGCACCGCATCTCCGGGGATCCCCATCACGGCGGAGGAGGCGGGGTTGTCGCCGT
The DNA here is from genome assembly GCF_043200035.1 of Streptomyces sp. NPDC048504. Taxonomy (NCBI): domain Bacteria; kingdom Bacillati; phylum Actinomycetota; class Actinomycetes; order Kitasatosporales; family Streptomycetaceae; genus Streptomyces; species Streptomyces sp. NPDC048504. The sequence goes on from NZ_JBICXA010000001.1 coordinate 685,210, forward strand.
TGCTTACCTCATTGATCGTCGGCGGGGCGGGGATTGGGGCATGACCAGCGTTTGTGCGGTCAGGGCCGCGCGCAGGTTCCTCGCTGATTCCGTTGAGGTAGCGGCGGGCCCGCTGCCGGATCACCCGCACCCGCGCGAACTGAAGGCGCCGGTGTCCGGCCCGCAGCCTGCCGGCCGGGATTTGCCGGACGGGTCGCATCCCGCTGTCGGATATGGCACGGTCATGCCATGCGTGGCCGGATGATCAGGAGGGGAACGTAGTGACCAGCAGCCATCATGGTGGAGCGCACCGCCCCCAGATGGTTCCAGGCAGGCCCCATCTCCTCCCAAAGCAAGCACCGAGGAGACTCCTCCTCCCAGCTGGCAGCGATCCCGAACCGCAATTGAGCAGCGACATCCCCTGCCGAAGTGCCCGAATATCTGGTGCGGTGGGCGATTTCATCAGCGGTCGGCTCGGGCAGAGCCGCCGTGCGCCAGGCGGCCAGTACCGCGTCCGCGTGCCGCACCACCGGCTCCGCGCCCTGGATGTACAGGTTGACCAGCTCGGCCATGGGCGAGCCGTTGGGAAGGCGTTCGCGCCACTCGGGCAGGAACTCCCCTTGTAGCACGGTGACTTCGTCCGCCAGCGCGGCGACGTTCTCTGTATGCAGTCGCGGCGTCCACGGCTGTGTACTCCGGGGGAAACCGTGATCCTTCTCCTCCATGTTCTTCGCCAGCTGAAAGAACGCAGCGCCGCACTCGGCTTCCTCATCTACGGGCTGCCACTCGTAGCGGTTGAGTGATCGAGCGATCTCGATCAACCTGCGCTGGTCCGGGGTCTCGGTCATGGCCGTTACCGTACGAGCACGTACAGGACGGTGCCAACGCCAGTCCGTGGTACTGGTGTGCCGTGACGGCTCGTCGAAGTCGCCTGCGAGAACTGCCGGCAAGAGAGGCCCACACGCACCGGTGTGGACGGCTCAGGTCATCACACCGCCCGGTTCGCTCTGCCAGCCGGAGATCCCCGCCGCCACTGGAGTACCGGCACGGGAGCCAGCGGAGGTGGAAAGCACCGGCGCGTTCCTTCCGGCAAGACTTCCCGAGCCTCCTCACTAACGGACGGGTTCGCGACGCTCGCATCGCGCTACGCCACTGCGGACCATCCCGCTGCCGAACGCTGTGCCCAAACACCCCGGCTCATTCGCCGAGCGGACCTTCACCTGCTGTCCGTACCCGGGCGTGCCCGCTCGGCGGATGCGCGGATCTGCCCGCCACGGGATCGTGCCGACGTGAGGCTCGCGCAAGGACTGGTGTCGGCTCGCCTGTGGTCGGGGAGGGGCGGTAGACCACGCCGTAGTCGCGGCCGAATCGGTTGGCCTCGGCCGCCGACCCGCCCAGCCGATGAAGATAGAAACCGTAGGCGGCGGACGTGATCTGTTCCTCATCAGGTACAAGTGCCAGCGGTTGTCCACGGGGTTGAAGCGCGCGCTGCGGACCCGTTCGGCGAGACCCTCGGCCGGCGGGGTCGCCAGCTCGCGGGTGAGGGTGGTGAAGATCCGCAGGGCACTTATCTGTGCAGGTCGCAGCTCGATCAGCTGCTCGCCGGGCGCAGGGTGCGTGGCCTCCGGCTCGGGCTGCGGCCGAGCAGTGGCGTACACCAGGACATCACGGCCGTGTCCGGTAAGGCGAGCTGCCCAGTGCACCGGACGAGCCGCGTAGGCGGACAGTTCGGCGCGGGTGTCGCGATCAGCCAACACGGCCAACCATTCTGCAGCCACGGCCTCTACGCCCTGCCGAAAGGCGGCGAGTCCCTCGTCCTCTACAACCCAGCCGTGCTGAGCTACGCGCTGACGCGCGTCGAGACCCTCCAGCACAGTGATCCTCTTCTCCCAGTTCCTCATCCTCATCCCACCTGCTTAAACGGCCTGGTCCGTTGCGCCGTCGTCCGGCTCATCACGTCACGGTGCCTGAAGCTGGGGCTGTTCAGGTGGGAATCGGGTAATGCCCGACTGTCTTGTCCTGGAGGGATGTGGAGGCGGTCGTCTACCGCGTGGTGAAGACGAGTTGTGGGCAGTAGATGCGGCCGTTGACGAGGTAGGCGGGGGACATGACGAAGCCGACGGGGGCGCGGGCGTCACAGGTGGTCCAGACGTCTTGGCGTGTGGGGTCGGCTGGAGCGCCGCTGGGGGCGGCAAAGTCCCAGGCGTGGTCGAGGCCGGCGCGGTGGATGCGGGTGGCGAGGTCGGAGCAGTGGCCGCGCAGAGTGGTGATGGCGGTTTCGATATGCCCGTCGCCTTCCGGCAAGCGCAGAAAGCGGATGGTGTCCCGGCTCGCGGGGAGTGCGTCGGTGAAGAACTGCTGGCTGAGCAGGCTGATCAGCCGGGCGGTCTGCTCTGTGGCAGGTCGGTCCAGGACGCGGTCGCACCGGCTGGAGTAGCGACGGGCGAAGGTGAGGAAGTTCTGTTCGATGAGGGTGCGGAATTTGCGGGCGAGGGTCTGGTGGTCGCCGTGCGGGGCTGCGGCCAAGTCGTCTCGTCCTTCCAGCCGGGCGGCGAGCAGCACACCCAGCTGCCGTTCCAGGCGCTCGATGGAGCGACGCATCTGGGTGTGCTGCTGTTCTCCGGCCTTGACGGCCTGTTCTAGCTGGCCGATCCGTCTGAGGGCCTGCTCCAACGGGCCCTCAGGAAAGGCGTCGTAGGTGGCGCGTCGCGCGGAGGGAGGTGCGAGGCTGTTTCGCGCCTGTTCGTCGTGGCTGAAGATGTCGCCGAAGTCCATGGATCCTCTACCGGTTAGTAGTTGGAGTGGAAGCGGACCTGGGTGGCCACGCTCTGTCCGCCGTGGACGAGTTCGGCCCGGACCTTGATCTCGGTCTCGCCGAACTTCATGAAGACCTTGACCGACCGTTCCCGGCGCGGGAACCGCATGACGGAAGAGAGGTCCACCGTTACCGTGCCGATGAGATCGCAGCCCGGGTCGGTGACGTAGCGGGGATCGGCGTCGATGGTGGCGTAGATGTCGAAATCCATTTCATCGACGTCGTCCTCCAGCGGGATGTAGCTGTGCATCACCTCGGCCTCGGTGGGGATGGATTCCCCGGCGCGGGCGAAGATGGAGAACCGCTCACGGCAGGTGACCATGCCGTAGGAGGTCACATGCTGCTTGCCCTCGGGGTCGATGCCCTCCTCGAACCTCTCGTTTACTTCGGTGCCGTAGGTGAACCGGCTGCGGCGGGCGCGGGTCTGCGGGTCGTAGCAGAAGTGCGTGGCGCCGAACAACACGGCGATATCGGGGTTGGGGGGCACCATCACCAGGGCCCGGTCGCCGAAGCGTTCCTTGACGGCCTGCTGTAGGTAGGGGGAACTGCTGAAACCGCCGACGAGGAGGATGACGTCGGCCCGGGTGTTCTCGCCGCGCGTGGCGGCCATGGCCTGGAGCTGGGTGTCGATCAGGTCCAGGGTGCCGGGGACGACGGTGTCGAACAGGGCGTGGATGTGTGCCGGGGTCAACACGATGGCGTCGTTGACCTTGTTCTGGCGCCGGGCCAGACGCTTGCGCACGGCCGCGCCGATGCGGCGGTCGATGGCGGAGGGGATCAGCAGGTTGATGCTGTCCTCTTGTTCGAGGGTGACGTGCAGTTTGGCGCGCTCCCATTGGTCGATGAGGTTGAGTAGGGCGTCGGGGCAGCTGTCCCGGATCTCGTCCAGGATGTCCGTGTCGCCGAGGCACTCGGTCAAGTGGCTGGTCTCGAAGGCCCGGTTGAGGAAGTCGGAGCCGAAGCGGTCGCCGATGGAGCGGCCGATCTCGACCATCTTCCCGTCCGTGTCGTTCTCGTAGGCGGTGATGTCGACGGTGCCGCCGCCGCAGTCCACCACCATGAAGCGGGCCCCGGGCGCCATCAGGTCCTCGCCCGTCTCGTCGTCCTCGCCGATGACGCGCACGCCGCTGACGCGGGCATAGTGCGCCGCCGATTCCGGCTCCAGGGACAGCAGCACCCGTCCATCCTCGCCGGGAAGGCCGGCGTTCTTGGCGACGTCCCGCATCACCGCCTTCTGGTAGTCGCTCCAGCAGGCAGGGACGGTCAGACACCAGCGAACATCGTCCTCGTCGTAGCCGCTGGCGGTGATCTGGCCCAGCGTCGTTGTCACCACCTGGCGCAGCAACGTCGACAGCAGGTCCGGCGCCACCTCGTCGACGCCTAGGCCGGCAGTCTGCGTCGTTGGCAGCTCGCTCTCGCTCTCGGTCGCGCTGCGATCGGTCCCGTCCTCGTCCTGTGGGCCCGGCACCAGATGCGCGCCAAGATCCATTTTGAACCCTTGGTGATAGCGAGCACCCTGCTCGTGGAGTTCAGCTCCCCGAGTCAGCCACAGGCGGCGGGCTTCGTACCCCCAGGCGATCAGATCTCCGTTGGCGTCCAGCAGGAGAGCGGACAGGTTCTTCGCGGTCGGCGCGGGCTGGGACTCCCATTGATTTGAGAAATGGATTTTCCGGCTGGCCGGGTCGGCATTGGAGTCTGAAATGACACACCAGGAAGAACCGATGGCGTGCGTACCGACATCAATGGCCACGACAAGGCGAGGTGAGAACACGGGACTCATTTCGATCAGAGACGGGCATGCACGGTCTCCGCTGGCGGCCTGGTATCCCGGAAGTGCTTTGCAGAACTGCACAGGAAGCCGGGCCGAGAGTGCGGCGGCAGTCACAGATCTGACAGAAATACGCGCCTCGCTCAAGCATGTGAGCCCACAGCGGGCCGATAGCCACCCGAACGGAGCAATGTCCGTGTGCAATCTTGAACACGGGTGCGCAGAACTGCACATCCACAACACGACACGGGTTAGCGTGCCCGCATGCACACCGACGCAAAGAGACGCTCCCACCTCATCAGCACCTGCGATACGGGAGATCCCGGTGCACACCCGGCACAGGATCCCGGTCCCTCAGAAGATGAAATGCGGGAGCGGCTCGCTGAATACGGACGTATGCGTGCTTCGCGAGACCCCCTGGTAACCGGCGCGAAGGAAGCAGGATTGACCGAGGTGGAAATCGCCCAGCTCACCGGGCATTCTCGGAATACCGTTCGCGGTATTCTCAAGCGAAACGAGGCGGATTGAACACAGGTGATCTCCGGAGGGGAGCGGGATTCGGATATCCGGTGTCACCGCTTGCCGGGTCGTGATGCACGAGCAATTTGCATACTTCCTGACATGCGAGGCCCCGCGTGGTGTTCAGAGTGACACGGTGGATTTCATGCATCACGTGTCCTGCGAACGGTACGGCACGGGGCTCAGCTCTTCTCCGTACGGTCAGGTGGGCGGCAAGATAGGCGGGAAGGACGTCCCGGCGATGCCGGCCAGGCGGTCCAACATGGGCAAGAGCCTGACGAGTCGGGTGGTGGGAGAGTAGTCCCAGCGGGCGACCGTATCCCGCACCTCTCGGACCAGTTCAGGGTCAGAGCGGCACAACACGCGTTCGTGCTGGTTCAGTTGGTCGAGGACATCCTCAAGGTCGCCCAAGGACACGCTGTCATCGTGCACGTAGGTGGGGACCTGGCCGAGAACGTGACTGGCAGCGAGATTGTGCAGCGAGACGTACACCGCCCACGCTGCGCGCCGCGCCTCCTCGTCCATGGCGGTCACCCTATCTGCGGGTCAGTCCCGCGAGGAGGAGTGCGGTCACGCTTCCGGCTTCGGTGATCTCCCCGGTGCGTACCGCCTCGACGGCCTCGTGCAGTTGCCGCCACTGCACGGTCATCCCAACCTCCGTGCCGTCCCGGCGTACCGTCCCGATGCGGAGATCGGTCGCGAGAAAGAGATGTGTCCGCGCAGCGGTGACTGCCGGGAGCGGGTCGATGAACCCAAGTGGACGAACGCTGCCTGCGATCAAACCTGTTTCTTCCTCCAGCTCCCGGATCGCGGCCTTACGCGGGGGTTGGCCATCGCAGCCGCCGCCAGGAACATGGAGAATGCGGCGTCGTTGGAGGTAGAAGTCGTCCTCCACGAGAACGACGCGTCCTTGCTCGTCAAGAGCGACAACCCGGACTCCGTCGTCCGCTGCGACGTGTTCGTATGTGCCGGGGCTGCCGTCGGGCCTTCTCTTGGGGTGAGTCTCCTGTCGTCGGCAGAAACTCCACGTTCGCGCAGTTCAGAAGCGGTGAACCAGAGGCTATCGAGCACAACAAGTGTGGTGCAAGGATGCGAGCGGCAGGCCGACCGTGGTGTCGGCCACTCACGCTGTCCGCCGGGAGGACGCCTCTCTTGGAGCACGGGATTACCGTCGTCTGCGCAGGCGAGAGCCCGCCTGCGCAGTGGAATGCGAGCCTTTTCCTCGCCGGGCCAACGCCGCGTTCGGATGACGTCGCCAGTTGGCGGCCGGAGGCATTGGCCGAGATCGAAGACCAGTGGGGTGATAGGGGCGGTCTCGTCGTTTTCGTTCCCGAGCCCCGCGACGGTGGCCGATGGCCCGACTACGACGATCAGCGGCACTGGGAACTGTATTGGGGTGATCGGGTAGACGCCGTGCTCTTCTGGATCCCCCGCGGGCCCGGCCTGCCGGGGCTGACGACGAACGACGAATGGGGGCGCTGGAAGGACTCTGGGCGGTCGGTACTGGGGACCCCGCCGGGGGCGGATCAGGTCCGCTACCAACGTGACTACGCCCAGGAGGTACATGTCCCTCTCGCGGACACACTCGCTGCGACGATCAGTCATGCGCTCGGGCCGCTCGAGTCTGGTGCCCGTCGCATCGGCGGGCAGCGGCATGTCCCGCTGCAGATCTGGCGCACCGAGGCTTTCCAGTCTTGGCTTGCCGCGCTGGAAGGCGCCGGAAACGAACTGCGCGAAGCACGGCAGGAATGGATCCACCGCGTCGGTCCACGCCACGAACACATGCTCTTCTCCGTATTGCAGGCGGTTGTCTACGTCACCGCCGAGGACCGCTTGAAGACCAACGAGGTGGTCTTGAGCCGGCCGGATGTCGCCAGCGTGGTCGCCTATCGTCACAACGGGCCACTGGAGGACACTGAGATTGTCCTGGTGCGTGAGTTCCGAACGACCGGGTCGGCCGACGATGGGTTTGTACGCGAACTGCCTGGCGGTTCGCGCTTTGTCGGCATGGCCGACCCTCGCAGTGTCGCGGCCAACGAGTTGAGGGAGGAGACCGGGCTGGTCGTCGCTCCAGAGCGTCTGCGGAAGCATCATGTCCGGCAGGTTGCCGCCACGCTCTCCACGCACCGGGCGCATCTGTACTCCGTCGAACTCACCGGTCCCGAAACCGAGAAGCTGAGGTCTGACGCCGCCACCCATGGCGAGGCGGCAGATTCCGAGCGGACCTATGTGGAGGTTGCCCGTCTCAGCGACCTGACGGCGTTGAGCAGGATCGACTGGAGCACACTCGGCGCCATTCTTGAGGTGCTGCTGGAGGCGTCCCGCGTCGTTGCGGGCGGGACATGCTGAGGATCGGGCCTCGGTGGTGTTCCACGGGAATGGCTGCGGCTTGCGTCATCCACAGGCTTCGTGGCCCGGAACGGACGGCGGTGCCGCCCAGATCGCGCTGGGCGGCACCGCGGGTTGTCATCCGTGTCAGCGAGATTCTCTCGCTTCGAGAGCGTCGCGCGTTGTCTGGAGCAGCTCTCGGATCTCGGTTTCTGCGTTTTCCGAGTCAGTCAGACCGGGGCGCCGCAGTTCACTGGTTGAGCGCGTGAACTCCGCCGCGACCCTGCGGCGTCCTTTCCGAATCTTGGGAGGTTCGCTCTGTCCCGTTGTGTATAGTGGGAAGATTTCAACCTCTTCGACCCCGAGAGAGTCATACCATGTCCGCCATTCCGGATCGGCCTGGACTCGTTCTGCCGCTTCGTCGAGGAGTTCCTCAAGCGGGAGGCTGACGCCTTCGTCCAGCCCGAGCGAGAAGGAGAGCCACGAAGGCCCGTCGTCATCGCTTGGTGCGGGGCCTTGTTGTTGGACTGTCGGCCAGCCGTTCGGGTTGCTTCCCGTCTCTGGTGAGAGTTCGGTTTCGTGATCCCAGGCAAGCCCGGTTACTGCTTCATACGCCTGGGGCGCAGCTTCCAGCAGCAACTCGGCCTCGCTGAAATCCCACTCTCCGGCCAGCGCCGAGGGGTCGGCCAGCACCTGGTCGTAACGCTCACGGCCGGCAGCGATCACCGCGCATCTGAGGTAGAGGAACGTGTCGCTCGACAGCGGCAGTGGCTCGCCTTCCGGGTCGTCGATGTCGCGGACTGGCTGATTGAAGTGCTGCTCGGTGTCCAACTTCCACAGGGCTTCAGCGAGGGCCTCGCTGAAAGCCAGGATGTCTGCTTCCCTCTGCTTGCCGAGTTCGGCCACCAGGCGGTCGACGGAATCCTCGTCGGCTTTCCCGTCCAGCACTCGTAGCTGGTGCCAGATTGTTGCTTCTACCATTCCTGTTCTCCTGTGGAAGTTACCGGCAGCTTTTCAGCTGTCCCGGAGGGCAGTGGCCGTGATTCCAGGCGTACATAGTGATGTACCCCGCCTCCGCGATCCTGGCGTAATAGAAGCCCTTGACCGTTTTCTTGATCTTGTAGTGGCAGGTGCGGCCGGAGTAGGCTTTGCAGCTGCCGAGCTGCGACCGGGGCCGGCTGCCTCCCACTCTGGAGATCCCGTACTTGTACGTGTGGTGATGACCTTTGAATTTCCAGTAGATCTCGTAGACGATGTACTTCTTGTTCTTTGTCTTCTTTTGCGTCTTGCTGTGATACTTGGGGAGCGGAATCGGCCTGGCGACGGGGATGACGACGTTGCAGCCGACCGCCTTGCAGTACTGGTAGTACAGCCAGATGAAGGCTATGACTGCGGCTACGCCGAATATGAAGACGATTTCGGGGATCGCAATGGCACAGGCCGGGCACCGTCCTGACAGGTCGTTCTGGTTGAGTGGATCTTGGTTGGCGTAATCGTAGGCGTTGGCGCTGCCGCCGGGGACCGGGTCCGTGGAGAGGAAACGCCCGCTCGTCGGGTCGTAGAGGCGAACGCCCATGAGGATGGCGCCTGTGACGGTGTCGCTGGCGCGTTGTGCGGCTCCCAGCCATCCGTAGCGCGTGGCGGCGGTGTCGCCCTCGAGGTTGCCGAATTCGTCGAACGCCAGCGCCACGGCGCTCTTGCTGGTGTCGAGCGGGAGTTGGACTGTGACGTCGCCGTGGATGTCGGTCAGCTGCAGGACGGTGTTTCCTGTGCCGGTGGTGATGGCACCGAGGTCGTCGTCCAGGTCCAGAACACTTCGGGTGATGGTGCCGCTGGTGTCCTCGGCGGTCCAGTCAGGGGTGTCGTCGTCCCCGCTGAAGTGGTTGGTCTTGGCTCCTGTCTGTGTCCATGTGCTGTCGCTGCCCTGTGTCTCGGTGGTCCATGAAGCCAGACGGCCGGCGGCATCGAGGGTCCAGGTCTGCCGCTTGCCGTTCGCGGTCTGCTGGCGGACCAGGTCATTGGCGTAGTAGCCGACCGTGGTGCCGGTGGCTTGGGTGGTGGTGCGGCCAAAGGCGTCGTAGACCGTACCCGTTGTTTCGAGACGGTCGGCGCTGTCGTAGGTGTATGACGTCGTCGTGGCGCCGGTGCTGCTGCAGTCGGTGCCCACGTCACTGGTGGCGGTGGTCAGCGTCTTGCGGTTGCTGTTCTTGTCGAACGCGTAGTCCCTGCGGGTGCAGGAGCCGTCCGAGTTGGTCTCGTCGGCTCGGGCTAGGCGGCCCGTCATGTCGTAGCCGTACTGGCGGCTGCGGGTAGTCCCGCTGGTGTCGCTGTCCGCGATCTCTTCTTCCTGGACGGAGCGGTCGACGGTGTCGGAGGCGACAACTGCGCTGTCACTGTCGCGGGTGTAGACCCGTGAGGTCAGTGCTCCGGTTTCGTCCTCTCCGACGGTAAGCGTGTAGCCGCCGGGGAGGGATTCGGTGGCCAGGTCGCCGTCCGCATCGTAGGTCGCCGCGAAGGTGCCGGCCACCGAGTCGGTGCGCGATGTTTCGACGCCGCGTGCGTCCTTCGACGTGTCGTAGGCGTAGGTGGTCGTGGACGGAGCAGAGTCGGTGGTCTTCACCACACGGTTCAGCGTGTCGTAGGTGGCGGTGGCTGTGTTGCCCGCACCGTCGTTGTAGGAGATCTCCCTTCCGAGGTCGTCGTAGGTGTGGGTGATGGTCTGCCCGTTGGACGTCATCGTCGCGATCTGACCGGTCGCGTCGTCGTACGTACTTGTCGTGTCCGGCACCGCGGTGCCCACGCCGCCGCTGACGGTGGTGCGAAGGAGCCGTCCGCCGCCGTCGTAGGTCATGTCGGCCGTGCGGCTGACACCGTTGGCTGTCTCGGTGGACTTTTTGGGATTGCCCCAGCTGTCGTATTCGATGGTCTTGGTGGGCAGTTGGCTCGGGTTCGAGCCGCCTCCTGTGATCGTGCCGGCCGGGCCGGTGGTGCACACCAGATCGGCCCACTCGGGGCGGCCGTTACAGGTACCGGTTCCGGTCGCGGAGTAGTACGTCGTGACCGTCGTGCCGGCGTCGGAGCCGGTGGACTCGGGCTGGATCGTTTTGGTCACGCGCCCTTGCGAGTCGTAGGTGACGGACTCGGTGATGGCCAGGCCGTCTGGGTCGATGACTGACTTGGTCGGCAGGCCCTCGGTCCAGTCGTAGGTCGTGGTGGTGGTCCGGACATCGGCGTCGGACGGGTAGCCGTCCACGTAGGCGCCGACCTTGACAGTGGTCGGCTCGTCGGCCACCTCTGCGGAACCGTCACTCGGTCGACCCTCGTCGTAGCTCGTGACGGTGTGCTGTCTGGCCGGCCATCGGGTGCCCGCTGCCAGGTCGGTGCCGCCGGAGCCGGCTTTGAGTGCCGAGGTGAGGGTGATCTGGTGCAGCGGACCGTATTCGTCGGTCTCGCGCAGTCCGTCGCCGGAGTACACGGAGAGTGTCGACAGTTGGGCGGCCCGGTCGGCTGTGGAGTTCTGCGCGATGCCGAGCAGGTTCAGCTCATCCAGCGCGTCACCGCTCGTGGCCAGGGCAAGTTCCCGGTTTGCGGGGCTGAGTTCGCGTGTGGTGTTGCCGAACTCGTCGTATTCGGTAGTCGAAATGTCCCCGCCGGGAGTGGCGGTGTTGACTTCCTGTCCTGAGGCGTCGGCGTAGGAGATGGTGGCTCGTTTGTAGTCCGATGAGGTCAGGTCGGATCCGGTGTGGGAGGCGGGTACCGAGTCGGGCGGGAAGACGGCGGTGGCGTCCGTGGGGGCATCGCTCTGTCCCCAGGCGGCTACGTCGGAGGTGGCCATGCTGTAGGGCGCCTTGGAGCCGGACAGGGGCACGTCGTAGACCACGCTGCTGGTGGCGTTGGTCCCGTCAAGGGTGCTCTTGGTTCCCTGCGTAAGGTTCGGTCGCGAGAGGGAAAGGAGCATGCCGTCACCGGCTGTTGCGGCGCCCCCAGCCTTGCCGTACGTGAGTGTCCACGCCAATAGCCCCGGCGGTGTGAGAGTGGTGACGCGGCCGGCGCTGTCGTACGCGTATGTGGTCTTCAGTTTCGGGGTGACGCGCGGATCCCATTTCTCCCGCAGCCGCCCGGACGTGTCATAGGCGTACTGCGCGACGGGAACGGCGGTTGCTGTGGAGGCGCCAGGTGCGGTGGACCACTCCCGGATCTCCTCGACCTGACCGCTGTAGTTACCCAGCGTGGAGCCAGTAGCAGTTGTTGAAGGTGCGTAGACGAGTTCCAGGAGGCGGCAGCCTCTAGTCGAGGGTGTGGACTCGCAGGTAGCTGCTGAGACGGCCGAGGTCGGAGCGATCTCGTACTTGGGCCGCACGAGACTGCCGGACGGGTCCTTCTCCGACACCACGGTGATGGCGGAGTTGTCCGACGGGGTGTATATCGTCGATACCTGCCACGTGGAGGTCGAGGAGTCGGTCTTCTTGAATGTGGTAGCGGTTCCCTCGTCGTCCTTCAAGGTGAAGACCGAAACCTTGGTCAGGTCGTTTGTCGTGCTGCCAGAGCTGTTCTTGCTGGTCAGAGTCAAGTCTTCGGAGCCGGGCTCGGGCTTCCACCCGCCGTCAGCGGTGGCCGTGAAACCGGTCTCGTCGCCGTCGGCGTCGCCCACGGCTGCCGATGTGCCTGAGGTATTGCGCAGATAGGTCCAGTCTGTGTCGGTCGCATCATCGGTCAGACCGGAGCTCCACTGCGGTCCGAAAATCGCGGCCTGACCCTCTACATCCGATCCCGCGGTGGGCGTGCGCGACGATGCGCTTCGATCGACGGTCAGGCCGAAACCTGAGGCGTCGGTGGCCGACACGGTGAAGTCACCCGTCAGAGCGTTGAGCTCGCCCGGGCCGACCTCGGACGCGGGCGCGGTGCCGGCGTCGCGGTCGACCGAGATGGTGTGGGGCTGGGAGTAGGCGGTGTTGGTGCCGTCGGTGAAGGCCGCCCGGATGTCTATCGCACCGTCTTGCGACAGCGACGTCGTCACATTCCAGGTGAGCGCCGCGGGAGAGCCGCTGGTGACGCTGACCGGCCACGAAGGGACAGCCGAGGCGTCGGAGGATCGGGTCACGTCCGTGACCGGAACACTCTGCCAGGAGTCCGTCTCGCCCCGCCGGTATTGGTAGGTGACCCCGGTGTAGCTCGTCCTGCCTTTGGACGTCAGGCTGACCCGGCGGGCGCTGGTGTCGCCATCGCTAGGCGTGAGCAGCCCGGCACCGTCACCGACACCGAACTGGTATCCCGTGGTCGTTGAGGAAAGGTTTCCGCCGGAGTCCACGGTCTTGGCGTACAGCTGGTGCCAGTCCTCACCCGGCGCGATCGTGATGGTCAGCGGGTCGCCCCCGTTGCCGTCGGTGGTGTCGTAGATCCGCTTGGGCACCGAGGAGTCGTCCAGACCCCAGTAGAAGCCCATGCCGTCCGTCGAGGATGTGTCCAGCGTGCAGGTCGCCCCGTCGTCATCCTTGAGCGTCCAGGTGCTCTCGCTGTAGGGGTCACACGAGATCGTCGGGGCGGCGGGCTTGGCGACGTTCGGCACGAAGTAGATGTACGAGGACCAGGCCCCGTAGTCCGTGCCGTCATAACCGCGCACCCGCATGCGCAGGTGTGCCCCGGCCAGCTGGCTCGCGCTCGGGATGGTCAGTTTCGCGGTGCCGCCGGAGGCCACCGAGGCGGAGGTGCCGGTGTAGGAGTAGGTGGTTTCCCCGCTGTAGGACGGGTCGTTGGTGATCTCGAACTGGCCCTTGACGGTGGAGCCGTCCGCGTCCGTCACCTTCGCCGACAGGGTCGGGGTGTAGGTGGTGACGTACCGCTTGCCGCTGTAGGCGTTCACCGAGCTCGGCGAGATGGCCAGCGCGCTGGTGGTCGCGTACGAGTTGTAGGTGACTGTCAGCTTCGGCGCGTAGCCGGAAGTGGTGTAGTTCGCCGAGCGGAAGCGGCGCCATGTGGTGGAGTCGCTCTCGCTGGTGCCGTAGACCATGAGGCCGTAGTTGGTGCTGCCGTCGGCCCAGGCTTGCACGATGGCGTCGATGTCCCAGTTCGACCAGGCTGCTGCGCAGGACGAGTCGTAGCCGTGCGCACCGGTGTTGACGACGGCGCCGGTACCCGTAGACGAGGGCCGGGTGGCCCAGGTCAGCGAGGTGGAGGACCAGGTGGAGGTGATCCGGCGGACCGTGGTGCCGGTACCGGCCGTGGAGCACGTCGCGGAGTAGTAGTTGTAGAGCGCGAAGTTGGTGTCGGTGATGTGCTTGCCGACGAACTTCGACACGTCGAACTTGAGGTACGACCGCGCGATGTCTGTGCCCGAGTCGTAGGTGCCCGACTTCAGCTCCTGCGAGGAGACCTGGGAGTCGGTGTAGTCCGGGGTCTGTATCCAGGTGTCGGTGGTCACCGCCAGCGTGGTCGTCGGATCCACCGTCACCGGATACGTGGCCGTCGCCAGGAAGTCGGCATCCGGGGTGAGCACCAGGGACTGCGAACCGTCGTCAGCGGTCTCGATCTTCGTCGCGACCTGCTCCTGATGGGCCGACTCACCGGAGGCCGGGTCTTTGGATGCGTCCCACATCGCGGGCGCGGGCGCCTCGGCGACCAGGTCGCCGGCGCCGTTCTTCAGCAGCAGGTGCCCGGAGTCGGCCTGGGACAGCTTCAGCCCGTCCAGGTCGAGCGGGATCCGGTACGACACCGCATCGCCGTCGGGCTGCTGGGCAAGTTCGATGTTCTCCGAGAAGCCTTGCGCGAGAGCCGTGACGGACAGGGTCTGTCCGCTGCCGAGATTGTAGGAGGCGGTGCTGTTCTTCACCTCCGGGGTGGGCAGCTTGTCCGCCCAGCCCAGCCCGAAGGAGTCGTTGCCCTTGGTCACCGACGCCAGTTGTGTGTCCCCGCCGTCGGAGACCGCGATGTCCGCCACTGCGGCGGCGGGCGTCAAGTCCGCACCGGTGTCAGACAGCGAGGTGTCGATGTCCTTCCACTTGCCGTCCTGCTTCACCCGCACTGGGCCGGCGTACGCCTCCGTCTGCAGTTCACCAGTGGGCAGCGCGTACGTCGTCGAATCCGTTGCCCGCTCGGACAGTACTTCGATCTTCCGGTCCTGCAGACGAGCCATCAGCACAGCCGACGCTTCGTCCTCTGCCTCCGCAGGCCCCAACGCCGTGCTGGAGTCGGACGCTGCGGAAGCAGCCACCGTGCTGGTGTCGGCGGCGAATGCCAACCCTGTGTCTTGTGACGCCAACGCCACTTCCACAGCCATCGCCATCACCACGCCGACGGCTATCTGCCGCAGCCGACGCGATCGTCGCGCGCGCCCCGATCTCGATCTTCGATCGAACGCAACTTTGTGACGCATAGTCAAGCCTCTCCCAACGTCTGCCCTCTGATCGGTCAACCGATCGAGCTGATCATGCAGGTCAGGCAAGGAAGGGCTTCCGAAAACCTGTCGATTCGACCAAGAGGCAGTCAAAAGATGACGCCTGGAATCTCCTTATGGTCAGCGAACAACGTCACCGAATGCGCAGAACGCACCAATTCCCGCACCCTGCAGGCTTGATGTGCGGTTACAGGCAGATGTCGTCACGGGCCTGCGTCGAGGTCCATGATTTTTCAAAGAAATGAAGGAACATATGGACACAAGTGGCAGAACTGCGCAGATAGTGCGGACGGCGAGTGGGTGCAGGGTCGCTTCGTCATACCTCGCCGGCGGAGAACGGATGTACGGCAACGCTGCGAGAAGTCCCCTGGTAAGGGCGGACCCGCGCCTGGTACGACGCCTGGCCGTCTACGAGTTCGACGGAGTTGTCGAGCCCGCGACCCTGTTCAACTGCGCCATGAGCTCGCGGTTGGTGGACCGGGCGGCTTGCAGTTCCTCCTCTCGCTCGTCCAGCCTGAGGCCGATGTCAGCACACTCTTGCTGGAGAGCAGCGACGTGCCGCTGCAACGTGTCAACGTCGTCGCGGGCCTCCTCGCCGGCAGTGCGCCAGATCTGTTGGCCAAGTGCCTCGGAGAGCTTCTTCTCCAGTTGGCTGACGCGTCTGTTCAGCCGGGCCGCCCGTTCGTGGGCGTTGATGAGGTCGGCGCGCAGCGAGGCCGCAGAAACCTTGGGGCCGGTCGCGGAGGTCGTCGCCGGTGCCTGTTGCGCGGCGTGGACGATGTGAAGGAGGTCGCGGTGACGGTAGAGGAAGGTGCGGTCAACGTGGGCCTGGCGTGCGATCGATGAGGCGGTGATCTCTTCGCCGCGCTGCTGGGCTTGCTGGAGGGCTGCCAGCACGCGCTGGCGGCGGCGCTCGGAGTCGGCCTGGCGGCCGGCGGTCATGGCGGCGCTCCGCGCGGGGACAGAGGGGGTCATCGGGGGCGCTCCGGTCGCAGTTCGGGCAGAGGCGGGCGCACGCGCGGCATGCCCAGCAGGGTCGGGCGGGTCTTGCGGACGGTGGCGCAGGCGTGCTCGATCTGTTCGCGTTCCTCGGCGGACAGCGAGGACAGGTCCTGTTTGACGCGGCCGATGAGCCGGCGAATACGGCTGATCTCTTCGTCGGAGGGCAGGGCTTCGGCTTTGGCCCAGTCGTCGGCCTCGGCCATGGACAGGACACGTTCGCGGTTGCGCAGCAGGTCGTCGAGGTAGGCGTTCAGGTCGGGCAGGTAGGAAACGTCCGTGGTGAAGTGGTCGCACCCCACGCAGCGGTAGCGGATGGGACAAGCGCCGCCGCCGGCCTGGACGTTGCTCGGCTCCGAGCAGCGTCCGAAGGGGACCGCGGTCTGCTCCACTCCGAGCCGGACCCGGTCGGCGGCGAGGATCTGGACGGCTTCCCGCCAGGTCCGCTGGCCGTGCCGGTCGAACTGCATGGCGGTGACGCGTTCCACGGCCTGTCTGCGCCGCTGCTCGGTGACCCGGTAGTACGCCTGGACGGCGTCGTAGCTCTCGTGGTCCAGGAGTTCGCGCAGGACCTCGCCGGGCACGCCCGCGTCCGCGTGCCTTTGTGCGTAGCAGTGCCGGTAGGCGTACGGGACGATGCGGGCCTTGTCGAACTCGATGGTGGTGTCGCCGATGTGCACCATAAAGGGAGGCATCGCGTCGACCCATTGGCGGTGGTGGGCCGCGACGCCGCTCTCCAAGATGGAGCGGCTGCCGTCGGGGTTGCGGATGCGGGTGGGCAGCAGCCTGAGGTGGGACAGTGCGGTGTCGGGATACCGGCCGCGGGTGAGCCGCTGCTGGTCGGCGATGAGATCGGCGGTGGCCTGCGCGATCGGCAGGCGGCGGCCGAACCGGTGTTCCTTGTAGTTGTTGTAGACGAGGACCGGCTTGCCGTCGCGGTCGGTGCTCAGGCACTCCCAGGGCAGGGCGCAGATCTCGTCGGGGCGCCGCCCTGTGTCGATCATCAGCTCGATGGCGATCCGGGTCTGTCGGCTCGTTCCGTCGGGGTCGATCGCGGGCAGGTTCGCGCACAGCTGCCGCATCACCTCCTGCGGCAGGTCGCGCTCCTCGTCCCGGCGGTCGGGTTCCGGCGGGAGATCGTCGCGGAGCAGGTGGAAGTCGTCGGGCAGGCCCGCCAACGGCCCGCCCGGGCGGGTCAGTCCGAGCACCCGCATCCGTGTCAGCACCGCGCGCACCGAGCGGCAGGCCCGGTAGCGCATGTAGGCGGAAATGTCCCCCCGGTCCTGTAGAAAGACCAGCCTGGCCAGGAAGTTCTCCAGGTCGACGCGCCCGAGCCCGACCGGAACCTCGCCCCGGTCCGGGCGGTGTGCCCGCAGGCTCGCCGACAGCAGGACCAGACCGTCCAGTTGCATCCGGACCTGGGAGGTGGCCCCCTTGCCGCGTCGCTTGGGGAGGTTGTCGGCCGCCCAGCGCATGGCGCCCTGCCGCAGCCACGGCTGAGTGATGCGGGTGAAGTCCAAGATCCCTGCGTGGCCGAAAGCCCGGGTGTCCCAGCGGGTCTTGGAACGCTCGGTCTCCGGGTCGAGCAGCGCCCGGTGCACGTAGGTGCGCAGCATCCGCAGCAGGTTGAACTGCGGCTTGGGCAGACCGTGTTCCGACAGGTCCCCGATGGTCCCGGCTTGCTGCTGGCGCAGCAGGTCACAGACGATACGCAGCGCATCCTCGTTGGTCTTGGTGCCCTCGCGGGTACGCATCTGCAGCCCGAGCAGGATCTGAGCGACGACCAGCGGGGCCAGACCACGCAGGCTGATCACTCCTTCCTGCGCGATACCCGGGCTCGTGGCGCGCCAGTGCTCCTCGTCCACCGGGACCTCTTGCCGCCGCACCTTCGCCCACCGGTTCAGATGGGGCGTGCAGTACGGGCCGGCGCCTTCACGCACCCGCAGACAGGCCACCACCAGGCAGGGGCCGAATCCGGGCAGCGGGCGGGTGTCGGGGTGGGCGAGGAAGTCCTCCAGGGCGAGCTTGCACCGGGTGCGCTGGTAGTGGTGAACGCGGCACAGCTTCACCGGCGCCGTCATCTGCGGAAGCCCGCAGCCCTCCACCGGGCACATCACCTGCTGAGTGTTCCGGGCCTGCCGGGGCAGCACTCTGAAGGCGTCGAAGGTGAGGGTGCTCGCCGCGAAGCGGTTCTTGCACGAGTCGCACAACTGGAGCAGCCCCACGCCGTGCTTCCCGCAGGTGTCGACCCGGCACAGCGGCCGGCCCAGCAGCCGGTGCTCTGTGGGCAGGCGCAGCACCTCCTGCCCGGCGTCCCAGCCGGCCTCGTACAGGAACGTCTTGCCGATCAAGGACGTCACCCGGTCCAGCAACTCCGTGGCGTCCTCCGGCACTACATCCAACGGCAGGCCGCGCAGCGCGGTCGCGGTCACCGTGAACCCTCCACGTCCAGTCGGGGTGCCGGGACGCGTTCGACGGCTTCGCGCAGCCGGTGTTCGGCGGGGTGCTCGTAGGGAAGTGTCGATTGGGGCGAGGACTGGCCGAGCAGAGCTTGGAGCTCGTCCCTCGTGCCGCCCGCGTCCAAGACGTTCCCGCTGAAAGCATGCCTGAGCTGATGCGGCGTCACATGACGGTCCAGATCCGCCCGCACCCCGAGCGCGGTGACCAGTTCGTTGACCGCGCCGGGCTTCATCGGCTCACCCAGCGGCGCACGGAAGAGGTTCACGAGCACGAAGTCGCTCAGCGTGGCTTCGGGATGGCTCTCCCGCTCGAAGGCGTAGGCGTCGTACGCCTGCACCACCAGGAAGTCCGCCGGGACCACGCGGCTCAGCCGCGACTTGGACCACGCGCCGTTGACGTTCTGACGCCGCACCACATGCAGATGCGATCCCTCGACCCGGCATCCCAAGGCCCGGGAGTCGACCGCGAAATGGACATCCTCCCGCCGTAGCCCGGCCACTTGGCCGCGGCGCAGTCCCGCTCGGGCCATCAGCAGGATGATCAGACGGTCCCGGCACGACAAGCACGCCCGGAACAGCCCCAGCACCTCCTCGTCGGTGGCCCGGTCGACCGCCCGCGCCTCGGATCGCACCCGGTGCGTGGCGCGCAGCCGCGACCGCACCAACCCATCTCCGCACACCTCCGGCGCCAGATCGGCGGAGGTCGCCCCCTCGTACAGCGCCGGGATGACCGACGGCGGGACGGAGCGGGTCCGCGCGGCGTGGAGCAGGAAGCCGCGTACAGCCGTGAGAACGAGGTTGATCCGGCTGCCACCGCGTACCGGCTCCGCGCCGGCGCCCGGAACAAGCAGTCCTCCGCCGCCACGTTCGGCGTCGTACGCCGCCACCTCCCGCGGCGTGTGCCTCAGCCACAGGATGAACAACCCCAGATCGTCGGCGCAGGTCCGCCAGTCCCGGCCGGTGCGCTCGCACCACCGCAGATAGTGGGCAATCCCGTGCGCGTACGTCTTGGTGGTCAACTCCGCATGATCCCTGGCCAGACGCAGATGACGAAGGTGACTGTCCGCCTCCTCGACCACGTCGTAGTCCGCGTCCAGCACCGTCCAGTACCGCGCCCCCGAAGGCAGCGTGATGGGGAAAGCCCGCATGTGTCTTGCTCCATGATCCGATCGCCGTGTACGACAACCGCCACATGAACCACACGGGCACGGAACTGTTGCACGACCAGCCAGACCACCTGGTCACACAACGTCCCACCACAGAAGAAGAACCCCTAGGAAACGGGCCTGAGCACCGCGTCACGCCACACGCTGATGAAGGGTCCCTGATGGATCGCCTCAGTTGATAGTTGCCGCCAGCTCATGATCGGTGAACCTCCCGGGGCCCGATGTCGATGATCGCCGAACAGTAGAACCTCGCTCCTCCATAAACACGCACTCGGGGAAGCGGTGCCGAATCTCCGGGAACCCCGCCGCGGGCACCGCGATCTCCAGATCGCCATGCAGCCGCGACTGTTTCCCACGGAACAGATCCAGCGCCCACCCGGCCGCGACGCAGGGCGCACCGACCCCGTCCAACCGCTCCGCGAATGTTCCGGACGCCAGGCGTCCGCCCAGCGGGCCTCCAGTTCGTCCACAGCGCCGCCGGGCGGCAGGGATTCGATCATCGGCACAACTCACTGCCGCAACCCCACCCGGGCAGGGCTTTTTGTAGGCACCGGATCCACACCCGCTACCAGGACGGATACGACTTCATCGCCTTGGTCGCTCTGGAAGAGCGGTACCCGTCTGATTACTTGTTGCAGCCGCATTTGACGCCCTCCTATCCTGGGTTGCAACGCGTCGAAGGAGACGAGTAGCCGCGGGATCACGCGAGCAGAGAGAGCTGCCGGTAGCTGTGAAGGCGGTCTCGCGCCCTTTGGTGAAGACCCTCCTGAGCGCGGGGAGGAGCGGCCCCTGTGGCCTAATGCCCCGCCGGCTGGCCCCCGTCATCGGGCATGAATGAGGCCGCCGCTGTCTGGCGGTGGCAAAGGCGTGGTGGCACCGCGAGTACCCTTCTCGCCCACGCTCCCAAGGGATCATGACGACGCCCCTTGGAGGGCTGCGATGATCCACACGACTAGCCGTGTATTGGTCTCTGAGCTGCGGCAACACGTAGGTGAGACCGTTTCTGTCTCCGGCTGGGTGAACACGCTCCGGCTGCAGGCCAAGATGCAGTTCGTGGTCGTACGCGACCACACCGGCATGGTGCAGGTCACCCATCGCCGTGGCGGTGAGGACGACGAAACCGAGGCCGCCCTGGAAAGTCTGACTACCGAGTCCGCGGTCCGCATCACCGGGCGGGTGGTCGACAACGCGATCGTGAAGCTCGGTGGCCTGGAGCTCATCCCCGAAAGCGTCGAGGTGCTGAACCGGGCTGAGACGCCGCTCCCGATCGACGAGCAGACCGGCATCGAGCACCGTCTGGACTGGCGGTTCCTCGACGTACGGATCCGCCGCCAGACACAGCTGCTGTTCGCGACGCAGACCACCTTCGAGCAGGGCATGCGCGAGTACGCCTACGGCCAGGGCTGCACAGAGATGCACACCCCCAAGCTCATGGGCACGGCCTCGGAGTCCGGTGCCGAGGTATTCGAGCTCGGCTACTTCGGCCGCTCCGCCTACCTGGCGCAATCGCCGCAGTTCTTCAAGCAGATGGCGATCGCCGCCGGCATCGACAAGGTCTTCGAGATCGGCCCTGTGTTCCGCGCGGAGCCGTCGTTCACGTCCCGGCACGCGACGGAGTTCACCGGCGTGGATGTGGAGCTGGCGTGGATCACGGACGTCGAGGACGTCATGGGCTTCGAGGAACGCATGCTCGCGTATGGCCTGGCCAAAGTCGCCGAGCAGCACGGTGAAGCGATCCGCGAGGCGTTCGGGGTCGAGGTGGCCGTACCTCGGGTGCCGTTCCCGCGCATCACCATGGCCGAGGCTCAGGAGATCCTGCGGGGCAAGGGCTGGGACCCGGAGGGGGTGAAGGAGGACCTGGACCTTGAGGGCGAGCGTGGCGTTGCGGCGCACGTCAAGGAGCAGACGGGCCACGAGTTCGTGTTCATCACGCACTACCCGACGAGCATCCGGCCCTTCTACCACATGCGCCCCGCGGACCGGCCGGACCTGACGCTGAGCTTCGACCTTCTGTGGAAGGGCCTGGAGATCACCACCGGCGCGCAGCGCGAGCACCGCTACGACGTGCTGGTCAAGCAGGCCGCCGAGCAGGGCATGAGCACCGAGCCGCTGCAGGACTATCTGAACGCCTTCCGCTACGGCTGCCCGCCGCATGGCGGTCTGGGTATGGGGCTGGGCCGGGTGCTGATGGTGATGCTCGGGCTGGACTCGATCCGTGAGGCCACGTTCTTGTTCCGCGGCCCGAACCGCCTGACCCCGTAGGCACGTTCACGCAGGAGTGAGGTGCCCGGGTGGTGGGGTAGTCAGGTATGCACCGCCGCCCGGGCAGTGTTATGCGGTGTCCGCCTCCGGCTTGCGGCGCGGTCCGTCACCGGCTCCGTTGAGTGGGAGCAGGGATTCCAGGGGTGCGCCGCTGTTCCAGGCGCCGAACAGGTCGCGGTTGACGGCGATGATGTCGTGCCGCACAGCGAGGTTTCGGGCGGCTTTCCCGAACGGGCAGGTGGCGACGAACAGCGCCACATCCGCTTTGTGTTCGAGTTTCGCGGTGCCGACGAACTTCTGCATGTCCCCGCTGGGGACGTACCGGTGGGGTGCGTAGTGCTTGACCTGGGCCACCAGGTGCCGGCCGTCGGGAAGTGTGCCGACGACGTCTGCTCCGAGATCGCCTGAGCCTCCGGTGACGGTGACGTTGGTGCATCCGTCGCGGCGGCACAGTTCGGCGACGTAGTGCTCGAAGTCCTGCCAGCTCATGGCGTCGATGGTGGCCATGGAGCGTTCGAGTTCCATGCGCCGGTTCTGCTCGCGCCAGGCGCGGTCCCCCGTCTGCTCCCGCCGGTGCGCCTTCCACAGCACCCATCCCAGGCCGGCGAGCGCGGTGGCGCACAAGATGATGATCAGGAGCCAGGGCGACTGCCACAGCACGAACAAGACCGCCGCCACGACGACCGCCGCGAAACCGATGCGCTGCTTGGCTTCGCGGCGTCGCATGGCCTTACTGCGGCGTCTCTTTTTCGCAGCCATCGCGCCCCCTCGTCCGTGATCTTCCGGTCAGTGTGGAAGCGGTCCGACAGGTGGCCAAGAGGGCCTTCTCGGCCACGTCAGTGGCGGACGTTCCGAAGGTCGGTCAGCCACGGCTGACGCTCATGCTGAGCGCGTCTGCTCGGCGCCTGCCGTCAGCGGCGCGCTGCACGGAGAAAGGCGACCAGCGGGCGTTCGTGCCGCGAAACCTCGAGGCGGACCAGGCGGCTTCTGAGGCACACTGACCGAGCCCACGCACTGGGCGTATCACTCCCGTGCGTTGAGATCGTCTGGAGGAACGCGATTGACTGAGTCCGGCCAGTCGGCGGCCCGGTGGAAGAGCGAACCGATGACGACGCGGCTCATCGCTGCCGTTCTCGTCACGGACCCCGGCAACGGCAGACTCCTCATCCTGCGGCGGAGCAGCCACTTGGATTTCGCACCTGGCGAATGGGACGCCCCCAGCGGTAAGGGCGAACCAGGGGAACCGATCACCGCGACCGCGGTACGGGAACTGAAGGAGGAGACGGGCGTCGTGGCCGCCGAGGCGGACCTGCGCCTCGTCCACGTCGTCCATGGCTCCTGGGGAGCGGAGGCCCCGGGGATGTTCATGGCCCTGGTCTTCCACACCGACCAGTGGAGCGGTACTCCCCACAATGCGGAACCGCACAAACACGACACCATCGCCTGGGTGCCTCCGGACGACCTTCCGCAACCCTTCACACACACCACCCTCGTCGCCGTTAAACGGTTCCTGGACGGGGGCCCGATCCTTTCGTTCGACGGCTGGCCAGGGGCAGGATGACGGTCAGTGCGGGCAGCTGCCGCAGGGCCGTCATCCAGAGACGTGAAGCTCAGCAATGAGCCGTGCGGCTTCCCTCCTGGCCGGCTTCAGCCGGGGATCCTCGGGGTGCGCGTGAGGTCCTGCGACCTTCGCGCAGAAGAACAGTGCCATCATCCGGCCGGACCTGCTCTCCAGGTCCGACCGGCGCTCGCTCCACACACGCTCCGCCAGGTCCGGGACCGCGAGGGAATGGCCCCATAGGGTTGCCGCGTCCAGCCCTCGTGGCGCCGTGCCCCAGTCCTCCCAGTCGATCATGCAGAACTCGGGGCCGGTCACGTTCGCCCACGTCAGGTCGGCATGGGCCGGCCGCCACTCCTCCACCGTGGTGTCGGCCACCTTGGGAAAGACCCTCCCGAGGGTTGCCGTCACCAGCTCCTGGGTGATGGTTTCGGTGTCCGGTGTGGCGACGCGGGGTGCCGCCTGGGCAGCGAGCGCGTCCAGCGAAGTGTTCAGCGCGGACCACCACGCATCCGGAAGACGAGGGTATTCGATCACGAGAGCGGCTTGCCCGACTGGCGCGGCGTTAACCAGTTCCATCTCATCCGCCCGCCACATCACCGGCTCACCCGGCTCACGCCATGCGAACCCTGCGTACCACAGGGGCATGACGACCCCGCTCAGGACAGCAGCGGATTCGGGGCCGTTCCACCCCTGGGCGCCGATCCGGTCGAACCCCCGCCGCTCGATGCGCACCCATGTCCCGCGGTCCGTCCGCGCCCCGACGGTACGGCGCTTGCGTACCAGTGTCTCCCGGTCGAGACGCACCTGCAGCGACCGCTCCACACGGTCCAGCACCCCGTCCAGCGATTCCCGGCGTAGATCAACAGCACACGGCACAGGCAGCGTCATATGCGGGACCGTAGCAACCACGCGGAGCCGGATCCCACCGGTCAGGTCAGACCGGCGAGCACCTCGGCCATCGCACCGTAGGTCTCGCCGACCGAGTCCTTGCCCAGCCTGTGGCGCTCAAGACGGATCGCGCCCAGGTGCCGGGCCTCGTAGACCCCCGCCCGCCACACCGCCGCAGGTGAGCGGTCCAGGGCACCGTAGGACTCCCAGAACGCGGTCCGCTCGTCGTCCTTGGCCGTCGCCATACGGATGGTCCAGTCAGCGGAGCTGTCGCCGAAGAGGCAGCGATCGAAGTCCAGCACGCCGGTGATCGCCGGCTCGGGGGCTGCCGCGTCCAGCAGGGCGTTGACGGTCCACAAGTCCCCGGTCAGCAGACTGGGTTCGGTGACCTCATCCAGTACGGCGCTCTCCTGCACGGCCACTGCGGCAACCTTCCGCACATCGGCTGCGTCCAGGCCGACGCTGTCCAGGTCGGCGGCGATCTCCTCCAGCGACGCGATCACCGCCTCGCTCCAGGTGGCGTACCCCGGGCCGTTGACAGGCCCGAAGCGCGGTCCGTGCACGTCGTGCACGGACCGGGAGATGCTGCCGAGCTGCTGGAAGAACGCCGACCAGACCGTACGGGGATAGCCACTGAGGCGCTCGGGAGCCGGGACGCCCGCGAGGAGACTCTGAACCATCCAGTCCCGGCCAATCACCTCGTGCGACCAGTCCGCTGCGATGACCCGCGGCATCAGCGGCGCGATCACCGCGAGGTAAGGCACGGACGCGTACTCGTTGCGCATCAGCTGCTGCTCGGACCGGAACTGCCGGGCGGGTTCCGGGGCAACCCGGAGGATCACCGGCCGCTCCTGTCGGGCCACTGTCACGCGATAGACGTTGTTGTACATACCCGTGCCCAGCTCGATAGCGGAGGTGACCCGCGCATCGGCACCGTAGACGCGACGGACGATCTGCTGGATCGCATCGGCAGTCACCGACTGCTGGAACGTGCCGGAAGCGCGATTGATCGGCCGGAATTCCATACTGGCGTCTCCGAACTCGTCCGTGGGCGATCCCAACCACCCTGGGGCCGTTCAGCAGTTGATGCTAACGCGGTCGTCACGCTGCCAGTGAGCAGAGACGCCGTGCGACACCTGAGCGCTGAGACAGGTTGACAGATTGCATAACTTCGCGGACAACACCACCTCCCGCCGCGTCTCACAGAAGTTTGGATACGCGTCCAACGGCATACGGCGCCTCGCCGTCGACCAGCACCTCGTCGAAGCCCACGAGGCCGTCCTCACCATCGAGCGATGGCACGGTCAGGCCCAACAGCCCATCGTGGTCGAATGGTTCGACGCCTGCCGCCACATGTTCTGCGCTCCCGCCGCACCGGAGCCCGTCGACGTCGTACTGCACGGGTATATGGTCCGCAAGCCCACACGGAGCCGCCGTACCATCGCTCCACCGAAATCACCCGCCGGCGTTCGACACCGCGCGCGGGGGCCGAGCGGGCCGACCACGGGAACCGGAACCGTTGGTCGCTGTCCCTCCATACGACGAAGCCGGGGCGTCCGCCGACACCTGGCCTGGCAGCACCCCGGGCACATGGAAGTCCGGGTTTGCCATGGGCCGTTACGCACCGGGTACGACGGGGACAACGCAGAGGCGTCCTGGATGCGCGCAGCCGACCAGCTCTTGGCCCTGGCCCGGACACACTGACCGGGCACGAACCGGAGAGCCTCGTGGAGTTACACCCGTTCGAGGCGAACCGCGGCCTGTTCTTCTCGTCTCACAAACGCCTCTGATGCAACCTGGTTTGACGCCGAAGGCGCTGAAAGAGCCGAGAAGCACCGGGAGTTCAGCGCGATAGAAAGTACTCCCTGCAAGCCTAGGCCACAGCACACACCTGATCGCGCTGATTCTCTGTCATCCCTCTGTAGCGGAAACGGTTTTCAAGCAGAGTCGGGACGGAAATAACGCCGCACAGGTGCGAGATATACGCGCACTGTTGCCAGTCGCGCCGCCTGACATTTTCCTCGACTGCCGATCCGCAGCTCCGGCATCCGAATCAGTCGAGGACCAAAACCACGGAGGCCAAGACCTAGTTGCTCGATACAGCTTCTGCGGGCGTGACAACCATGAGGCGGCACGAGGGAAGTTCGTCGGGTGTTCCCGCCATGAACCGGACGGCGAATTCCTGGTCCCCTCGGCCCGCCAGGTAGAGGCGGCGGGGTTGTGCCGAAGCCGGGTGGGTGATGGCTGGCAGGTCGCGTGCGTCCCAGAGCTTGCGGGCGGTCGGGTCTGCTCGGACGGTTTCGACCACGGCCCGCATGCGCTCGTCGGTGCGCCACTCTTCGGCGTGCACGCGTAGCTGGGCCATCATGGGCTTGGCCCACTCCTCTTCCCAGTTGACGAGCTGGGTGCGCGCCTCAGGCCAGGCGAGGGCCCACTCCATGACGTTGAGGCCGTACTGCATCCACGGGAAGTACTCCAAAGCCTTGGCGTTGTAGGCCAGGACGTCCCAGCGGTAGTCATTGAGGTAGAGGGCCCAGGTGCGGCTCTCCTCGATGAAGGCGCGGAACGCGTCGGGAAGCAGAGCGCCGAGGTGGCTGACGGGGGCGGCTGCAGGGGCATGGCCGCGGATGACGCGGTAGACGATGCCCCATTCCTCGTCGTTCAGGTCGAGGATGCGCCGCACGGCCTGGAGGAACGCGTCGCTGTAGTTGGCGGGGCGCCCGGCCTCCAGATTGCCATACCAGCGACGGCTGACGCCGGCCAGGCGGGCCACCTGTTCCTGCGTGATTCCGGCGGGTTGGCCCGTCCCGAAAGCCGCTTCAAAGCCCGGGATGTCTGATGTGTCACGGCGTGCCCGCGCTTGCTGCAGAATGCGGGTGACTATCGGGGTCTGCATCTCACTCTCATTCATAACGCTTACATAACGACAGGTGCTGAGACCCAGGTCACATTGCCCGCGTATTCACGTCCCCCTTTCCCTGTTGGCCGCTCAGTGCATCGCGGCCCGCATGTAAGGGAGTTGACGTCGCGCATCGTGTCCAGCATTCGGAACGCAATGCCCCTTCATCGGGCAATGGGAACTGTCAGTTCCCATCCCCAGGATAAGCACAACCTTTGCGTCCCTTTGAATCACACAGCGACGTCCTACTGTCACTGGCACCGCCGCGGCGAGGCGATCTCCGCAACGGTGAACCAAGCCAGCTGACTCGTGTAAAGGATCTTCATGTCGCGCTCTGTTCTGATCACCGGCGGAAACCGTGGAATCGGGCACGCCGCGGTCCGCGCATTCACCCAGCGCGGCGATCACGTCGCGTTCACCCACTACACCGAAAGCGCCTCCTTCGATCTCGTGCACGACGGAGCCCTGCCCGTGTACTGCGACATCACCGACCCCGAACAGGTCGAGAGCGCCTTCAAGGAGATCGAGGCCGACCAGGGGCCGGTCGAGGTTTTGGTGGTCAACGCCGGCATCACCCGGGACAACCCGCCCCGCACGCCCGAGGAGGACTTCGCCGCGGTCCTGGACACGAACCTCACGGCCTCTTGCCAGTTGGCCAAGTGGGCCGCCCGCGGAATGCTGAAGGCCAAGCGTGGCCGGATCATCCTCGTGCCCTCGGCCGTCGCCCTCAAGGGCGAGACTCAGACCGACGACGCGGCCTCCACGGCGGGTCTTGTCGAGTTCGGTCGCTCGCTGGCCAGGGAGTTCGGCTCAAGCGGGATCACCGTGAATATCGTGAGCCCGGGCCCGGCCGGCACAGCCATGGCCGATGACGTTCCTCTGGGCCGAATCGGGAATCCGGAGGAGATCGCCTCGGCCATCGCCTTCCTGGCCAGTGAGGAAGCCGACCTCGACGCCGGCGGCAAGGTGCCGGTCGGCGGCGGCATCTCCATGGGGCACTGACTCCTCGACGCCGACCGTCTGCGTCGTCGTACGGCACCCACGTCGACGCGGGCAGATCAGTCCAACCTTCGGCAACTGGAGCGGGACGGCCACGCCGGATCTCCGGCCGCGCGGAAGATGACGTTGCGGGACCGCCGCGAGATGGCCGAACACTCCGACGGTGACCCTCGTCGGCTCAGGCTTCCGTAGCACCGGGGCCGGGAAGTCGCTGTTCGCATCGTCGCCTTGCAACCGCCATGCGTAGCGACTGTCGCAGAGTGATCGTGCGGATGGAAGACGGTCGAACCGGCAGTGTCTGATCGAGCCAGAGGGCCGACGCGCGCCGTGATTCGGGCGGGAATGAACTCCCCGCGTCGTCGAGCAGTGCGGGGTCGCCCGACTCGCCCAACATGCCTTCCAGTCGATGGGCCTAGTCGATCGCAGCGTTTGGCATGTCCAGGCCCGACGCGCTGAGCCCGTCGGCGTACACGGCGATCCGGCACGCCCTGGTCGCGTATGGCGGCAACCACCTGGATCCCCTCATGCCGCCGCTCGGCCTCCACCTCGTGGAAGAAGTAGACCAGGGGCACGTCGAAGAAGCGGGCCCGTGCCTGGACGGTCTGCCTCTTCCGGTTGTACCCCGGTGCGGAGCTGCTGGATGGCGCCTGCGGAGATGGCCACACGGGAGGCGTCGCGGATGCCTTGTGAAGCCTCCCCGGGCCGTCCAGCGCGGTGTTCCATGCCTGGTCAGGGCAGGTTTGAAGACGCTGGACTTGTGCCACGGGTCGCCATATGGTCCTGGTCCCCGCACAAAAGATCACCGGCCGGGGACGGACCAGAAGGGGAGGGGCGATGCACGCACGCGGGCCATGAAACCCGCCCGGGGAAATGAGACCGGCGCCCGAGAGCTACCAACTCCCAAGCGCCGGGCCGGCACCCCGAAGAGCGCCGATTCACATCTCGCGGGCGGCGGGGCCTCTGCACGAGAACCGCCGCACCGCGCTCCTACGAATCACGGAGTATCGCATGCTCGTCACGCCGAGCGGAACTTCGGCCTGCCCGGACGATCGCCCGCACCGTCTCGCCGCCCAGCTCGCCGACATGATCCCGGGCGCGGCCACCATCCGGGTCAGTCTCAGCGACCCGAAGGAGACCTGGCCTCACCCGCACGTCATCGTCAAGGACGAGGCCGGTCAGACCATCCAGCTGGGCCGGATCGCCGCCCGGGTCGCGGCCCGCTGGATTCTGCGGGTCTGGCCGGAGGTGGACTGGACCCGGCCGCACACCTTCGACCTCGCCGACGCGACCCTCACCCGCAGTGACCTGCTCGCCGCCCGTCGGGGCCGCTGACATGGCGCGGATCCGAACCGTCAAGCCGGAGGCCTTCGTTTCCGAGTCGCTCGCCGAGGTGAGCGTCGAGGCCGAGCGGACCTTCTTCGGCCTGCTCACCCAGGCTGACGACCACGGTCGTCACCGCGACAACGCCGCGATCATCGCCGGGCTGCTCTGGCCGCTGCGCGCCGAGCACACCTCGGTCCACGTCGAGGACGACCTCCATCAGCTCGCGAACGCCGGTCTGCTCTGCCGGTACACCGGCTGCGACGGCCGCCGCTACCTCCACGTCGTGACCTGGTCCGCGCACCAGAAGATCGACAAGCCCAGCCAGTCCCGTCTGCCCTCCTGCCCGCAGCACCATGGCGGCGACCGGTGCGGTGCCTGCAAGGGCAGCTGCACCAAGCAGATCGAGGAGTCGCCCACCCCTCCCCGAAGGCTCACCGAGGCTTCGCCGCATGCTCCCCGAGCCCTCGATCTGCCCGCGCAGCCCGCCGCGACGCCTCCCGGCCACGCAGACGGAGCCCCGGCCGCCCGGCAGGACACCCTCGACGGCATGGCCGACACCCCTCACCAGGTGGACACGAAAATCGCAGGTCAGACGGCATTCTCCGAGAACTCCCCGAGCCTTCCCCGAAGCCTCGCAGAGGGCTCGGCGCCTGGATCTAGGATCTTGGATCCTGGATCTTCTTTCCCTACGGGGCGCACGACGCCCGCAGCCACCCTCTCGGCCAACCAGCTCGTCGGCGAGTACGTCGCCGCCTGCGAGGAGCGCCCGCCCAGCGACGTGATCGGACACCTCGGCCGGATCACCAAGAAACTCCTGGGCGAGGGCATCGCCCCCGAGCACATCCGGGCCGGGCTGCAGAACTTCGCCGCCAACCCCAAGCACCCGAGCGTGCTGACCAGCATGGTCAACGAGGCCATGAACGCCCGCCCCGGCGGTTTGGCACGACCGGGAATCCGGCCTACCGTGCCCGCTCACCGGGCGTGGACCAACCCGGCCGACGCTGCCGCCGCCTACGCCGAGGAGCTGTGATGCGCACCCGTAACCGCGAACCGCAGCCCCTCGGCGGCACGGGCACCGTGGACCGGCTGGCGCGGATCCTGGCCGCCCGTAACATCGACCCGGCCGCCGTCACCGACCTGGTCGACGGGCCCGAGCCGTACTCCCCGCTGGCCGCCCTCCTGGCGGGGATGCCCCCGCGCTACCGGGCCGCCGTCGCCGACCACCCCCAGGTCCTGGCCTGGGTCCGGGACGTCGCCGAGGCGGCCGTAGCCCCCAGCCCGGGGGCCCGGCGGCAGGTCACCACCGGGCCCAGCCTGCTGATGGCCGGGGTCGTCGGCGCGGGCAAGACGCACCAGGCGTACGGCGCGGTCCGACGGCTCGTGCAGAGCGGAGTCGGCGTCCGCTGGCGCGCGACCACCGCCGCCGACCTCTACGCCGACCTGCGCCCCCGGCCCGGGGCCGACAGCGAGCGGGAGCTGGCGGCCGTCAGCCGCTGCCCGCTGCTGATCATCGACGACCTCGGCGCGGCCAAGGCGTCCGAGTGGGTCGAGGAAGTGACGTACCGGCTGATCAACCGCCGCTACAACCACATGCTCCCGACCCTGATCACCACCAACCTGGCGATCAAGGACCTCCGCGCCCACCTCGGCGACCGCGTCACCTCCCGGCTCGCGCAGATGACCACCCGGGTCGAGTTCGAGCCGGTCGACCGCAGACGGCACCGCACGACGGCCTGACCCGCCGCAGGCCACGCCCTCAGCGCGCCGCCCCATGCACCTCCCGACCCAGCGCACCCCTCCGCCGACGCCTCTGCGCGCCGCCCCATGCACCTCCCGACCCAGCGCACCCCTCCGCCGACGCCTCTGCGCGCGGAGAGCGATCGGAGCAACCCGCATGACCACCACGACGATCAGCCCTGCCCGCCACCGGTCGCTCGGCGACCACACCTGGCAGGACCAGGCCGTCTGCCAGAGCACCGAGTACAACCCGGTGGACCCCGAGATCTTCTTCCCCGAGCCCGACGAGACCGACAAGATCACCGCCGCGAAGTCGCTGTGCGGCCAGTGCCCGGTGCGCCGCACCTGCCTGGACGCCGCCCTCGAAAACGGTGACACCGACGGCATACGTGGCGGACTGACTGAGGAGGAGCGCAGGTCGCTGCACGCGAAGCTTGCGCACCGCCTCGACTACAGCCGCGTCAATGCCACCATCGCCGGGCGCGACGTCCACCTCACGAGGGACGAGCGCACTGCGGTCGTCCTCGCCGCTTACCACCACGGAGTGACCGAGCAGCGCCTGGCCTGGCTCCTGAAGATCACCGAGGAGCACGCGCAGAAGCAGTACCGCGAGCTTCGTCGCGCCTTGCGCAACCGGGGCCTGGAGAAGACCCGCACGACCACCCCGCCCCCCGAGACCGACGACGACCGCCTGGGCCGCGACGACTTCGGGACGGCGGCGTGACCGACACGAGCGCGCCGAGGACGGCGCACATCACCGGCTGGGACCGCGCGGTCGTCATCGCCCTGGGCGGCGCGGGATGCGCGCTGTCGTACGACGCCCTTCAGCAGATGGCCGTCGCCATCCACGTCCGCGGTCTCCTGACCTACCTCTTCCCGCTGGTGATCGACGGCTTCATCGCCTACGGCATACGGGCGCTCCTGGTCCTGCGCGACGCACCCCTGCGCGCCCGGCTCTACGTCTGGACGCTTTTCGGCACGGCCACCGCCGCCAGCATCTGGGCCAACGCGCTCCACGCGGTGCGACTCAACGAGGAAGCGGGCTCGGCCCCTGGGCTCCGGCTCGGGGACACGGTGGTCGCGGTGCTGTCCACCATCGCCCCGCTCGCGCTGGCCGGCGCGGTCCACCTCTACATCCTCATCGCCCGGGGCCCGGTCAAGGGCAGTGACCGCGAAGACCTCGGTCACCTGGGTCAGGCTGACCAGCCCGAGGGCATCACGGTCACCCGGACCGACCGAGTCGGTCAGCACGAGCCGCAGGCCGGTCAGGTCAGCGCCGGGCAGCCGGTCACTGCCCTGACCGACCGGCCGCGACTGTCCCTGGACAAGCAGACCCTGGGGCGCCGGTCACCGATCGGGGACAGCGCCACGGCGGTCAACGGCAACCAGGTCACCGGCGAGAACGGTCAGTCGCACGAAGCCGATGACCAGCCCGGACAGCCGGACACCGCGCCGTCGGTCACCGACAGCCCGATCGGAACCACGCCGGTCACCGGCAACCAGGACACCCTCGTGCCGCTCACTGACCGCCCGGTCACCCCGTCGCCGGTCACTGACCGGGACACCCGGACAACGAGTGACCGGAGGTCCGACCCGGACACCGAGGAGCTGCTGAAGATCGCCCGGTCGGCGGTCAGGGCCGAGGACAAGCTGACCCGCAAGGTGGTCGCCCAGGCGATCCGCGGTCAGCAGATCCCCCTGTCCAGCGACACCTTGACTGCCCTCATGGCCCAGCTCCGCGAGCAGCACGGACAGCCGGTCACCTCCGCCCGGCACTGACCGGACAGCCCGAAGCGGGTGACCGAGCCGCACACCCTCGCCGGTCACCCGCTCCCTGACACGCACCCCACATCCTCCAGAAGCGAACCGGAGCACACCTCATGCGTACCCACCCGGTCACACCCGCCGAGGTCGACTCCTGGCTGACCGTCCTGCACCAGCACGGCCACCTTCACCGTGCCCAGTCCGGCCCCGACACCACCTGGACCGTGCAACGCACCCGGGACAGCCGCCCCTGGACCCTGCACCACCCGGTCCTGGCCATGGACTGGATCGAGGAACTCGTCCGCGAAATCCGGCAGGCGAACCCGGAGACTCACCGGTGACCACCAACGACCCGGTGGCCACCACGGACGGACAACAGCGTGACCCCAACACGGCTCCCAGCGGAGCAAGTTGTCGCCTACGACGGTCCTACGGCCCGTCGTACGCACTTGCCCCCGCCCAGGAGGGCGGGGGGAGTCCGGTGGGTCCCCGAGCGAGGGCGCACGGGGACCCACCAGACGACCGGCACCAGGGGGCACCGGTCACAAGGGGAGAAGCCGACCAGCGCGAGCAGCCGAGCCCGAGCACGCCCGCCTTCCCCGACCGCAAACCGCGCCGCCGCAGCCGCAACCCGAGCGAGCGCACCCGCAAGACGACCACCCGCCTCTCCGACACCGAGAAAGCCGAGATCGTCGCCGCAGCCGCGCAGCGCGGCGTCACCGTCGCCCGATTCCTCGCCGCCGCCGCCCTCGCCACCGCCCGCGGTTCCACCACCCTGCACACCAACGAACAACTCGACACCGCCATCGACGAGTTGGCCGCCCTGCGCACCGCCCTCTCCCGCATCGGCAACAACATCAACCAGATCGCCTACATCCACAACGCCGGCGGCCAGCCCCGCCCCGGCGAACTCGACCACGCCCTCACGGCTTTGACCCGCGTCCTGGCCCGCATCGACGACACGGCCGACGCCCTGGTGAAGAAGCGACTCTGATGGTCCCCAAGATCCGACGCGGCTCACGCACCCACGGCCTGCTCGTCTACCTGTACGGCCCCGGCAAACGCGACGAACACACCGACCCCCACCTGGTGGGGAGTTGGGACGGCTTCGCCCCCGACCCCGGCCGCGACACCAGCCCCGACCCCAAGGTCACCCTCGCCCGCCTCACCGCCGCACTGGACCTGCGCGTCAACCAGCTCGGCGACAAGGCTCCTGCCCAGCACGTCTGGCACTGCTCGGTCCGCACCGACCCCGGCGACCGGACCCTGACCGACGCCGAATGGAACACCATCGCCCGCCGCCTGGTCCACGCCGTCAACCTCGCCCCCGAAGGCGATCCGGACGGCTGCCGCTGGGTCGCCGTACGGCACGCGGACGACCACATCCACATCCTGGCCACCATGGTCCGAGGCGATCTGCGCCGGCCGAGGATGAACTACGACTTCAAGAAGGCCCAGGCCGAATGCCGCCGCATCGAGAAGGAGATGGGCCTGCGCCAGCTCAAGCCCGGCGACGGCACCGGAGCCAAAACCCCCACCAGCGCCGAACGCTTCAAGGCCGAACGCACCGGCCGCACCGAGGCCCCGCGTGAGACGCTCCGCGAAGCCGTCCGCCAAGCCCTTGCCGGGGCCGCAACCGAGGCCGAGTTCTTCACCCGGCTGCACGAGGCAGGCCTGCGCGTGAAGATGCGGAACGCCCCGTCCGGTGACGCCCTCGGCTACAACGTCGCTCTCCCCGGCGACCGCAACCGCGAGGGAAAACCGATCTGGTACCCCGGCTCGAAGCTGGCCCCCGACCTCTCACTCCCCAAGATCCGCCGCCGGCTGGCCGAGGACATCGCTGACCAGACGACGCAGCCGGTGGCGATCAGCGGCCGACCGGGCTGGTCCCCGCCCGCCCGGGAACGACGCAACGCCACCGGGATAGTCGAGCGCGCCACCGTCCTCCTCGACAGCGATGACGACGAAGCAGCCGCTCAACTCGTCGGTGTCGGCGAACTCCTGGACGCGGTGGCCCAGACGTCCCCGGCCGTCACCCGCGCCGAACTGGGCGCCGCCGCCCGCATTTTCGAGCGCGCCACCCGCAGCCACGTCCGAGCGGAGTACGCCGACACCCGGGCCATCCGCTCAGCGGCCCGGGGCATCATCCAGGCTGGCAGTGCTCTCGGCCGGGGTGAGGACGGCGGCACCACCGCCATGCTCGTCTCCACCCTGGTCCTGGTCGCCCTCGCCGCCGCCCGCTGGCACTCCGCACGCGGCCACGCTCAGCAGGCCCACGCCTCCCGACAGACCGCCGACCACCTACGAGCCGCCTACCGCCAGGCTGCGGCCACGCCCATTCAGGTGATGCGCGACCAGGGCCGCGCCCTGCCCGAAGCCGAGCGCCGAACCCACGAGACCACCATCCACGCAACCCTGACGGAACGTGGACTGCGGGCAGACAGCACGTCGACGAAGACCGACGCCCTGGCCGCCACCTTCGCCCAGGCAGAGCAAGCGGGCTACGACCCCAAGACCCTTCTGCAGGAGGCCATCGACCTGCGCGAACTCGACACCGCCGACGACGTGAACGACGTCCTGGTCTGGCGCCTGCGCCGCCTCGCCCAACTCCCTGCTCACCCCGGCGAAGCGACTCGCCGCCCGCAGGCCGATACCGGCCACCCCAAGACCTCCACCAACCGCACCAGCACCCGGAGGACACCCACGCCCACAGCTCGCCCCACCACAACCTTCAACCCACGAGACCGCCCACCGCACCGCTGACCAGAGTGGGACAGGCCGCTGAACAGGCCGCCCGACGCCGCGAAACCCCTGGACAGCCGGTTACACGAACTGTTACGGATGAAAAGAAGGCCCTCGACCGGGAGATGACGCTCGTGCCCAGAACCACCGACCGCACCGCAGAGGCGACCCCCGCGCTCCCCGTCGTCGCCGGCACCGATCCCCTGCTTCAACTCGAATACGAGACGCAGCCGCCCAACGGCCCCGGCGTGACACGCTGTCTCAGCCACCCGCGTGAACTGGCACTCCGGGGGATCCCGGTGATGTGCTCGGCCTGCCGTGCACGGCGCGACTGGCTGCTCATCAACCACGGCCGCAACGTCTGGATCGTCTGCCGGTGCAGCAATCAGTGGCTCGAACCAGAGATCAGCCGCGCTGACTTCGACGCCCTGATCGCCATCCCGGACGGAACGATGTACCCCAGCGTCGAGCAGGGCCTGGCCGCGCTCGGCTTCGACGGGGCCTTCGCCGGCACCTACCTGGACTAGTCGAGCGACGGTGTGCCGAACGCCGAGGGGCGCCACCGACGTATCGGTGGCGCCCCTCGGCGTCGCGCGATGTTCAGCTACGGTTCCCGTTCTTGGGCAGGCTTCCTCGGAAGTCGCAGCCGGGGCACTCATCCTCGCCCTGGATGTGACCCTCATACCAGCCGTGGACGGCGGCGTGCAGGATCGCGTCCTCCACGGAGGCTTCGCCGTTGCGGACTGATGCGAGGGCATTGCCGACGACCACCCGGAGCACTGCATGGTCAGGCGAAGGAAACGGTGGAGAGGGCATAGGTGAGTCGGTCATGCCTTGAGACTAGGGGCGAACCTGGCGGTCATTCAGCGGAATCGGCGGCGTGTGAACGACGGCGATACGAGTCCTGCCCATACGATCGGGGTGACTTACCGCCCGCGCGGGTGAGACGCCGGCGGATCGCCTCACGGTACGGATGCCGTCCCGCTACGAAGATCGTGACCGTTTGTGATCTTCGAGAGGTATCCCTGTCGTGCGCTTCACCCTCGCTGCCCGTACGGCTGCCGCCACGCTGTCCGCGCTCACTGTCCTGCTCTCCCCCGCCACCGCCCACGCCGTCACACCGGAGCGCACGATCGCTCCCGGCGACACCGTGACGCTGCCCGTCCGCGACGCCCTGGCGGCGCTGCCCGTCCAGGACGAGAGCAGGGCCGGCTACGAGCGCAGCAAGTTCCGCCACTGGATCGACGCCGACCGCGACGGCTGCAACACCCGTCAGGAGACCCTCAAGTCCGAGGCGCTCATCGCCCCGCAGCAGGGGCCGAACTGTGCGCTGACCGGCGGCCGGTGGTACTCGCCGTACGACGACAAGTACTTCGATGACGCGCGCGCCCTCGACATCGACCACCTGGTCCCGCTCGCCGAGGCCTGGGACTCCGGCGCCTCCGGCTGGACGGCCCAGGAGCGCCAGGCGTACGCCAACGATCTGGACGACCCGCGCGCCCTGATCGCGGTCTCCGCCGCGTCGAACCGCAGTAAATCCGATCAAGACCCGAGCACTTGGCAGCCGCCCGCCCTCGGCTACCGCTGCCAGTACGTGACCGACTGGGTCGCCGACAAAACCCGGTGGGGTCTGACCGTCGACCCCGCCGAACACGCCGCGCTGTCCGAGGCGTTGAGCAGCTGCCCCGATCAGCCCGTCTCCGTCGTCTTCGCCCGCTGAAACGGGTCCGGCCCGCCGCTCGGGGGAAAGCGGCGGGCCGGAAGGCTGCCACGGTCCCATATCCGCCGCCTCCGGCACACCGAATCCGGCCGAATTCACCTCTGCCGCCTGCCAGTTGCCTGCCCGGCGCCTAAGCCGGGGGCCTGGCACTCGCCACCCCCAAACCTGGTGCGCACACGCACGAACTGCTGCGATCCTCAGTCAGGAACCATTGAGAGACGGGGAACCGCGCGTGATCATTCTGGACACCAGCATCCTTCGCTCCTTCAGCCCGGGGAGCAGCAGCGCCGACCTTCTGCGTGCGATCCGTGCGCTCCACATTCAGGAGGTCGCGGTGCCGTGGATGGTGCTGGAGGAACTCGTGGCCCAGCAGGCTGTCAAGTACCGCGAGAAGTACGAGAAGACCGTTCAGGCCGTGGAGGCTCCCCGCGCGGCAACTCCTTGGCGGTACGAGGTGCCGATCGGGTCGTGCGATCTGGACCGCGTCCGCTCTCACTGGCGTGCCGAGTGGCTCAATGTCGTGGACCAGATCCCGACCAGCGCCGATGCCTTGCGGGAGGGACTCTTCCGTGAGGCGAACAACCTTCCCCCGTGCAGGACGGTGAAGGACCTCAAGATCGGCGCCCGGGACGCGGCGATCTGGCTGTCCGCTGTGGAGTACGCACGTGAAAGACCGGAGGAGACGGTCTACTTCGTCAGCGGTAACACCAACGACTTCGGTTCGGGCGAGTCCTACCCGTTCCCCATGGACGAGGACCTCGCCGGCCTGGACGACCGATTCGTGCACCTCACCAACATGGACGAGGTAGCCACGCACTTCACTGAGCGGGTAGCGACAGACAGGGCCGCGGCCGAAAGCATCCTGGCCTCCGGCGAAGCCGCGAGTTCGGTCGTCTCTGCGACCTACGAAAGCCTCCCACTGCCCATGGACGGGACTTTCCAGGTTACGGTCCCGACCCAGTTCGTTGGCGAGTTCAACGTCATCCCCGCAGAGGGCTGGATGACCACGAGCGCGGCTTTCCGCTCGGCCGAGAACATCCAGACCTACCGCATCGGAAACCACGAGTGGTGCACGGCCGTGGTCCAGTGGCACCTCGGCGGTGTCGTGTTCGGTGGCGGAAGTCCCGTATCGGGAGGCTGCAGCTGGACAACTTCCGTGCTGTTCACGCTGAGCACGACCGAGCCGCGCCTTACCGTCCTTCGGGCCGAGACGCCCCAGCCGCTCACCGTGGAGGAGTTCGAAGCGCTCGGCCTACCGACGACCCAGATGACCTCGGCCGAGGCGAACACTCTGTACCAGCTCTTCGACTCCCACCGATGGGGCCTCCCCCGTGCCTACGAAGGAAGCCTGATCCGGAAGGCACGGAAGAAGCAGCACCCCAACGTCGACCCCGACATCATGTGAACGGAGCCCCAGCCACGTACGGCCGGTGTCGACTTGGGGCACGGCTTGGTCCACGCGGCGAGGAAGCCGCTGATCACCCCAGAGCTGCTGGTCGTCGGCCATCATGTCCTCACCGTTCGTCGGTGATGAGCGTACGCAACCATCGTCTGGGCGTACGGCAAGGCCGCCCCTGCCTGATCGGCGCGGGGCGGCCTTCTGCGGTTCGGTCAGACCTGGGCGATGCGGTTCGAGAGGTCGAGGGCTGCGGTCGCGACCGCGAGGGCGGCGCATAGGCCATGCACCTCGTGAAGGGTCGGGCGGACCAGGCGCGGCCAGTCGTCCGGGGCAGCGGGCCACGAGGCGAGATGCACCTCGCTGGTGGCCAGGCCCAGGTGGGCGGTGACGTCCCAGCCTGCGAGGGCGGCGGGCTCCCAGCGAAGGCGGATGCGGCCGAGGGGGAGCCTTGGCGTATCGAGGGTGAGCCAGATGACGTCGAGTGGCCCGTCGGGCTGCGCGGAGACGCTCTGGACCAGCGCGCCGCGCATGGCGGTCGGCATGGGACGTACGGCCAGGCCGTGCAGTGGAAGGACGTGCGAAGGGCGGGGTCGTGACGAGATAGGAGCCTCCAGGTCTTCTCGGTGGAGCGGGTCAGGCCCAGGCGAGGGCGTTGCTGACCGCGGTCGGGAGGTAGTCCTCCTGGCCGTCGTCGGCGATGAACGCCTTGCCGTCCCGGACGATGACCTCCGCCCCGAGGTAGTGGGTGAAGGGGAAGTCCGGGTTGATGGCAAGACGGATCGGCAGGCTGGGGTCAAGATCCTGGAGCTGGCGGAGCAGGTGGCCGACGGTCAGATAGTGGGGCACGAGATCCTTCGAGAGCGGTGCGGAAATGACGTTGCTGGGTTGATGCGTGAGCGTCAGGACACGTCGAGACGCAGCAGGTCGCGAAGGACCTTCGGCCCCTGGGCGTGGCTGGCGAGGTGCCGCTTCCGGCTCTCGTTGACGTAGCCCTTGCCGGACTCCTTCATGTCCCAGCCGCCGCAGGAACAGATGGCCTGCGTGTACGCGCGGCCAGGACAGTCGGGGTGGAGCGGCTTGCCGGAGCTGGTGTGTTTGTGGTCCGCCGGGCAGAGAGTGCCGTCGGCGTGGTGGTTGGTGAGCGGGGCGCGGTGTGCCACGGTGCTCCTCCGAGTCGGGAATCAGGTAGCGCGATCAGCGGGTGGGCGCGGCGATGAGCGCGGCGAGGAACCCGGCAACGGCTTCGGAGGGGGTGTAGATGCCGAACTCCTGTACCCACGGGTCGCCTTCGGTGGCCTGTACTCAGACCTGCCAGACGGTGCCGCGCTGCCATGCGGCGGGGTCCTCGGGGAGCCAGCTGATGTAGACGTGGCCGTTCGGGCTCGTCGCCTGGGCGTTGGCCTCCGGGGTGTCGACGATCGCCAAGTCGAGGGCGTTGAGGAGGTCGAGGACCGGGTCCGCGCAGTGGTCGGAGGCGAGCCAGTCGCGGTCCTCCACGGGCGGGTGGACGGCGGCGGGCAGGAGGGTTGTGGAGGCGTTCACGGCTGCGTGATCCCTTCGGTGACCTGCGGTTTTTCCAGCACCCGTACGTTGGCATGCGGTGTGCCGAAGTACGTAGTCGTTTCCCGGGGAGCAGTGTCTGCCGTGGGCGAACTGGCGGGCGTCGGCAGCGAGAACGTGGCTCCGGGAATGGATCGGTGGACGCGGTTGTCGTACCGGGGTCGCGGTGACGAGCCGCATGGGACCGGAGGGGGAACGCGGATGACGGAGTCGAGCAGACACTGGGATGGCGCAGGGCTGGAGCGCAAGATCCGTGCCGCCGGGCGGCCGTGGACGGTGGGCGACATCGTGATGGTCGCCGACGGCCAGTGGGCTGTCGGAGCGCAGCCCGACAGACGGCGGGTCGAGGGTGCGGTGGTGGAGGACCGGATCGCTGACGGGCGGCACGTCGAGTTGACGTTGGAGGAGTTGGCGCGTGCGGTGGGCTCCCGTCTCCGGAATGCCCACCGTGACGCGGACGGCGCCTGACCGGTCAGCGGTGCGGCCCTGGTCCGGCCACCGACGGGCCGACACTTGTCGACGGAGCGGGTTGATCGGGTGACTGGCCCAGAGCACGTGGAACCCGCGCGGAGCGGGCGACGGCGGCCTGGGTCAGTCGGACTGCTGGGGCTTGGTCGGGGGTCGCGGTGGCTTCACGTGCTTCGATCACGTACCTGATGGCCTGCAGAGAAGTCCGGCTCTCCGCTTGAGCGACGTGAAGGTCTGCCGCCGAGTTGGTGATCCGGTCCAACTCGTAGAAGGCCGGCACGTGGCCAGACCGGGTGAGGGCGTGCAGGCGGTCCTGGTGCACGGCCACGGCGTTGTCGGTGACGATCAGGGCCGAGCGGATGTG
Organism: Streptomyces sp. NPDC048504; assembly: GCF_043200035.1. Lineage (NCBI taxonomy): Bacteria > Bacillati > Actinomycetota > Actinomycetes > Kitasatosporales > Streptomycetaceae > Streptomyces > Streptomyces sp. NPDC048504. The sequence continues at coordinate 726,319 of NZ_JBICXA010000001.1, forward strand.
CATGACCGAGCGCAAGAGAGGGTCTTCGCTGGGGTTGCGGACCGCGATGGACTCCAGAGCTTCGATCGGGCGGCCCCAGGCTTTCTCGATCATGGCCGTGGCCTGATCGAGCGCGGTGGCGTCAGGCATGGTGAACTCCCGGCATTCGCAATGGTGTTTCGGGCGGAGGGGTTGTCGCAGAGGGACCGAAGCCGATGGTCAGCGGCGATGGCGTGAGGGCGTCGGGGTGGTCGGCGGCTTGAATCCGAGAGCGGGTGCGGGACTGCTCGACCGGTTCTGCGCCGAGCCCCCCGTACGACTGCGCGCAGCCATGATCCGCAGGTCGGCGGCTGTCCGAGGAAAACGTGCGGCGTGGTGGACTGCCTGCGTGACCGCGGTGCGGCGTACGTCAAGAGGGGTGGGAGCCCGAGGAACCTGGGGGACGGGCGGGCTGACGGGGGTGAGCGAGACCAAGTGCTCAACCTCGCGATGGATCATGTGCCGCTCGCGTACCGCCGGGGCTGGGTCGGCCATGGTCGCTGCCGTTGCGGCGATCAAATGGGAGGGGGTATGTACGGAGAAGACGGCCTCCGCGCGAGTGAGCCACCCTGGTGGCCCCGCCCAGAGCGTTATGGCTTCGGCGTCCGGACGGGAGCGGCGGTTGTCGATGAGGACGCCTGCCTGACCGTCCGGGGCGATGATCTCGACGGTGCCCAGCTCGGCGCCGCCGTCGCGGGTCCAGCCAGCATCGGTCAGCGGCCGAACGGCGTCGGCCCAGCGATACGACGGCCCGGCCAGGAAGCGTCCGTTGCCCTCGTAGGCATCCGCCTCGGCGTAGTCGTGGGCGAGAGCGGTGGTGAGGCCGGCGACGATCTCGGCCGGGGTGACATGGTTGAAGGCCGCGGACCATAGGGGGGCGGATACGGCCTCCTGTGCTGCGGTATCTTTCACAGCTCGAAGTCGTCACCGAACCAGCCGATACGGATCCGCTGATCGGGCGAGGTGACAAGAAGCTGGCAGGGGCCCTCGTCGAGGTAGTGGTGGGGCCAGTGAGCGACGGGGGCGAAGCCAGCTGCTCCGGTCCCGTTGGAACCGGTCAGGTACATGGGGCTGACCAGTACGTCTTCGAAGTGGTGCTGTTCGTAGGGCAGTTGGGCGCTCGTCGTCGGGACTCCGGGGCGTGGGAGGGCAACGCGCCCGCATACGCAGGGGATTGGCCTGCCGGACTGCACGCGGGCGCCGTGGCAACGGGGAGGCGTCGTCGATTCTCAGCGCCACGCGGATCACCGGCCCCGAGAAGGCGTCGACTGGGTGGTGACGGCTGTAGACACCCGCGGTTGCGGCTGCGGAGCGTGGCTGAACAGGGCGCTCGGCGCGGCGGCGCTCCGGCGCAGGGCCGCCGCAGCTCGAATGGTGTCCGACCCCAGCGGGACGCTGGCGTGGGTCCGGGTGGCCGCCGCAACAGGGGGCGGCGGTGCCGGGCGATGCCGCGTGGCGAAGGGGGCGCTCCAGTGCTCGACGGCTGCGTAGACGGGGCCCAGCGCCCGCCCGGCGTCGGTCAGGACGTACGGGTCGCCGTGGCGGGGCCCGGTACGGGCGACCAGTCCGTCGGCCTGAAGCCGGTTGAGCCGCTGCCTGATCCAGCCGTTGTCCCGGTCGGCTTCCTCGGCGATGTGGACGAACCGCATGGGGCCGCCCGCGTCGAGGACCTGGATCACGGCGGTCGAATCCCGCAGGTGCAGACGCCGCACAGCGTCCTCAACGCGTTCGGCACCGGCTACCCGGCCGCCGAGCGAGAGGTTGGCGTGGGACCAGTCGGAAAGGGTGTGGTGCACCCGGGACAGCGATTCACCGAAGGCGCTGAGCTGATACGGAGCCCCGTGACGGTCGCTGACTCGGGTGACCAGTCCATCAACGTGCATCTGGGCCAGCCGCTTGCCGACGAGTTGCTCGCTGACGAAGGGAAGCCTGGCGGCGACGTCGCGTACACGCATGGGGCTGTCCTGCTGCGCCAGGGTCTGCGCCGACCAGGTGGTCCACTTCGGTGCTATCAGGGAAAGCGCGTCCTCGACATGCTGGGCATCGACCGAGCCGATCGAGGCAGTGAAGGACGGAGAGGTGGCGGACATGGGGCGAACTCCATTAAGGCAAAGGGGGTTTGTGGATCTGTGGCGCGATCGAGCGGTCAGCGGAAGGTGCTCTCGGCGCGGAGGCTCTGGAGCACGACGCCGAGGCGGCGGTTGCTGACGGGGACGCCGCGTTCGCGCAGGCCCCGGCGCAGGGCATCGCGGTTGAGGCGGTGCAGGCCGGCAGCGACCTCGCGGGCGATGTCCAGCAGGTCCTGATCGTCAGGAGCCGGGGCGACTCGATGGGCGGACGGCCGCCGAGCGGAACCCCGGTCCAGGAGGAGGCGGACATCCAGCAGGTCCCAGACCGCTTCCGCCTCGCTCTGTTCCTGGCGTTCGAGGTCGACGACTTCGGTCGCGTACAGCAGAACGAGATCGTCGAGGGCGGGCTCGCCGGAGCGGTGGCCCCTCCAGGCCGATTCGAGGTTGCGGCGGGCTGACTGGGCATAGGCGGCGGTCTGAGTGAGTCCGTCGAGCCGTCGCAGCAGGATGGGCAGGACAGGGTCGTCGGAACGGTCGGAGGCGTTGCCGCGCTGCAGCTTCTCCAGGGGGCGGCCGTACCGGTGCTCGACCAGGCGGCGGGTGTAGATCGCGGTGGACATGGAGGGTGTCCTTTCGGCGGGTATCAGTGGGAACGGAGCGACTTGGCGGTCGGGTTTGTCCCTGGTGCGGGGGACGGGCCGACCTCGGGGCCGGAGATCGCTGCAGCGCCGCTGCGGCTGAGGGCGACGGCTACACGCGGCGTGGCTGTACGGGCATCTCGGAGGGCCGCCTCGCCCTGTGGTGTGAGCGAGAGGAGCTGTCCAGGCCGGTACAACCCCTCGCTGGTGTCCCGGACCAGTAGCCCGTCGGTGACCAGCCGCTGGATGGTTTCGGGCCAGACCCCCGGGTGAGGGCGCTGGCCCTGTCCATCGGAGAGGTAGATGTGGCCGTAGACCCCGCTCTGGTGGAATCGCAGTCCGCCGGCCTCGACGGCTTCCAGGGCCCTGAGTTGGAGAGCAGCGGACACGGCCGAGTCGTCGTCGCGGCCGGAGACTCGCCCCTTGTGCAGATCGTGGGCCTCCGCGTCCGCGCGCGGAGAAGCGTCCGGCTCGGGGAGGAGACCGCGGTACGCGGAGATCGACTGGACGAGCCGCTGGTAGGCCGTGTTCTGGTCCGAGACGAGTCGGCCGATTTGCTGGGCCGCGGACCGCAGTGGTGCGTACGAGCTGGGTGAACCGTTGAATTCGCCTCGTCCGACTGGTGCGAGCACTTCAAGAGCGGCCTGAGTTGCGCGAGTCACCCGGCCGTGCAGTTCGTCGAGTTCGTGGGCGGCCCCGATGACGAGCGTTGAGGCGCGGTACAGCGGATCACCCGGCCGGTAGGCGATGTTCAGGGTCCAGGGGTTCTCGACGCCGAGCATTTCGGCAACGAGGTGGGCGCCCGGCCGCTCGGTCGCGTCATGGGGGTTCACTCGGCGGCCTCCATCCGGGCGAGGAGCGAACGGACCAGGGTGGGCAGGCTGTCGGGGCCGTCGCCGGTCCAGACGTGGTCCGTTGCCTCGCTGAGGATGTACGCCGCGTCTTCGAGGAGGCCGCTGGAGATCTCCATGCAGGCGTCGGTGATCCGGGAGGCGGCGAGCAGGGACTCGGAGAGCACCTGGACGTAGTCGACCGGCGCGAGGCCGGCGGCCTCCGCCGCAGTGCGGATCGCCGCCAACTCCAGTGCGCTGAAGCCGAAGTCGAACTCGCCGTTCTGATCAACGCTGGCCCGTGAGACGAAGGCAGGATCCGGCGGCTCCGCGGGGATGCCGACGCGCGTACAGATACGGTCGACCGAGGCGGTCAGCTCGGCGAGGGACTCGGTGAGCCATCCCAAGGCCGAGGCGTAGGAGGCCAGGGTGAACAGACCCGCTGGCGTGGTGGGGAGAGGATCGTCGGCCACGAAGCCTTCGAAGCGGTCGCTCAGCTCGCAGACGACCTGGGGCCCGGCGGACAGTGCACCGAGCACGGGGTGCAGGTAGGAACGACTGGCGGCCGTCGGGTACTCGGCAGTGAGGATGCCGGAGACGCAGTGCGCAACCTCGGTGAGGAGGTCAGCCAGTTCGGTACGGGCCAGGGGCGTGCGGTCCGCGGTCATCGCTGGGGAGCCTTTCGAGGAGCGGCAGCAGCGGGTTGGAATGCTGCGGGAGGAGCTGCCCGTACCGCAGCCGGCTGGTCGACCGTGCGGGGCGAGCGGGACCGGGCGGCCTGCACACGCGCCTCGGAGGCAGACGCCGTCTCGGGGGCCTGGTGGGGGCCGGTGCGCAGGTGCGCCGCGCGGTAGACCGCGTAGTCGTTCCGGCTACCGGCGGCGACGAGATAGACCTCACGCTTGTGGTGCGAGGTCGGCGGAGCCGGGCGGAACTGGATGACCATCCGGTAGGAGACGGACGGGTCGACGTACACCTTGTGGAAGCCCGCGAGGCGCCCCTTCAACGGCAGGCAGTCATCGCTGCCGTGGACCAGGTGCTGAAGCTCCAGCAGGGCCAAATCACGTATATCGTCCGGCAGTTGTCGCAGATCCGCGATGGCGTCCGGGTGTGCGGCGAAGGCGAAGCGGGCGCGGCTCACAGCAGCCTCCCCTGGACCGGACGCTGTGCTGGCCCCGTCGGTGGCGTGCGGAAAGTGTCGAGCCCCGCCCTCGGCATCGCGGAGGAACCTGCCGACCGGGCGAGGGCGGTACGGGCGACACGGGCCCGGACGACGGCACCGTCGTGATCGCTGTACTCCGGCGGCTCCGGGAGCGGACCGCTGCGGTCGTCCAGCCAGGAGCGGGCGGCACCCTCATCGGCGAAGGCGCCCTCGCGCATCGTGTACGTGCCGGCGTCGTGGTCCAACTCTTCATGGAAGACACGAACCGGTGCCTGACCGGCACTGGAGTCGCGGGCCAGGGTCCACGTTTCGCACGGGTCGGAGTCCGAGGTGTGGGTGTCGAGGACCTCGTAGCGAGTGCCCGACGTCCGGATCTGCTGTTCGACCTGGAGCGTGAGGTCGTCGGCAGGCTTCGCGTGATTATTGCCGAGCAAGGCGATCCGCTCGGGCGGGCAGCCGCGTTCGGCCAGCCAGTTCTGGGCGAAGGGCACCGAGGCGTGGTAACTCGTTTCCAACGTGAACGTGAACTGGCTGAGATCCCGTGCCACCGCGATCGCAACCACTTCCGGCGCGCCCGGTATCCCCCACGTGGCCGACCGGTCGTGGGCTACCACGAAGCTGTGCGAGCCGTTGGGGGCGGAGTGATGATGGGACAGGGCCGTCAGGTCGCCGGACCAGAACATGTCCACCGCATCCTCGGAGGCGGCATCGGCAGGTGTGAGTTCGTCGAGGTCGAAATCGAAGTCGAAGTCGTCGTTCACGCTGCCAACCCCAGGTGCTCGGGCGCGGGGGTGGCCAGCAGGCGATGGTTGGGCCGGGTCGCGCTCGTCGTACACGCGGCGAAGGGGCCATCGGGAGCGCGGAGGTGAACCAGCGCCTGGTCCAGGTGGTCGCGGTGCCAGGTCGAAGGACCGGACAGGCCGGCCTCGGCGTCGGTGAGCTGCTGCCACGCGAGCCAGAGAGCGTGGAGACGGGCGACTGCCTCGGGGTGTTCGTGCCACTGCTCGCACCACGGGCGGCTGGTGCTGATCTCCCGGCCGTACACCGGGAGGAACAGGTAGTTCACCCAGTCGCTGAGCGCGGCGATCTCGATCGCGTACGCCTCACCGCCCAGGGCGAGGACGAACACCGAAGCGGGGCCGTCCTCCTGCGCGGAGTCGGCCGGGGCGACCGGAACGCCGCCAGGCGACGGAAGCTCGGCGGAGGCGGGAGCGGGCTCGGAGCCCAGGCGGTCGAGGATGACGCCGTGCTGCCTGACCTCGGCCATCGTCCTGGCGAGGGTGCTGGCGAGGTCGTCGAGATCCCCGTCGGGGACGCGGAACGGCTCCGGGGCGGGGGTGGTCGTGCTGGTGTCGGACATGGGGGCGTGCTCCATCTGTGAGACGGCGACATGCCGAAGAGGATCCGGAGGAACCGCGATTTGGCCCGGCCGGGAAAACCCGGTAGTGGGGCGCTACGCCGTCGCGCAGCGAGGGCAGCGCGGGAAGGGCGGAGCCAGCAACTGCACTGCTCGGGACGCCTGTTGAGGCACGACACCGTTGCCCAGTGCGGTGAGTTGAGCCGGTCGTCCGAGCCCCGGGGTGGCGGTGACCCAGCCGGGCTCCAGGCCTTGCATCCACTCCACGAAGTCGGCGCGCAGGCGTCCGGCGGCGTCGGTGGGCGACGGCGCGGGACGGGTGAGCGTCTCCCATCGGGCGATGGCGGCGGCGTATGCCCCCCATCGCCGGTCGGCTCCCTGGATTCCGGAGCCGATTCCGTCCAGAGAGGCAGGGCCTTTGCCGACAGAGGTGGGCGCCGTCCCTTGCCCGCTCGGCGTCCCGGCGTGCCCGTGTCGCTGGCCCTCTGGGTGGGCCGCAGCGACGCTGCCGCGCTCGGCAGGGTCATGTCCCCATTGCCGTGGCGCTGGTTGGGCGAGCCCTTGATTCCGTCCGACGCCTTCGGAGTAGGCAGGAGCCACTCCACCTCGTCGGCCAGGTTCGGGCCGTGGCCCCCGCTCTTCCTCTTGGACGGGTGTTGCGAGCCGCCGTTCTTCCCGATGTTGCTCGTCGGCGTCTTGAACAGGGTGTTCGGCGGGCCAGGCGGCGAGGAAGGTGCGCTCGCGCCGGTGCGGGGCTCCGATGTCGGAGGCGCGAAGCACGAGCCAGTTCGCGTCGTACCGGAGGTCGGCCAGGGAGCCGAGTACGGCACCAAGTGCCCGCAGAGGAGGCTGGGTTGGGTCGTCTCCCAGACACCACGGGCAGAATTCCACGTCGCCAGGGGAACCGGCGGGCGACGTGAGGAGTCCGCGCACATTCTCGATTACCACCAGGCAAGGTCGGAGGGCTTCGACCGCACGGGCGACATGCAGCCACAGCCCCGAGCGGGTGTGGGCGTTGAGTCCGGCCCGACGGCCGGCGACCGAGACGTCTTTGACAGGGGAAGCCCGCCGTCAGGACGCACACCCGGGGGACGGTGGACCAGTCGACGGTCGTGATGTCGCCCAGGTTCGGGACGTCGGGCCAGTGGCGGGCCAGGATGCGCGAGGCGTTCGGATCGACTTCCGAGTGCCAGGCCAGAGTGCCGCCGAGCGCGGACTGGACGCCCAGGTCCAGCCCGCCGTACCCGGAACAGAGCGAGCCGATCAACGGCGGGCGCGCGATGGTGGGTTGCATGTCATCGACCCCGAGCGGTCCGGTCCGCAGGAGCTGCGGCTGACGGGGGAGGAGTGGGAGGCGAAACGGGAGTTGGAGCTTTGGTCGTGGACCGGCTTCGGGCGGCCTGGAGCCGCACATTCGGAGCCGAAATCGTCGCCGATGCGGAGTGAAGGGAGTCGGCGGCTTCCCGCAGGGCGGTGTCGGCTGCGTCGACCGCGTCGCTGAGTACACGTGTGGCCGCTTCTCGCGCGTCCCGGGCATCAGGCTGGTCGCGGAGGTGCTCGGTCTGGTCCAGGAAGGAGAGTTGGTGGGCAACCGATCCGAGAGCGGATGCCGCCCGGCCCGCAGGTTCCAGGGCGGCGGCGAAGCCGACGATGGCCCGCACCGTGTGCGGTTCCTGGCCTTGGTCGGTGGTGCGGAAGAGGACTTCGTCACCCAAGTCCGTTATCAGGGCGCCGAGTTCGGAGATCTGCTGGGCGACGGCGACTGGGTCAGGCGAGCGCCAGGGGTCTCCGGGTACGGGGAGCTTGCCGCGCTGGGCGTCAAAGGCCGAGGCCATGGCGCGCAGGGCCAGGGTTTCGGAGACAGGGGTGCTGGTCACAGTGAATTCCAATGGAGAGGGCGAGCGCGGAACGGGAAGCGGGCTGAGTTCAGCCGTGGCCACGAGAAGGAGGTCGCGCGGAGGCCGGGGTGGGTACCGAACCGCCACGTGACGAAGCCGGTGGTCCGGGGAGGGACGTGCTGCGGATGAGGGCCGCGTGCACCTGTGCCGGTGAAGGCGCTGGTGCCGCCCGTGTCGTCGCGGAGCGGCCGTTCGCGGTCTGCCAGCGGATACGCACGTCGTCGAGCGGGCCCAGTGCGTGCAGGGCGTGATTGATGAGCTGCCCGGGTGCCAGTGCCTCGTTCTCCGCCAAAGACCGCACGGCGCGCGCGGAGGCGCCTGCGGTGCGGGTGATCGAGGAGCGTATGACCCGTTCGCCGAGCCACTCGGCGCTGCCGGCACCCACGCCGTCGCAGATGGCGGTGAGGTGATCGTCGGTCAGCGTGCCGTCGGCCAGGAGCCCACGTCGCTGGGCCTCCCAGAGCAGGGTGATCCGGTCGATGGGCTCGCCCCGGTGGTGCAGCGCGCCGAGGCAGCGGTAGAGCTGCTGGTGGGCCGGGTCGGCGAAGTCGTCCGGCCGCAGCCAGCCCACCACCTCGTCCACCGCACCGGGACGCTCGGCCAGGACGGCCAGAAGGAACTGCTCGTCCTCGGCGGCCCGGCTGGCGCGAACCGAGGATGGGGCGAGCGGTGCAGTGACCGGCACAGGGACGGGTGCGACGGGCCGTGGCTCGGTGCCCCAGCGCCGTGCAAGATCGCCGAGTACCTCGGTCAGGACGTCCGCGTGGTGCAGGGCGCCCTCGACCTCTCCCAGCAGGGCGTCGGCGCGAGCTGCTTGGTGCAGGCGGATGGCGTGTTCGGTGACGCTGCGGTGGATCGCGCCCTCCAGGACCATCCGGCCGTAGACGGGGGCGTGTTCGGAGCGCGGGCAGGCGGAGATCAGAGTGTGGGGGTAGGCGGCGGTCAGTCCGCGGACGTGGCGGCCGGCCTCGTCGACCGCGTCGGTCACCCACGACAGCGACGGTGCGGACCTCTCGCCCGCCACCGCCGGGTGGCCGACCTTTCGGAGGGTACGCAGAGCGGCGAACAGGGCCCGGTGAACAGGCCGTTGGAAATGATCCGGGGCGAGCCAGTCGAGACGGTCGAGCTGGCCGGGCTCGATCAGTACCGAGCCGAGGACCGCCTGCTCGGCCTTCAGTAGCGGGTTCACCGCTCCTGCCCGAAGCGGGGAGTTGGAGGGTCGTCCCGCTGACAGCGGAGATCGGCGATGGCCTGGTCGGCGGCGGCCATCGCCACGGCGAAGCGGTCCAACTCGTCGGCCAATACCGGATCGGCGGCCAGCACTGAGCCGGAACCGGTAGCCAGCCACCACCGACCGTAACGCCGGACAGCCGGTGACTGGGCAAGGCATTCGGAGCGCGGCGGAGGGGAGAACGGGGGGAGTGAGGACACGAGGGAACTCCTGAACAGGAATCGAGAGGGTCAGGCCGTGAGATCGACGTCGGCCTGCACGGGGGTGCCGGAGCGGCAGGACCAGGGCGAGCAGCCGTCCGGCTCGCCGTTCTCCAGCTCGGCGTCCGCGAGTGCGTCGAAGATGTCGCCCTGGCGTCCGGACCACTCGTGGGCGGTGACCCGGTCGATCGGCGCCTGATCCAGGGGACGGCGACTGCGGTGCAGATACGCCTGCCCGAGCAGCGGTGTGCCCTCAGCGGTCGCCCGCGCGTTGCCCGACCTGATCGCGGCATCGAACTCCACGACGTCGCGCCACTCCTCGGGCGAGCCGTCGCGCAGCGCCCGCCACTGGGCGTTGCCGTGGTACGGGCACCCCAAGCACGCGCTCTTCGGCGTCTGGCCGAACCCCCGCGAGCGCAGCAGCCGCAGGCAGTCCGAGCGGGAGAACCCGGCCTCGATCAGCGGGAACCGGTTCTTCATGTAGGCGACGTCCGCGTCCTTGGCCCGGGTGAACTCGTCCACCGAGATACCGATCCACTGCTCGACGTGGACCCCGGCGGGAATCCGCTGGGGATAGGGGTAGCCGAGCAGCTCGCGGACCTTCTCCTTGATGGGCCGGATCTTGTACTGACCCGTGCACTGGCGTCGTGACATCCCTTCACTGCCAGTGGAGTTGAGGATGTGCAACGGCATCGACGCGAACCGCTTGGACGGATCGAGCGCATCGGAGCGGATGTTGCCCGACGACACCCGCAGGACCGGAATCCCGGCGGGCGCGGCGATCTCCCGCTCGATCCGGTCCAGATGCTCGTAGACCGCGCGCGGCTCCCAGCCGGTGTTCGCGAAGATCGCCACGTCCAGGCCGGGCAGGTGGCCCTCGGCGGCCATGAGCAGCAGACAGGTCGACTGGACCCCGGCGCCGAGCGAGAGCACCTTGAGCGTCGGGGCGCTCATGCCGACAGCCCGAAATCGTCGCGGTTTACGGACTTGGCGAGCGCCCGCTCCGTGATGGCCTTCGTCGCGCGAGCCGAGGCCGGACCGACGACCTTGGCCGCGGGCTCCTTGTACCAGGGCCGCAGATCGAGCATGGCGACCCGGATGCCGGTGGCGAGCAGCAATGCCTTGCCCTTGGGGAGGGCGCGGATCGCGTCCGGGGGCAGGATCCGCTCGGTGCGCATGCTGACCGAGGTGGACTTGCCGCTCTCGCTGGTGGACACCGAGGTGGTCTGGACGTCATGGTCTCCGACCTGTCGGCTGAGTCGGTCGGCGAAGTCGGCGTCGTCGATACCGCTTCCGATGATCTTGATGGTGGCGGCGGACCAGAGGGCGTCCATGCCGGCCTCGCCCCAGCATCGCTGGCCCTGCCGGTAGGACTGCAGGATTGTCATCGGGATGACGCCCCGGCTGCCCAAGTGGGAGTACAGGTCGGGGAGATCGGAGATCTTGCAGACGTTCGCGGCCTCGTCGAGGACGCACAGGGCGGGCGGGTCGAGCCGTCCGCCGGAGCGCTCGGCGACGACCACGGCCGCGCGCATCACGGCGTCGGCCGCTGCCGCGATGATCGCGCTCGCGCTGCCGCCGCCGTCCTTGCTGAGCAGGTACAGGGTGTCGCGGGAGGTGGCGAACGTGAACGGCTGGAACTCGGGGAGGTCCTTGCTGGGCGTGACCCAGGCCGCGACGTCCGGGTCGAGCAGGCAACTCGCGTACTGGCGCGCGGTCTCGTAGATGCCGTCCCGCGTCTCCGTGGCTCCGCTGACGGTGCCCTGGAGCTGGGCGGCGACCGCGTCGTGGCCGGCGTCGGTGAGCAGGTCGACCGGGGTTCGGTCGGCGGGGGAGGCGAGCCAGGCCAGGACGTCGGTGATCGGACGCCGGTGGCTGGCGGCAGCCAGGAACAGCGCGCCGAGCGTGTTGCTCGCGGCCGTCGACCAGAAGTCGGAGCCGTTGGACTCGTCCACGCTCGCAGCCACGAAGTGTCCGGCAAGGCGCTTCGCCCCGGCCAGATCGCGGGCGTCGGCCAGGATGTCCCACCACATCTCGCGCGGGTGGTGGGCGATCTGCTGGGGGTCCAGCGTCCAGACCGTGCCGACCTCGGCGCGGGCGTCCACCGTCGCGGTGAAGGCGTCGTTCGCCGCCTTGTTGGAGGTCAGCAGCACCGGGCCCGGAGCCGCGAGGATCGCGGGGATCGCCAGTCCAGAAGTCTTGCCGCTCCGCGGGGCCATGATCGCGACGATCACGTCCTCCCAGGACGCGCGGACTTCGACCCGATCGGAGGAGAGCGCGCCGAGCAGGATGCCGCGGTCAGCAGGAGCGACCTCTTTTACACTCCCGGCCGTTCAGGGACGGCCGAAGGCTCCGGGCCTTGGCGGTGATCTCCTTGTCAAGCAGCGGAGCAAGGTCTGCCTTGCGGGCGAGACCGCTCTTCGCGGTACCGCGCAGCCGGAACCACAGCATCAGGCCGACGACGGTCAGGGACACGGACAGCAGTCCGGGGATGATTCGCGCGCCGACGAGCAGGGCTGCGGGGCTCAGGGTCGGCCACAGCACGTCGGGATGAAGCAGCGCATCAGTGGCCCTGAACGGAGACCAAGGTCCCACTCCCCAAAGGGAGTTGGTGAGATTTCCGCTCAGCCAGGCCAGCGAACCGAAGGCGAGCGCGATGCCGAGTAGGCCGAAGAGGAGGTAGAGGAGCGCGTCCGACCCGGTGGTGGTCGAGGGCGCGCTGGTACGCGGTGCGGGCATGGTGAGTCCTGGAATTGAGCGCAGGCGAGAAACGGTGGCGGGGCGCGCGGCGCTCTTCTGCTGGTCATCGAGGAAGCTCCTGCTCAAGAAAGGAGTCGGCGGTCGGGGCTATCGGGTACGAGGGGCTCGGGGCGGCGGAGTGCTCGGCGCAGCGTCTGAGGGGCCGACCGGGGACGTCGTGCCCTGGGCGGCTGCCTTCGGTGAGGAGGTACGGGCAGCGCGCTGCCGATTCGTTTCCGCAGTGCCATCGGCGGTCGGCGGGGCCGGAGCGACCGGACCAGCGCCGAGGACATCGCTGAGCAGTTCCCTGGTCCGCAGGACGTTGACCATCTCGTGGTGCCTGGGGTCGGTGAGTTCGGCAGGGCACGCGGCGATCCCGTCCTCGGCGAGCGCCAACTGCTCCTGGACGTCCAGGAGCATGCCGTGGGCGGCGGCCAGCCGTGTCCAGGTCTCGAAGACGGGGTTGTGGTCCGGGGTGTCGAACGTCAGACGGACGCGGGTCCAGTCGGCGGCAGCGGCGACAAGTTCAGTCAGCTGAGGGAGAGCGCCGACCAGCGCGCCGTTGACCTCTTCGATGATCGCGGCGACCTCGCTGGGCGTCGCGGTCTCGGCAAGCCGGGCGATCATCCCCGGAACGGAGTACGGGTCGGAGGACGGATGGGGCAGGTGGCGGACCTGCAGAGGCTTGTCGGGGCCCGGCGTTTCGCGGCCCTGGGCGAGCCGGATGTTGTGCTGCATCGCGGCGCCGACGGCCTCGCCGATGCTCGGGTAGAAATCGGGCACGGTTGCTCCTCGACCATGTGCTGGACCTCTGGGCCGGGTGGGGGGCACGAGGCCGACGTGCTCCCTACCTGGAAGGACGGACGCCGATCCCCATGCCGGTCTTGTGGCGGTGGACGGTTCACGGGGCCACCGACAGAGCCAGAGCGTCAGTGAGGCGCGAGAGAGAGTCCTGGGCCGCTTCGGGACTGTCGGCGGTGACGACAAAGAAGCCGACCCGGCTGGTGTCGAGGTTGCCCGCCGGCGGCAGTACGACCCGCTCTCCGACGTCTCGGAGCCACGTCACCTGGTGCAGCCACGGGAACTCCGGACCAGGGTGGATCGCCAGGGCGCGCGCGGAGAGGGTGCCGGAGGCCGGAGGATAGACGAGCTTTATCGCAGCGGTGCCGTGCGCCGTGGGTGTCAGGTCGGGAACCTGTCCGCAGGCGACATCGGACGCGATCCGAGGCAGGTCGAGACCGGTGGCGAGGCGGACGAGCTGACCGATCAGATCGCCGCCGATCCGGGAGTTGACCTCGATGATCCGCGGCCCGGACGCGGTCAGGCGCATCTCAACATGCTGGACGCCAGCCGTGACGCCGAGCGCCCGCACTGCCTGAACGGCGATGGGGGCGACCTCGGGCAGGAGCGGGTCGCCGGCACTCAGGGTGTGGCCGACCTCCTCGAAGTAGGGAGGGAAGGCGACCTCCTTGCGGGTCACGGCCAGGGCGGTGGTGACACCGTGCTGGGTGACGCACTCCACCGATATCTCCGGGCCGGACAGATACTCCTCGACCAGCACACCGCTGCCTTCCGGGCCTTGCTCACCGGCTCCGGCGGCGGCGAACTCCCAGGCGGAGGGCAGGAGTTCAGGGGTATCGACGCGGATGACGCCGATGCTGCCCGCGTGCGAGGAGGGCTTGAGGACGACCGGGAAGCCGGTGCGGACCGCGGCGGTGGTCGCCTCGGCCAAGGTGTCGACACGCGTGGACGCGGCCGAGGGCACACCGTGCTCGGCGAACAGGCGGCGGCTTGTCGCCTTGTCCCGGCAGGCGTTCATCGCCACCGTGCTGTTGCCGGGCAGGCCGAGGCGGGCGGTGAGTTCGGCGCTCGGTACGAGCGTGTACTCGTCCCAGGTGACGACTCCGGCGATGGGGTGGCGCGCGGCCAGAGCCAGGCCGGCAGCGACCACGGCCGCCGGGTCGTGGGTGTCGGCGACCTCGTGGTCGACCACCAAGTGCTGCTGCCAGGACGGGGGCTTGGTGTCGATCACCGCGATCGGGTACGCGGCTGCGGCCTGCTCGACGCAATAGCCGCGAAACACGGGCTCGGTTCCGCCGACGACGATGAGCAGCGGCCGGGTGGATCGGGACATGGGAAAGCCTCCGTGATGCGGTGGTGGGAATGAGAAGAGGAGGGAGGCGGCGGTTCAACGGCTCATCGCGAGGCGTCTGCGCGGGGAGCCTTCTCGCGGTGTGTGAGAACCGGTTGCTGGAGTGGCTCGTACGCGGTCCGGTGCCGTCGGAGACCGGCGAAACATGCGCTCAGCGCCAGGCCCTGCAGAGCCGCGCACGCCAGCAGCAGGTGCGGAATGTCAGCGGCGGGAACGGCCGCGATCAACCCTCCGGCCAGCGGGAGCGGTATGACCACCAGGATGATCGTCACCGCCAGAGTGGAGCCGAACGCCCGTACCGGGATGAGCCGGGTACGCAGCGTGCGCAGCACGACGGTGATCGCTCCTTCGCTGGCCATGACCACCGTCACCATCACGGTGTACGCGGTGAAGTCCGGAGCCAGGGCGGTCGCCACGCACGCCATCGTCGAGACGGCGGCCGTCACCGCGCCGACCGCCCAGACGCCGAAGCGGTCGATCGTACGGCGGCTGGCCCACACGGCGATCAAGGAGGCGACGGCTGCCGCGCTCCAGACCGTACTCATGGCGAGGGCGGAGTGACGGAAGCGATGGATGACCATGATCGGGGCGGCGGCCTGGAGGACGCCGGTGGCCAGGTTGGAGGCGGCCAGGCCACCGACCAGCCAGGCGAGCGCCGGGGTACGGCGCACCGTCGTCCATCCCGTCAGGAGACTGCTGGGAGCCGGGCGGTGACCCGTGACGCCTGCGTCGACGGACGTGATCGCGGCAGCGGTAAGGGCCAGCACGGCGACCGTGGCCATCAGTACGGTCGGGCCGACGAGGAGGAGCAGGCCGCCGAGCAGCGGACCGGCGAGCATCGCGCCTTGGTCGATTCCGGTCTGTACGGCCTGAACGCGGTGTGCCGCATGGCCCGACCTGCGGCCGGCCTCGGCACCCAGGGTCTCCATCGCGACGAAGGAGACCTCCGTGAGCAGCCCCGAGGCAGCGCCGAAGGCCAGGACAACGCCGGTGGTCGTCGAGCCCGTGCTCGGCAGGGCCAGCAGCATCGCACCGGTCACGGCGACCGAGACGGCACGGACCAGGTTGGACATCCGGAAGACGCGGCCGGCACCCCACCAGTCGACCAGCGAACCGGCGAAGGTGAAGGCAGCCAGTCGCGGCGACCACTCCAGCAGAAACGCCAGGCCCGTCAGGGCAGTTGAGCCGGTGGTGACCAGGACCAGCAGCGGGATCGCGTAGGTGACCGTCGTGCTGGCCAGCGCATCGGTGGTGCGCATGACGTAGATGCGTGGCAGACCGGCATCCGGAGTGTGCGAAGGGATCACTTGGGTCACCGCGTTCGGGGGCCGGGAGCCTGCGACGGGCGTACGACCGGGCTGGGGCCCGCTGCCCCGGTACCGGGCGACGAGGAGGCCTTGGCCTTCGCCACTGCGGGCGATGTAGCAATGGCGGCGCTTCGGGATTCGGGGAGTTCCGGGGAATGCGTCTGGGTGCCGACTTGCGAGCGCGGCAGGTTGTTGGAGTGGCGCAACTCGCCCTCCCAGCCGATGAGTTGCGACTGCGCCGAGCTGACGAACTCCGCGGCGAACTCGAACCGGTCAGCGAGCTGGTATGCCTCGTCGTGGAGGTCGGTGATCTGTTCCCCCGCCGCCTCCAGCGCTTCCCGGACGCGCTCCAGCGCACCGTGCTCGGAGTGGAGGAGGTGATCGACCGCCCGCCGAAGGGCGGCGCCGTCTTCTGCGGCCCTGATCTGGTCGGTGACCCGCAGGAGTTCGCCTCCGGCGATGTAGGGCCCGAGCAAGTTTGTCGGGCCGGTACCCAGGGCTGTGTCGAGGGAAGGGGTGAGATCGACGTCGTAGCGCGCGGCACGGAGCATCTCGGCTGCGTGGGTGGCGATGGCGGCGCGGTCTGCGGCCGGGGTGGTGGTGGGAAGGCGGTGGCGTCGGCCGTACCAGTCCTCGATCTGCTGGAAACCGGCGTGCCTGAGGAGTGTGGCGGAGAGGTCGTCGCTGGCTCCCTTCGCCGAGACGCTGCCGCTGGGTTCGGCGGTGATGGTGATGGAGGGGGCAGGCACGTGAGTCTCCTGGGAGGGGGGTACCGGGTGTGGAGCGGTGGGCTGATGAGCCAGTTCGGTGGCCAGGCGGTAGCACTCCGCTTGCAGGCGGAAGGCGTCGCGGTAGGAGTTGTGGAGGCTGCCGTCCTCGCGGGCGAGGGTCGCCACGATGTGCACTTGCCGTGGCTGGTTGCGGACGGCGATCCATCGGCATGCGTCCGGATCGCCGTCCGGGGCGATCCCGGTAACGGTCACCAGACGGCGGGCGACGGTGGCCCACTGCGAGTCTGTGAGATCCGGCCGACGAGGGTCGGAGCGCACGGAGCAGATCCACGTCGGCCGTTCGGGCGCACGTCCTCGGAGGCGCTCGACGGGTGCATCGAGGGCGTGGGCCAAGTAGGGCAGTGAGTCCGGCTCCGCGAGTAGTTCGATCGGGGCTCCGTGGGCGTCACCTGCGATCAGGCGAGGACTGGTGTGGTTTCCGCGTTCGCCTGGCCCGTACAGGTATGAGAGCAGGCCGGCGGTGTTGCTGGCGCGCTGCAGGTGGGCGATCACGGCGGCTACCTCGATGGGGAGTGACAAACAGGAGCCCGGTCGTCGGGCTGTCAGGGAGAGGATCCGCAGAATCCGCGATTTCGCGCGGCCGGAGATCCCTGGTAGACGCCGCTGCTCACCCCGGGGTGTCGAGGCCGTGGTCGTAGGTGAAGTTCGCGCACGCGGCACGGGCGAAGTAGGCGTCGTTGTGCAACCGGGCCCAGCGGCCGTCCTGACGGATGACGGTCGCCACGATGTCGAGCCCGCTGGCCTGGTTGCGCATGGCCACCCACCGGCAGGCCGCCGGGTCGGCGTCCGGCTCTATCTCTGTGGCGTCCAGAACCTCGCGCGTCAGCTCGAATCAGCCGCCGTCGTCGATTTCCACGTCGGTGGTGTTGCGGATGGCGCAGTGCCAGGTGAGCCGCCGGGACGCGGTGTGCCCGGTCCGCGGTTTCCGCAGCGCAGGGGGTACTCGGGCATGGGGTATCAAGGTCCTTGAAAGAGGAGCCGGTGCCCCGCAGAGGCGGGGCACCGGGCGGTCAGAAGTGAGGGTTCTCGGTCGGCCGGTCGGCCTCGGTGGTTGCCCGGAGCAGCTCTGTGAGGTCGTCAGGCTCAGCGTGTCCTGCGGATGGCGTCTGTGGCCGCCGTGGCGATGGCGGCGGGAGCGCTGGAGGGCTGGGGCAGGTGCAGCAGGGTGGTTCCCGGCAGGTGATGGGACCCCGTGGTGAGGGTGAGCTGGAGTACGGCGCAGCCGGCGGTCGTGAGCTGTTTGACGCGGGTGACGGCTTGAGCGGTTTCGTCGCTGGCGTAATGGGCGTCGGTGACGATCACGAGGAGGCGGCCGGCGCCGGGGCGGCTGAGTTCGAGGCCGTGGTCGAGTGCGTCGATGGCGTCGGCGAGGTTGTGGTGGCCGCCGTTGGCGGCGAACGTCGTGACGCGTTCTGGTGCTCGGTGGGTGGGTCGGGTCAGTGCGGTCAGGTGCTTGTCGTAGGCGATGGTGGCGGTGAGGGAGTCGGGGTCGGTCAGGGCTGCTGCGCGTGCCACGATCCAGGCGGCGGACGCGACGGGCGCGCAGGCGGCGCGCATGGAGCCGGAGACGTCGACGGCGATACCCACACGCAGCGGTGGGGTGGGGGAGTTCCGGCGGCGGGTGTGGGTGAACGGTTGTGCGGTGGGGACCGACCCGGCCGCGCGCTGAGCGTCGCGGGCGAGGGCCGCGCGCATGTTGAGGCGGCCGGGCGGGGTGGGGCTGGTGGTCCGCTCCTCGGTCCGCTCGCGGTAGGCGGCGGCACGCAGGGCGCGGCTCAGGCGCGCGGCGGCACTCTGCTCGGCGGCGGTGGGCCTGCGGGTGCCGGTGACCGGGTTGCCGTAGGAGGCCGGTGTGCCGTCGGGGGTGACGGTGGTGCCACGCGGGTTGAAGACCGACTTGGCGGTGGCGGCGGCTTTGCGTCGCTGGCCGGCCCGCTGGGCGCGGTCCTGGGCCTGCGCCGTGGACTGCGCGGCCATGGCGTTGGTCGCTGCGGCCTGTGCCGCGAGGTCGGCGGCGTCGGTGGCTGCCGTGCTGTCCATGACGACCCCCACGGCGCCGGACAGCAGATCGGTGAGGTTCTTAGGCACGGGCAGGGCGGGGGCCGCGGTGTCCAGAGCGTCGCACCATTCTTTCGCGTGCGCGAGCATGGTCGTGGCGTCGTGGTCGGCGCACTGGTGGGCTGCGGTCCAGATGCGGGTGAGGGTGGCCAGCAGGTTTGCGCCCAGCACCTTTTCGCACAGATCGGCGACGGCCCGGGTCTCGCCGGCGTCCAGGATGCCGACGTCACGGCGGCCCAGGACCAGGGCCGCCACGGCGGCGGCGTGCTCGATGCCCTGGAGGGTGGGGTGCGCTGTGTCGGGCATGACCAGGGTTCGGGCACTGGTGCGCAGGTACGTGCGGTCCGTGGGCCGCCGGTTCAGGTGTGCGCCTTCGACGCGGCTCTCCTCCAGCAGGAGCGCGGCCTCGACGACACGGGGGTTCGCTCCGGCAGGCTTCGTCCAGACGGAGTGGGCCGCGTGCGCGGCCTCGTGGACGAACACTCCCCAGGCGGCGGGATACCGCTCCTCGTCGCCCACGATCCGCGGATGGATCTCGTGGGGCTTAAGCGGGGCGAACAGGCCGGCGTCGAACTCGACCTCGCCCAGAGTGGGGAAGAACGCGGCCGGTGCGCCGCTGCGCGTGCCGGGGCGGCAGGTGACGAGGAGGTCCTGGCGGCCGGAGAGGGCGACCAGCCGGTCGCCGAGTTCGGCTCCCACGCGCAGCCACAAGTGCGGGGAGGAACGGGGTTGCGCGGGCGGGGCGCCGTCGTCGTCCCATCGCGCGAGGTCGGCGTCGTCGTTCCGGGTGGTGGCGGGGGACTGGACGTGGTGGTGGGCGCTCATCGCGAGCGGCCCCGGTGTGCGGAGCCGGTGCTGCCCGGGGGCTGGCGGACGGCCGGGGCGGGGAGCTGCTTGCCGAGGGTGAGGGGCGCGATCTTCTTGACGCCGGAAGCCTTGATGACGGCGGCGGCGACGGCGTCGCGATCCTCCAGAGGAGCGATGCCGACGAGGTTCGCGAGCGCGGCTTTGGTGCCGAGGACGGCCTCGGTCTTCTGGTAGCTGAGCAGCTCTCGCAGTTGGGGGGCCCATCCCAGTTCGCCGAGTTCGACTTGGTGGGCGAGGTGCCGGGCGACCCGGACCACCCGGGCATCGATCCTCAAGGCCAGGGCGAGGTCGTAGTCCGTGCCGATCTGGATTTGCACGCTGAACCGGCTCGCGAGCGCCTCCGTCAAAACCGCGCCGTGGACGCCGGGATTGTGGCCCGCCACCACGTAGAAGCCCGGCTCGGCCTTGATGGTCTCGCCCTTGTGGGCCTTGACCTGGATCTGCCTGCGCCCGTCCATCGCGGGATACAGCGCCGCCAGGACCTTCGGTGAGATCAAGGTGGCATCGTCGATCAGCAGGGCGCGGCCCTCGGTCATCGCGGTGACCAGCGGACCGTACTGGAAGACGTAGGCTCCCGCGTCGTCCTGTGTGTACTCGCCGATCAAGTCGCCGACCGTGGTGTCGCCGTCACCGGCGACGGTGAGCAGGTCCGGGAACGCCGCCTCGACCAGACTCGTCTTGCCGGTGCCCGGAGGGCCGTAGAGCAGCACCGGCACGTCGGCGTCGCGCAAGCGATTCAACGCCTCGACGTCGGGCAGATCGGCCAGCTCCCGGGGGTGGTAGACCTGGCCCCCCGCGCGGCGGATCGGGCCGGTCTGCCTGGGCGTGGCTGCCGCGGGAATGGTCGTGCGGGCCGTGGCCGCCTGGGCGCGGGGAGAGTGGGTGCCCGGTGGGCTGATCACAGCGGTCTGCGCGGCTGCGGCGGTTTTCGCGTTCGCGCGGAACTCCGGTTGTCCCCTTCCGCCTTGGCCGGCCTCGCCGCGTCGCACCAGGGTGAGGGCGGCGTTGCGGACGGCGCCGTGGGAGTGGCCCAGTTGCCTGGCCATGTCCCCGATGGTGAGCGTGTCCGCCGGCCGGTCGGCCAGCAGTCGGGCCACCTTGGCCCGTAGTTCGCCGCCCTTGGTGCGCGCTGGACTGGTAGGCGTTCCGGGTGTGGTCAAAACGAGGCCCCTTCAACAGGTGCGGGTGCGGGCGGGGTTGGCGATGCGCGGCAGAGGCCGGCCGCTCCCGGAGCGGATCACGGACTGTGCCGACATCGGCGACCGGGCCAACCGGGGCGTACCGTCGGCGCTCACCGGCCGACCGAGGGCTCGGTCCAGGGGCAGGGGATGGCCGGCGACGAGCAGCTCGCCGGCTGCCGGGCAGGCCCGTGCGTCCGCTCCGTACCGGGTTCCGTCGCCCGGCAGGCGCAGCCTGGCGTCTCTTCGAAGCCGGCCTGGAGCAGGATCCGCCGGGCGGCGGCGTTGTAGCCGGTGGTGGTGATCTCGCCGGTGATGGCGTGCCGGATCGTCATGAACGGCTCTGCTGGTGCTTCGGGCAAGGCGGATCTCCTATCGGTGGTGGCGGGAAAGCGGTGGGGTGTTGGGCGAAGGCGAGGCGGGCCCGGAGCCGGGTGTACCAACAACGGCCATGGGAACTGCTCCTTACGGAAGTTGGGTCAGTGGTTGCGGGAGAACGCGATGCGCGGGTCGACTGGCCGGGCCGCCGCAGCGGACGCGGCGGGAGCGGGAACCGGACTCTTGCCCGGGAGGCCGGCGCGGGCCGGGCTGGCGGCGAGCGCGGCGGCGCTGACGGGGAACTTGTGGGTGGCCAAACCCTGACCGCGCTCGTGACGTGCGGCTGGCGCGGGTGCCGGAGGGCGGTGGGCCGCTACGTCCTGGGCGAGACGGGGCTGTACCGCGACCTGGAGGTCGGATCGTTGCATCGACACCGTGGTGCTGGCGACCGTTTCCAGTGCTTCGCTGCGGTTGGAGGCGATGGGCAGCGTGTAGATGTCCAGGTCCGGGTTCAGCCGCCAGCCGTGTTCCTCCAGGATGAGTCGGCCGCCGAGCGCAGAGGAGTGGTCGCTGGTGGCCGCGACGATGCCGAGCCGCGGATGCTCGGCGAAGGCGACGTCGGGATCTATGCGCGGAGGGCGCTCACGGGCCGGAGGCGCACCGGAGGCCAGTGAAGGGTCGAACGCGGCGTCCACGTCGACCTCGTAACGGGCTTTGCGGAGCAGTGCGACGGCCCGGGTGGCGCGGCCCTGTCCGTCACGCTGCTGGTCGGCCAGCGCGTACAGCGTCGGCTGGCCCGGGACGGGGTGGAAATCGAAGCCCTTCAACATCCATGTGCTGGCGGCGAGTTGTTTCGGATTCGCGGCGACGATGCCGTAGTCGGGGTGGCGGCCGATTGCGATGTCGGGCAGCGAGTCGTAGTGGGTGGGCATGGCAGATCCATCCGGTGGAAGCTCGGGGGCCGGGGTGGTCGAGGGTCGGGATGGTTCTGGTGGGGTGGGCCATGGCGGACTCCGGGGCGGGAAGCGGTCAGCGACCGGGTGAGGACGAGGGGCGAACGGGCGGCAGCGCCGGGCGCATGGCCGACGCGGCTGGCTGTGGTGCCGGCTTCGTGCGCTGGGTTGTCGGCGAGAGCACACGAGCAGCACTCGCCCGTGGTGTAGCAGTGCCCGCCCTGGGAGTCACGCTGAGCTGATCAAGGCGCGAGTCGATCGCGGCGAGCAGACTTGGAACACTGCCGCCGTGCTGCGCCCGGGGGCCGTCCGGTTCCGAGTCGTAGATCACTTCGTGGACTGCGGCGTCGTCGGGATGCCCACGGGTCACCAACCAGCTCTCCGGATGCCCGGGGGCACGCTCCGTGGACGGCTCCTGGGGCGGCGAGATGATCAGCGAACTACCGTCGGGCAGCCCGACGCGGACGATGTAGTCGCTGAGGCCGTACTCGACGGTGCACTCCAGGCCGCGCTCCCGAAGGGGAGCGGTGACGTGTCCGTATCCGTGCTTCTGTTCCACGGATGCCGCTGCGAAACGCGGAGGAGGATCGCTGACGTGCGCGGTGACGCGAGTGCCCTCGGTATCGAGGGAGACCAGAGGCTGGTCGGATTGCATGGACCTCTCCTTGGCCGGGCGCCCCAGCGGTCGACGGCGCGAGCCGAAGGCCGAGGGCGGTGGAGGTATTGGCGTTCCACGAGGATCCGGAGATGGGGCGGTTTGGCGGCGCCGGAACTCTGTGTTAGGTGCGTCAGCGAGAGCGACGCGGGGATGGCGGATTCGACGCGGGCGGTGCAGGAGGCGAAGTAGCGGGAGTGCCGCGGTTGCCTGATGCGGACCGCGCGAGGGCCACCTGGGCGCGTTCGGTCTGCGGAGCGGGATCTGTCTCCGCCCGGTGGGCCAAGTAGTCGCCAGCCCGCGCGAGCGCCGGACCCTGGTAGGACAACTCGTCGGCGTAGTGCCAGCCTTCGGCGTTGCGGATCTCCTCCACCCGGCTCACGTACAGTTCTCGCGAACCGGGTTGCGAGCCTTCCATGAGCGCCAGGACCTGATCCCACTCGTGCCGGATCTGGCCTGCTCGCACCAGGCTGGTGTCGATCCCGCGCAGCTGCCGGAGGTCTTCGCTGACCGGTCCCTCGACGTAGTCGGCACCGCTGGCGGCGGTGCGGACACCGGCCAGGACCTCGGGGCCGTGGGCGAGGAAGACCTCGACGTGTTTCCACGCTTCGGCGTCACGTTTCACCTTGCCGTCGTCATAGCTGCCATCGATGGGCCAGCCGTCGCGGTCGCAGAGGGAATCCGAGACCGCGTCCCAGGCGTCGGACGCCTGGCGGATGCCGGCGGCGGCAGCGGCCAGGGCCGGGATGTGCTGCCGCCACGCCAGGTGATCGGAGGCCGACTGGTCTTCGTGAGGCGCGGATATTTCGGGCACGGTAGATCCTTCTTCTTGCGCCTTCGTCTCACCGCGAGCGCGGCAGTGAGCGGACGGCGGAGGGCGTCGCGGAGGCAGAGGCCGGAGTTTGCCGACCGACGGGTGGGCCGCTGACTGCCACGGCCGGGGAGACGCGAGTCGCCGCTGCCGGTCGACGGGAGCGGGAGTGGATCTCGTGCTCCAGGCCCTCCCCGACGAGGTGCAGCTCCTCGCCGAGATCGGTCAGGCGGCCGGTGAGGGCGTCCAACTCGGAGGCGCTGCCGCGGACTCCGTGCGTGCGACACCACTCCGAGGCAATTTCGAGCATCTGGTGCAGCCGGGCCACCGCGCCGAAGTCGTCCGTGAGGGCCTTGTGGAACACCGAGGCGAACTCCTCGGGGCGGGCGGCGGCAAGGCGGTCGGCCCAGCCGTCGTCCGGTACCGTGCTGCACGGACTCGGGCCCGAGCCAGTACCTTCCCCGTGGACTCGGTCGTCCCGTCGCGGTACGGTTGACGACATCTCTCAACTCCGTTTATTTAATGGCTAGTTGAGCTATGACGACATCCGGGCGTCGGTGTCGAACAGCTCGCGCTCAGCGGGGTGCAGAATGTGCTGGGTGATGAAGGAGCGGCCCGCGACCTTCCACAGGCCCCGGCCCTTGGTCAGGGCGGCGACCGCCTGGGTCTCGACGCCGGTCAGGCCCAACAGCGAAGCAGCAGCGGCGAGTTGGTCAGGTTCCTGGCGGTAGATGATGCGGGTCGAGCAGTCGGCCAGCAGACCCTCGGCCAGCACCCGCCCTCGTGAGCCGGCGTCGCCGGCGCTGAGCAGGTCGCTGAGGCGGTGAATGACCATCAAGTTCGCGATGCCGAGGCCACGCGACAGCTTCCACTGCGACTGCATGCGCTCCAGCAGCCCGACGTGCCGCATCACCCGCCACGCCTCGTCGTAGATCACCCAGCGCCTGCCGCCGTCCGGATCGGCGAGCGCGGACTCCATCCACGCACTCGCGCAGGTCATCGCCAGCACCAATGCGGTGTCGTCGCCGGAGCCGCCGAGTCGGGACAGGTCGATGGACAGCATCGGGGTGGTCGGGTCGAAGGCCACGGTCGAGGGGGCGTCGAACATGCCGCTCAGATCGCCGTGCACCAGTCGGCGAAGGGCGTGCGCGAGATCCTGCGCGGCGGGTCCCATACGTCCGGCCTGGTCGCCGAGGGCCCGGTCGAGACGCTCGGGCGAGCCCAGGACCTGAGCAATCTCGCCGAGCAGCGGCACCGTGCCGCTGGCGTTGGCCTCGGCGACGACCAGGTCGAGCGCGAGATCCAGGGCGGTGTGCTCCATCGGCAGGAGATCGCGCTTCAACACGGTGCGCGCCAGGCCGGCCAGGAGCAGGAGGCGGCGTTTGCGGACCTCGGTTGACCAGTCTCCCTCGCTCACCGAAGCGGGCCGGGCCGGAGCGTCCAGGGGGTTCAGCCGACCCGGAAGTCCCGGGCCGAGCGCGATGCTGTAGCCGCCGAGGGCGTGTGCGACGGCGGTCCACTCTCCCTTGGGATCGCAGGGGACGTAGACCCGGTATCCGTGCGCGATGGCCCGGGTGGCGATCGACTTGGCCAGCGCACTCTTGCCCATGCCGATGATCCCGGCCAGGACGGCGTTCGGGTTGGTGAAGCCCTCGATCCGGCCGCTGCTGTACAGGGAGAACGGGTCGTAGCAGAACGCCGCTTCGGCGTGGACGTCCCGGCCGATGAAGATGCCCTCCGCGCCCAGGCCGCCCTCGGCGAGGAACGGGTAGGCCCCGGACACGGTGGCGGTGGTCATCCGGTGGGCGGGCAGGCTGAGCTTGCCGCCCCGAGCCGAGGAGGAACCGGGTCGTCCGGACGGCGGATACGCCGGACGCAGTTCCGGATCGAGGCGCTCCTCGGCGCGGTGCTTCGGCGGTGCGCCGGCGCGGCGGGCCTTGTGGCGGGCCTCGGCGAAACCGGCGCGGGCGGCACGCTGCTCGGAACGTGTTGCCTTGCGGGGGACGAACAGGGGAGAGGCGCTGGCGCGGATACGGGGCATGAACGTTTCTCCAGACGGAAGGCGGATCAGCGGCGGACGAGGCCGGTGAACGGCGCGTGCAGGTCGGCCGGGGTGGTACGGCGGCGCACCAGGTGCGCGGTGCGCTGATGGCGCTGGCAGATGGTCAACTCCGGTGCACCTTCCGGAAGTTGGGCCTGGCACGCCTCGCGGTCGGGCACCTCCCCGGAGTCCGGGCGCGGTGCCGCGTGGTAGGCGGCGTGGAGGTGGACGGCGGCCTGCCAGATACGCGTACGGGCGGCGTGGAGGTGGTCTCCCTCGGCCGGGACGAGTCGTCCGGTGCGGCCGGTATGGGCGTCGAGGAGACCGTGCAGCGAGACGAGGTGGGCGTGCAGGGCGTCTAGCTCGGCACGCGTGGTGACGAGGGGGCCGCCCGGGATGTTGAGCGCGCGGTGGAAGTCGAGCGCGGCGGTGGCGAAGGGCACGAAGTCCTGCGAGGTCGGAGCAGCGGTGCGGGACATGGGGGTGCTCTTTCGGAAGGGAGGGAAGGCCACCGTCAGGCGGAGAGGGCGAGCGGCATGGCGGCGGCGGTGAACGCTTCTGCCTGCTGCCAGGTGAGTGGCCGCAGGTCGAGCTGGGCGCCGACGGCCGCGGTCTCCACGACCGCGCAGGCGGAACGCAGTTCCTCCTCGGAGTCGGCCGAGACGGTCAGCAGGCCGGTCAGGGCGACATCCGCGTGGCCCGCGATGAGCTGGCGCTCACGGGACTTGATGTCCTGGTACTCGATCGAGTCGGCCTCGGAGTCGACCTGGCCGCGCCGGGCGCGCTCGGCGGCATCCGCGATCACGCTGGCCTTTTTGCGCTGGACGTCGCGCAGGGCGGCGTCCAGTCCCTTCGGCTCGTAGGCGAGCGAGAGGGTGCGCCGGACACCGGCGGTGAACAGGAGCTGGTGCAGGAAACCGGCCGAGGTCTCGGTGCGGGGCCAGTTCTCCACCCAGTACGTGGCGTGGAAGGCCGAGTCGGTCGCGATGTGGTCGGCTTTCTCGACGACCACGACCGGACCAGCAGCAGCGGGCTCAGCCTCGGGATGCCCTGCCGTGGACCAACGGTCCAGTGTCGCAAGGGACTTGGGGTCGTACGCCGTGCGTACGACGGCCGCGATCTCGCGGGCGGTGAGCCAGCCGGTGGGGTTGAGCCCAGCGGTGCGCGCGGCCTGGTCGAAGGTCGAGGTCAACTGCGCCAGAACGCTGAAGGACCCGGTCAGGCCGCCGCCTGCCTGGTTGATCAGACGCCGTGCGGCCTTCGCGTCCAGGGACACCGCGACATACGCCTCGTGGGGTGCTGCCGCCGGGCCCGCGCTCTGGATCAGCTCGCTGTAGATCGCACCCGCCAGGGGAGCATGCGGCTGGCCGTGCTCCTCCCAGTAGCGGCGCAGGGCGTCGCCGGAGTCCGGGACGGTGCGCTCGATCACCTGGATCCGGGCGACCTGGCCCGTGCGGGCAAGTGCGGCCAGCGCGCGTCCCCATCCATTGACGTTGGCGTTCTGGGTGCCCGGGTCGAGCAGCGCGTAGGCGCGGGAGGAGACCTTGACGACGGCGGTCAGCGTGCCGGTGTGGGGGTTGTGGACCGCGCCGTATCGGCGGTCGGGCGCGGTGACCACACGCAGGCTCGCCGCTGTGCCGGGCAGATGGAGGAGCCCTTCGCGGACCGGGCGGCGGGAAGGCCGGGTGAGCCAGACCAACTGGCCCCGCATTCGGCGCAGGGTGTACCGGGTGGCGATCGGAGCCCAGTCGGCGAGGGCGCGGCCCCGGTGGCGGACGAAGACGAGGAGGGCGATGGCGGCCCACAGGGGGATGAGTTCGAGGGCACCGACCACGCCGCGGGTGAGGATCACGGCGAGGAGGAACAGGCCGGTGAGGCTGACGACGATCAGCTGTGAGGCGGTCAGGCCGAGCAGAATGCCGCGCCGCGAGCGGTGCGGAAACTTGACGCTGGCTGTGGTGGCTTCGGCCTGCTGCTTGTTGGACATGGTGGTTCCAGACGGTTGGAGCGGGCGGGGGCGGGGCGCGCGGCGCTCTTCTGGAGGTCATGGCGAGGCTCCGTTTCCGGTGGTCGGTGGTGCGGGGGGGGGGGGGGGGGGGGGGGGCGCCCCCCCCCGGGGGGGGGGGGGGGGGTGGGGGGGGGGGGGGGGGGGGGGGGGGCGTTGGGGGGGGGGGGGGGGGGGGGGGGGGGGGGGGGGGGCCCCCCCCCGCCCCCGGATGTGATGGGTCAGGAACCCGAAGGCGGCTGGCTGGGATACACCCAGTTCGTCGGCGTCGGGGAACCGGTCGCCGAAGGTCCCGTGGAGGACGGCGGTGCGGCACCAGCGCGGGCCATGCTGTTGCCCCCAGCCGGAGCGGCAACGAACTGGCCGCCCGCTTCTCCTTCGGCGCCTCCCGATTCGCCCTCGCCGGGCCGGGTGATGAGCGGTGGGATGCCGGGGCGCTGGATCAGGGCCCGGCCCTTGTCGCCGGAGGCGTTCGGGTCCTCGCCGTACCGGAAACGGGTCTGCGGCTTGGGCGGTCCGGAGTCGATGCCCTCCTTGCTGAGAGTGCCGCCGGAAGGGCTGATACCGGAGGCGACACCGTCGCTGCCCGCGCCGGGGACCTGGCTCGGCCCCTGCGGCGCCGGTGTACCGGTACCGGTCTGCATCGCCAGGCTGCCCGCGGTCTTGGCAGCACCTGCGGCGACCGCCATGCCGGCGACGCCGGTGCGGTGGAGGTCGTCGTGGCCGCCGCCGTCGCTGGCCCAGTGGACGAACTTGTAGGTGGCGTACGGGCACAGCAGGACCAGCACCATCACGACGATGCCCGCCATCGCGTCGGACAGCGCGGCCATGCCGTCGCTGGCATCGGACTTGCCCATCGCCGACACCCCGATGAGGAAGACGACGGTCATCAGGAGTTTCGAGACCACCAGGGTGGCGGTGGCCTCGATCCAGCCGCGCCGCCACCGCTTGGCGACCTCCCAGCCTCCACCGGCTCCGGCGAACACGGCGAGCGCGACCAGGACCAGAACGCCGACCTTGCGAGCGACCATGACGCCCCAGTACATGAACGAGCCGATCGCGCATCCCAGGGCGACCAGGGCTGGGACTCCCCAGCCGAGGCCGTACATCGCCCCCAGTTCGCTGACCTTTACCACGCGGCGGATCGCATCGTCGACTGAGCTGTTGGCCGCTTGGAACAGGCCGTCGGACAGGGCGTCGACCACGGTGATGGCGACAGTCGTGAAGGCGATGGCGCAGAAGGAGAACAGGACGCCGGTCATCGTGCCGATCGCGGCTTGGGCGAGGGCGCGTTCGTCCCGTCGCCAGGCCGCGGACATCAACTGGATGCAGAACGTGCCGACGGTCAGCGCGAGTCCGATGGGCAGCAGGAGTTCGTAGTTGTCCCGGAACCAGCCGGCGTTGAGATCGATGGCGGTGGTCTCGTT
Source organism: Streptomyces sp. NPDC048504 (assembly GCF_043200035.1). Taxonomy (NCBI): domain Bacteria; kingdom Bacillati; phylum Actinomycetota; class Actinomycetes; order Kitasatosporales; family Streptomycetaceae; genus Streptomyces; species Streptomyces sp. NPDC048504. Next base: position 755,024 of record NZ_JBICXA010000001.1, read on the forward strand.
GACGGCCTTCGCGGCGAGATCCGCAGCGCTTGCGGCGAGTTGGCCTGCCGACTTCGCGATCCATGCTCCGATGCCGTCGGTGACGGTCCCGGCGGGGTTGGTGGCGAAGTCGACAGCACCGCACACCTTGTCCATCAGCGGGTAGTCGCAGACGCTCATGGCGCTACCTCCTTTCCGGAAAGAGGGGTCAGGGCGCGACGGACGGCATGACGCCGGCCAGGGCGCAGGAGCGGGAGGGACGGCACTGGATTGCGAGCGTGGTGACACGGCTCTCGGCACCGCCGGCGGGCGAGCCGTTCCAGGCGATCGACTGCTTGCCGGAGACGGTCACGGCGTAGATGTACGCCTGCGTGATCGTTCCGGGATCCGCCTGGAGGGCCTGGGTGAACGAGTCCGGGAAGTGCCCCTCGTTCACGGTGGCGGTGGCGAACTGGCCGTTGGCGGCCATTTCCTTCCACAGCACGGCCGAGGGGACGACCGTGTCGACCGAGGCGGCATCGGCGTACTTGGACTCGGTGGTCAGCCACCGGTGCAGGGCGGTCCGCAGCTCTGCCCGGGAGTACGCGCGCGTGTCGTAGGACCACAGGGCGTCGGCGGCTGCCTTCCCGAACGCGATCGGATCGTGGGTGTCCGGTGGAGCCGGGAGGGACCGAGGGCGTGACCTCGGTGAGGGCGACCCGGACGGAGGGCTGGCCGACGAGGAGGGCGAGGGGGAACTCGCGGGTGAAGCATCGGCTTCCGAGGAGCCCCTGCTATCGCGAGTCAGGTAGGCGGCCAGGCCGGCGAGGGCGACGAGCACCACCAGAACGGCGGTGCCGAGCAGCGCCCGGCGACCCACGCGGGATCCGCTGCCGGGGTTCGAGGAGTGGGCAGGCATCAGTGGACCTGCGTCCCCAGCGTGCTGAAGAACGCGACCACGCCGTTCGCGGCACCCAGCAGAAGGGCCGCACCAGCGCTGACCAGCACACCCTTCTTGCCGTTGGCCTCGGCCTGGTGACCACCGGAGTGGTGGCCCCACGCCCACACTCCCGCGCTGACGGCGAGCGCGCCCACGACGGCGATGATGCCGAAGAGGTTGACGGACCCTATTACCTGCTTGAGGACCGCGAGGCCCGGCAGCCCGCCCTCGTTCGGCTTGATCCCGGGATCGTAAGCGAGCTGGATGACCTTGTCGGCGAGAAACATTACGAACTCCAGTTCGATTTATTGCACGCTGAAGCCCGAGAGGGCGGAGCGGGCGGTGCGAGAAGAGGGGGGGAGGGAGGAGCGCCGGTCAGACGACTCGGCGGGCCGCGACAATCTGCGGTTTCCAGGACGCGAGGGTCGCGATACGGACCACGTCACCGGTGTGCGGGGCGTTGATGATCAAGCCCTGGCCGATGAACATGCCGACGTGCTCAGGGACTTGGGCCGTTCCCTCGGTGAAAACCAGGTCGCCCGGCTCAAGGGCGTCGACGGATACCGCCGTGCCCTCCTTGACCTGCGTGTACGTCGTCCGCGTCAGGGTGAGCCCGGCGGCCTTGTACGACTGCTGCATCAAGGAGGAGCAGTCGCAGCGGCCCATGGGATCGGACCCGTGGGAGTTGGTGCAGCTCCCGCCCCACTGATACGGGGTGTCGAGCTGGCCCAGTGCCCAGCGGATCGCCGTCCGGACCTTGGCCGGGGCGTCGGCGGGGATCTTGTATCCGGTTGGCACCGCGCCGGCGGGGATGGTTCCGAAGTCGGTTCCGTCCCCGTCGGCCGTGCAACTGCCTGCGGTAGTAGGCGAATTGATGCCGGTGTCGGCCGAGCTGGACGCCGACGCGTCGCCGGACTTCGGCAGCAGGGGCGCGATGGCCTTCTGCAAGGCGGTGGCCAGGGGCTCCCACTTGGCGTATGCCTCCGGGAACCCGGACCTTTGTACGGCCTGAGCAGCCTGGGTGATGGACAGGGACTCCCAGCCCGAGACCTTCCGCAGCCCCTCGTAGAACTTGGTCGAGGAGTGGACCGGGTCGAGAATCTCATTCGCCGTGCCCCACCCCTGCGAGGGACGCTGTTGGAACAAGCCCAAGCTGTCGCGGTCGCCGTAGGTCAGGTTCCGCAGGCCGCTCTCCTGCAAGGCGGTCGCCAGAGCCACGACCTGCCCTCGCGCTGGGATGTTCATCGCGACCCCGGTGGCCTGGATCGTCTTGGCGTTGGGCACCTGGTCGGCCGGGTCATCCAGGCCCGGCACGGAGACCGGGCTTTTCTCGCCGCCGTCCAGGATGGCCTTCACCTGCGAGGCGACGGCTTCGGTATCCACAGACTGTGCACCGTCGGTTGAGCAGGAGGCTGAAGCCGTCCCGGCACCGATGGCGAGGATGGGCACGGCCAGCAGGATTGGGCCGGATGCGAAGAGACCGACGACGGCTCCGGTGGTCTTTTTCATCGCCGCTGCCGTTGACCGGTACGGCGGCGCCCGCAGGACGGCGGTGTTGGGTCGGGGCGCGGGGGCGTCAAGGCATGCTGCATCGCAGCGGCTCCTCGTGGTTCGTAGGAGGCGCGGTGCCGACTTCTCGTGCAAAGCCGTCGGCACCGCGCCGATGTGAATCCGCCTCTCAAGGCAGGCCCGGTTCAGAGGAGTTGGTAGCTCCTGGACACCGGTTTTGGGTCATGCGCGGCAGCCAGCCGCGCTCGTAATCTCAGGCGGTACACCGGATCTCCTCACGGGTGTTCGGACGGGGCGCGCACGTGCCTTCCGGGCTGCGCATTTGGACGAGGCAACATAGATAGGCACAGGTCAGCAGGGGTGGAGCGCTGCTCTGCCCCGGTGGCATGGCGAGACAGTAGACCGGGAATCCGGCCGCACCAAACGGCCCTCGGCGTCGGCCTTGACTAACGACACGGCTCGTTAGGCACGGCCGGATTTCGCGGTTAACGTCCGGCCCAACCCCGCTCGACGCGACCGCTCTTGAGTGACGTCCGGAGCGGATCCAGTCCCGCCGCGCCCTGAAAGAGGCCCCGCACATGAGCTACACGCTGCACCGAGGCGATGCCCTCACCGTGCTGAAGACCCTGCCGGACGAGAGCGTCAACGCCGTGATCACCGACCCGCCGTACAACTCCGGCGGGCGCACGAGTTCGGACCGCACCGGCCGTACGGCGCGCGCCAAGTACGTCACCAGCAACAGCGCGCACGATCTCCAGAACTTCCCCGGAGAAAACCGTGACCAGCGGAGCTACCGGAGTTGGCTGACCGCCCTGCTCACTGAGGCGTACCGAGCCTCCACCGAGCACGCGGTCGCCGTCGTCTTCTCGGACTGGCGCCAGGAGCCGACCACGTCCGACGCTCTGCAGATGGCCGGCTGGACCTGGAGCGGCACCATCCCGTGGATCAAGCCCGCCAGCCGGCCTCGCAAGGGCGGGTTCAAGCAGTCGTCCGAGTTCATCACCTGGGGCGTCAAGGGAAGCCTGGCCAAGGACCGGGACCTGTACCTGCCGGGCCACTTCATTGCCTCGCAGCCGCGCAAGGACCGGGTGCACATCACGCAGAAGCCGGTCGAGGTCATGCAGCAGCTCGTGCAGATCTGCCCCGAAGGAGGCACTATCCTCGACCCGTTCACCGGCAGCGGCTCCACGGGCGTCGCGGCCCTGCGCGAGGGCCGGCAGTTCGTCGGGGTTGAGCTGTCCGCGCACTACGCCGACGTTGCCGAACGAAGGCTTCGGGCAGAGCTGACTCAGGACGACTTCGTCCTGGCCGGACCGGAGGCGTGAGCATGAGCCCCAGAAGAGCGGGCCTGGCAGAGCGCACACCGATGGGTGGCCGGAGCGTCAGACCCACTGATGCTCCGGCCGCACATCGCGTGCCTTCTTCTCGTGCGGCGTGAGGACTTGGTCAGAGAGATGGGCTGATGAGGACGCGCTGCAGGCAGAAGACTTGCTGCGATGACAGCCCCGACCTCACGCCGACTCAGCGCGCCGCGATGCCGCCCCGCTGGCCGGAGATCACCGGCCAGCTTCAAGACGGAAGCGTCAACGCACTCCTCCAGCGGCGTCTCGACGACGCCCACCAGTTGGCGGTCGTTCTGCAACTCTGCATCGAAAAGGACGTCGACCTCCTCTTCGGCTGACGTCGACCGGCGTTACCGGCTCACTGTGACCAGCAGTTACGGGACAGCTCTAGCCGTCGATGTCCAGAGGGTCGCCTCAGTCAACTCCGCGGAGAACATCAAGGCGCTCGAGCGCCAGATCGCGACCCTTGAAGACGTCACTCTGAACGAGCACGCGTACGTCACGCTCGTGTCCCTTTAGTGCCGACGTAGCCGCTGACAAACCGCGTTCGTGCCGCGGCGCGTGAAGACCCGCCGCACATGCCAGACGACGGATTTTGGATCGATGGTGGGGCGCCCTGGCGGGCCATGTGAGGCGTTTTTCGCCCCTCCAGCTGCACTGCGGGCCACGTATCGCTGGGACAGCTGATACCGAAGCCGGACTGCAGAGCTCCCTGACGTGATGAGCCATTCCACGAAGCCACAGCACGAGCCAGTGGTTTGTGAGAGGTTCAGCAGTTGCCTATCTGTGCCCGACGTAGAGCGACGAGTGCGCTCACGAGTTCAAAAACGGTCTCGGAGGACTCTGCCACGATCGCCCGGACTCCTTCGAGCCGGCACATTCGACTGTATCGCTGCGCGATGATGGGCCTGGTGTCGTCAGTGCGATGCGGTAAGACGGTAGTGGCAATCCAGAGCGCGCAAGGATCAGCAGGCCAGTGGCCTTCGGCCTGCGCGACTCGAACGATGAGAAGGAGGCGCGCGTGGCACGGCTGACCCTGCCCCAGTTGGAGCGGCACCTGTTCGCAGCGGCGGACATCCTGCGGGGCAAGATGGATGCGGCGCAGTACCAGGAGTACATCTTCGGGATGCTCTTCCTGAAGCGTGCCTCTGACCAGTTCGACGTCGTCCGCGCCCAGATCATCGAGCAGCGTCTGCGCGCCGGCGACTCCCAGAGTCGGGCGGAGGCTGTCGCCGAGGCAAAGGGGTACTACCCCAGCAATCAGTTCTTCGTTCCCGAGTGTGCCCGGTGGTCATACATCGCCGATCATGCTCGCGAGGCGAATCCCGGTGACCTGCTCAACAAGGCGCTTGGTGCGTTGGAGGAGCACAACTCGCTCGCCCTAGCCGGAGTGCTGGACCACATCGACTTCACCCGTAAGGTCGGAAACTCCCCACTCAGTGCCACTGCGGTGCGGGACCTGATCGACCACTTCGGCCGCTACCAGCTGCGCAACGAGGACTTCGAGTTCCCGGACCTGCTCGGTCACGCCTATGAGTACCTCATCGGTGAGTTCGCCGATGAGGGGGGTAAGAAGGGCGGGCAGTTCTATACGCCTCGTTCCGTGATCCGCATGATGGTCCGCCTCGTGGAACCTCAGGAGGGTCAATCGGTCTACGACCCATGCTGTGGCTCCGGCGGCATGCTGATCCTCGCTAAGGAGTTCGTCGAGGAGCACGGCCAGGACGCTTCGACGCTTGCTGTGTACGGGCAGGAGGAGAACGGCAGCGCCTGGGCGATGGCCCGGATGAACATGCTCCTCCACGGCATCACCGGCGAGGGCATCGCGCATGGGGACACTCTCGCCGATCCCAAGCATGAGGACGCACAGGGCGATCTCCTTCGCTTCGACCGCGTTCTAACCAACCCGCCCTTCGCTCAGAACTACAAGCGCAAGGGCATGCCGCACCCCGAGCGCATGGCATACGGCTGGGCGCCGGAGTCGGGCAAGAAGGCAGACCTGATGTTCATCCAGCACGTGCTAACGGTGCTGGAGCCGGACGGCGTCGGGGCCTCCGTCATGCCGCACGGTGTGCTCTTCCGGGCCGGCGAGGAAGCCAAGATCCGCGAGCAGATGATCGAGAAGCATCGCCTGGAAGCGGTGATCGGAGTTGGCCCGAACATCTTCTACGGCACCGGCATCCCCGCCTGCATCCTTGTGCTGCGCGGCACGGATGGCTTGCCTGAGGACAAGCAGGACGGCGTGCTCTTCATCAACGCCGACCGCGAGTTCGCGGCAGGGCGGGCCCAGAACAGTGTCGCCCCACAGCACGACGAGAAGATCGTCACCGCTTTCCGAGAGCGGAAGAACATCGAAGGCTTCGCGCGGGTCGTCCCTTTCCGAGAGCTGAAGGAAAACGACTACAACCTCAACATTCGCCGCTACGTCGACAACACCCCACCTCCTGAACCGCAGGACGTACGAGCCCACTTGCACGGCGGCGTACCAAAGGCGGAGATCGCGGCCAAGGTTGGGCTGTTCAAGGCGTACGGAATTGATGCTACGCAGCTCTTCGAGGACCGGGATTCCGACTACTACGACTTCCCTAAGGTCGGATATGAGGCGACCGCCGCCATCATCCCGGCGCTGGCTGCGGCACGCGAGCGTAAGGTTGGGGAGGCATACGGCAAATGGTGGGGCGCACATGTGAAGCACCTCGTCGCTCTCGGGGAGGAACCTGAGCTCGTCTCGGGTAAGAGTGGCGAGCTGATGAGGACGCGTAAGGAATTGCTGACGACCTTCACCAGGGACCTGCTGCCGGTCGGTGTACTCAACCGCTTCCAGCTCTCCGGCGTGATCGCGGCCTGGTGGTTCGAGGTTCAGTACGACCTCAAGAGCCTGGCCGGACAGGGTTTTCGGGGAGTCGTCGATCGTTGGGTGGCCAACATTGAGTCGGCCTTCGAGGAGCCGGAAGACGCGGACGTAAAGACGCTAACTCGGCTGCGAGCCGACCAGCGCAAGGCGAGAGGCCACCGGCTGGTGCCGGCGCTGATCCCCGAATATGTGGAGCAGCTGGAAGCTGCGGAAGCGCTAGTCGCCAAGCTAGACGGCAAGATCAAGGCCGGTACGCCGAAGAAGGCTGCCGATGACGGTGACGAGCCGGAACAGGACCCGGAGGAGTTCCTCGATGCGGCAGAGCTCCGCAACCTTCGGGCTGGTGCGAAGACCGCCAAGACAAGAGTGAAGGAACTACGGGCCGCCTTTGTCGACGAATTGAGGGAAGCGGCGAAGGGCCTCTCAGCGGAGGAGGCTCAAGAGATGGTTTTGACCTTCCTGGACGACGACCTGCGGGCAAGGATGGATCGCTTCGTGACAGCAGGGCGTAGGGAGCTGGTCGCGGTGTACCGGAATTGGGGTAGCAAGTACGCGGTGACGCTCGCGAACCTGGAGCAACGGCGTGACGCTGCTGCTGAGCATCTGGCGGGATTCCTGAAGGAGCTGGGCTATGCGTGAGCAGACCATGGATGACCTGAGGCAGGTGACTCTAGGGCAGGTACTCAAGCTCCGATCGTCACGTGCGGCGGGAGATGCGCCGCTCCTATCGGTGACCGCTAGTCGTGGTGTCATTCTTCAAGAGGAAAGCGGACGTCGCGACAGTTCGAACGTGGACAAGAGTCTCTATCTTCAGGTCCACGCTGGAGATATCGTCTACAACACCATGCGAATGTGGCAGGGTGTTTCTGGCCTGGCTAGCCGCGATGGCATCGTAAGTCCCGCCTACACCGTTTGCACCCCTACGCCTGATGTGCATCCGGAATATCTGGCTCGAGTCTTGAAGCATCCAGAGATGGTTGCTCGCTTCTACCGTGCATCGCAAGGGCTCGTGAGTGATACTTGGAACGTTCGGTACTCTGAATTCGCGAAAATTTCGACGCTGTTGCCCTCGCTGCGCGAACAGCATCGGATCGTGGAGATCTTTGACGCAATCGATACTCAGATTGTTGCGAATCGGCGAATCGTGGGAAAGCTACAGAAGACTCGAAGCGGGGTGATGGATCGTCTTTTCGCGGAGGGAGTGGTCGCGGGACGGCAAAAGTCCCTGACCTCTGTTGGAGAGATTCCGACTTCCTGGAATGTTGTGAGCATCGAAGATATCTGCACAGTCGAATCTGGAGGAACGCCGTCACGCGCCGAAGAGGACGTGTTTTTCTCGACTTCGGGTACGCCATGGGTTAAAACGCTCGATCTGAACGAGGCATCTATTTCCGCTACGGCAGAATGTGTTACCGATCTCGCGATCGAGCACACGAGGTTGCGCGTATTCCCGCCGCGCACTGTGTTGGTGGCCATGTACGGAGGCTGGGCGCAAATTGGCCGTACGGCATGTCTGGCGGTCCCGGCGGCAGTGAATCAAGCCGTGTGCGCACTGAGGCCAAGAGCTGCGGGAGAAATTCTTCCCGAGTTTCTCATGCTGGCACTACAGCAAGGTCGCTCGCGATGGCGCGGTTTCGCAGCGAGTACACGTAAGGATCCGAACATCACGAAGAGTGATGTCCATGATTTTTTGGTTCCAGTACCGAGCCTCTCTGAGCAGGAGAGAATCTTGAAAGTTGCATCGTCCTATTCAGATCGACTTCTGTGGGAACTAGAAGCTGGAAACCGCCTCGAATCTCTCAAAGAAGCGCTGGCGGACGACCTCATCACCGGCCGGGTACGGGTGCCTGTCAGTGATGGGCTGTAGCCTCGAAATGATCAGTTAGCTGATGCGCAGGGGGAGAGGATGAGCATCGTGTCGGAGTCGGGGTTGGAGTACGTACTCGTCGAGGAGCCGCTCATCGCGCAGCTCGAGGCGATGGGGTGGCGACACGAGCGAGGAAGCACGCCCGGCGCAGTGGAACCGAGGGACCCTAGAGCATCTCTCCGGGGCTCCTTCGCGGAGCCGATTCTTGAGCGGCTCCTCCGACTCAAGCTTCGTGAGCTGAACCTCGACAGTGACGGCAACGAGTGGCTGGACGAGACTCGCGTTGTGCAAGCGGTCAATGCCTTGACGCGGCTTCCCTCAACCACCCTGCTAGAAGCCAACACCGTCTCCACCGACCTACTCTTAACTGGCCTCACCGTCGATGGGCTGCCTGGTTGGGACAGCGGTCGCGACCAGCGGGTGCAGTATGTCGACTGGGCACATCCGGAGCGGAACGACTTCCTCGTCATCTCGCAGTTCCGCATGGACGTCCCCGGGACGTCGGGGCAGAAGTCCGTCGTCCCGGACCTGGTCCTGTTCGTCAATGGCATCCCCCTAGTCGTCATCGAGTGTAAGAAACCAGTCATGCACGGCGGCTCCCTCTCTCCGGCGATCGATCAATTGCGCCGCTACGCCAACCAGCGCGGGGCCAAGACGCACAGCGAAGGCAGTGAACCGCTCTTCCGGACCGTCCAGCTCACCGTGGCGACCACGGGTGACAAGGCCATGCTCGGCACGTATACCTCGCACACCGATCACTACACCGTGTGGCGCGATCCGTATCCCCTGTCCAAGGGCGATCTCGCTGCCGAACTAGGAAAGAGCAAAGACGCCCTCTGGGCCCAGGAGGTCCTCACTGCCGGCGTACTGCGACCTGCCCAACTACTCGACGTCGTGAAGAACTTCGTCGTCTTCATGGACGTCGCCACTGATGAGGGTGGCACTCGGCGGGTGAAGATCGCCCCCCGCTATCAGCAGTACCGGGCTGTGAACCGTGCCGTGCAGCGCCTGCTGACCGGCAAGACCAAGCGACAGGACGGAAAGGACGACCGGCGGGGCGGGATCGTCTGGCACACCCAGGGGTCGGGCAAGTCACTGACCATGGTGTTCCTAGTGCGCAAGATGAGGTCGACACCTGGGTTGAGCCAGTTCAAGATAGTGCTGGTCACAGACCGGACGCAGCTACAGACCCAGCTGTCAAAGACGGCGGTACTTACCGGGGAGAAGCCCGATGTAGTGAAGCGCTCGGCCGGTGTGCCGGCCGCGCTGCGTAAGACGGGCGCTGGCCTGGCCTTCGTGATGCTTCAGAAGCAGGTGGACGCCGCCCAGGTGAAGCAGGCCGCCGCAGCGGATGCCCTCACCCACGACCGAGCTGTCGGCTGGGGCGAACTCAACGACAGCGAGTCGGTGTTGATCCTGGTGGACGAGGCCCACCGCTCTCACGGCTCCAAGCTGCACCAGAACCTGATGGCGTCTCTTCCTAACGCCGTCCGGATCGGTTTCACCGGAACGCCGATCATCATGCGCGCGAAGAACCGCACCGCGGACATTTTCGGCACGTTCATCGACCAGTATCGGCTCGCCGACGCCGAGGAGGACGGGGCAATCGTCCCGATCGTCTACGAGGGCCGAATCGCCAAGGCCGCTATAACAGACGCCGAGGATCTCGATGATGCCTTTGCCTCGTACTTCCCCGAACTGACCGAGGAGGAGTACGACAAGCTCCAGCAGCGCTACGCCACGACTAGCGACGTACTAAGCGCCGACAGCCTGATCCTGAAGAAGGCCCGGGACATGTTGGCCCACTATGTCTCCAGCGTGATGCCGAACGGCTTCAAGGGCCAGGTCGTCGCCCACTCCCGGAAGGTCGCCGTACGGTATCGAGACGCGCTGCTCCATGCCCGGGACGAGTTGGTTGCCGAGGCGGAGAAGTTGTCGTCGGTGGTCTCAGAGAAGCCTACCGAGAGGCTCACTGCCAAGCAGGCGATTGCTGTTGCCGCGCACCGGCAGTTGGAGCTACTCAAAGCCATCGACTTCGTGCCGGTCATTTCAGGGGACCACAATCAGGACGAGGACATGGCCCAGTGGACCGATGGGAAGGGACATGAGGACGTCATCGAACGGTTCCTCAAGACATTCCCCGACACGCCGGCCCACAGGGAGAAGCCCGTCGCGTTCCTGATTGTTCGCACCATGTTGCTGACCGGCTTCGATGCTCCGATCGAGCAGGTGATGTACCTGGACCGGCGGATCAAGGAAGCGGATCTGCTGCAGGCCATCGCGCGGGTCAACCGCACCGCTGACGGTAAGGCCGTCGGATTCGTCGTGGATTATGCGGGCATCTCCAAGCACCTCCAGGCGGCCATGGACGCGTATGCCGCCGAGGACGCTGAAGGCGCGCCCACCGACTTCGGCGCGGAGATCGCCAGGTTGGAACCACGACGTAACCGTCTGCGGATGCTGTTCACCGAGCGTGGCGTTACCCCGGCCGCCGGCAAGCAGACGATCGAGGAGTGTGTGCAGCTCCTGGCTGACGACGAACTGCGCAGCCAGTTCGACAGCGCTCTGCGAAAGTTCCTCATCACCGTTGAGACGGTGATGCCCCGGCAGGAGGCCAAGGACTACCTCGCCGACGTTCGGCTGTACTCAGAAATCAGCACCTGGGCGCGAGATCGCTATCAGGACAGCGGTGACTTCGACGCTTCGCTCTACGGCGAGAAGGTTCGCGAACTCATCGACCAGCACATTGCCGCGCTGGGCGTGAAGCAGGTGATACCGCCGCGGCAGCTCACTGCGGGGGACTTTCAGGACAAGGTCGACGATCTGCCTGGTGCGAAGGCGCAGGCGTCGACGATGGAGCATGCCATCCGGCGTCATATCGAGGTGCACCTTGGGGAGGACCCCGCCGAGTACACCAAGCTGCGGGAACGGTTGGAAGAGATCCTGCGGGATTACGTCGATCAGTGGGACCAGCAGGTGCTGCTCTTCAAGGACTTGACCGGCAAGGTCATCGCTGTCCATGAAGGAAGCGGCGACCACGGGGACCAGAGGCTGGCGGCGCTGTCTCCTCTGGAGCGGGCCCTTTACGGCGAGATGGTGTCCGAGACGATCACTGACGGCGTCCTGGCCCAGGAGGTTCACGACCGTCTCGTCCTTGTGGCGGAGAAGATCGAAGATGAGGCGGTGAAGCACGTGCGCAAGAAGAACTTTTGGTCCAACCCCGTGGCCCAGGGAGACCTGCGTGCGGCCGTCTTCCGTCTCTTGATCGATCTCGGAGTAACGGACCCCTCACAGGTCGACCACCTCGCCGACAGCTTGCTCGACATCCTCGGCCACCACCGCCACTCCCTCCAGAGGAGTAGTTGAAGTGGCTGCGGTCGCGGTGACGGAGCAGCTGGGCCCGGTCCGTTCGGGCCCGTTGCAGGTCGGCCGCTTGGAGATCAATGTCGTTGTCGTACCGGACCGCGGTGGCGTGAAGTTGACGGTGGAGCGCGACGCACGAATCACCGTGACTGTCCCGGCTGGACTGGACACTGCTCGGCTGATCGCGGTCGTGCGAAGTCGGCGACGATGGATCTACGACAAGCTCGACGAACGCACAGAGGAAGCAGCGCTTCGGCCGGACAAGGAGTTCGTCACGGGAGAGGGCTTCCACTACCTTGGCCGTAGTTACCGGCTGAAGATCGTGGATGAGACTCCTGTGCCCGTTGGATTGGTGCGTGGACGGCTCCTCCTGCGGCGAGACTGTCTGGATCACGCCCAGGACGACCTCATCACTTGGTACCGCCATCGGGGGAACGTCTGGTTGCCGGCCCGCGCTGAGCCATGGGCTCAACGGATGCGCGCGCCATTCCAGAACATCTCAGTACGCCGACTCGGCTACCGGTGGGGCTCCTGCAATCGAGAAGGCGGGGTCAACATCCACTGGGCCGCGATGCAACTTCCCGCGAAGTTGATCGACTACGTCTTGGTGCACGAGCTAGCCCACCTGCACAAGCGTGACCACTCCCCAGAGTTCTGGAGCCTCGTAGGCCGGGCCCTTCCGGACTATCGCGAGAGGAGAGACCAGCTAGATCAGTTTGGCGCGCTCCTGTGGCTCCCGGAACCTGTGGGTTCCTCAAAGTAGGCTGCTCAGCCATGAGTTGTCTGGGAAACGGGCTACTCAGTGAGTCGGTAAGCCGTTACTGTGCGTGGAGAGAGAACAGCACAGGGGAGGCGCCGGTGCTCCCGCACCAGAGGCAGTACGCGCACAGCAAGTTCCGGATGATGGTCGCGGGCAGCTCGGGCAACGAGTTCGAGAAGTTCTTCCATCTCCTGATGGAGCTACGTCACGGCGACTATGTTCCGATTCGGACCGCCGGCAACATCGGTGACCTTGGCGGTGACGGCCTGCGAACCTCAAGCCGGACCCTGTACGCCTGCTACGCGCCAGAGAGCTTTGACGTGTTCTCGGTCAAGAGCAAGTTCCACGGCGACGTGGAGAGCGCCATCATCCAGCGCCCGGAGCAGTTCGACACCTTCGTCTTCGTCCACAACGACCAGCGTGGAGGCATCCACCCCGTCATATCGGGGCTGCTCATGGAGGCTGGTCAGAGGTTCCCTCCCATCGCCTTCCAGCAGATGGGACCCCAGAAGCTCTGGAACGAAGCGATGTATCTCGATCGCTTGCAGATGGAGAACCTGCTCGGGGAGACGATCCCGGTGGAGCAGGTCGTCTACAGCATCGGGCTGGCCGAGATCGAGCCCCTGCTGAAGCACCTTTCCGAGGCGCGTCAGCGTGTTCCCGACGCCTCCGTTCCGTTGCCCACCACATACAAGGTCGACTTCAACGGCCTCTCGGAGCAGGCTCGGGCGGTGCTCCAGGCCGGTCGGCCCTACGTCTATCTCGTCGACCAGTACTACCGCGAGCTGCTCGACCAGATGGAGCGGGATGAGACAGCTGCCGGATTCCAGGCGTACTACGGCCGGATGCGGCACGAGTATGGCGACGACACGGACGAGATCCTCTGGCAGATGCAGCGCTTCGTGCTGGGCCAGGAGGCTCCGCGGTGGGACCGTGATGAAGCTGCAAAGGCTGTCCTCGCATACTTCTTCGACGAATGTGACATCTTCGAAGTCCCCCCACCGGGCTGGAGACCGATGCACATAGCGGACGGAGGCGCAGCATGATCACCCCAACCAAGGGAATCGCCCCCGACCGCGCGCTATTGGCTGTCGGCGCCCAGATCATCATGCAGCTGGACCGCCCCCTGACCGTCAGCCAGGCATGGGCTCGTCTCCGCGATTGGCGGCGAGAACACGATCATCCGGCGCCCCTCTCCTTTGGCTGGTTCGTTCTGGCCTTGGACCTACTGCACGCCCTTGATCTCGTTGACATGAGAGACGACCTTCTCACCAGAAAGGCCGCCCATGCTGCGCCGACTCAGCGCTGACAATGAGCGGTTCAAGACGGTCACTTTTCAGTCGGGCCTCAACCTCGTAGTGGCCGAGGCCACCGCAGTCTCTCGATCAACCGACAGCCGGAACGGCTCAGGCAAGTCGAGCATGATCGAGCTGCTGCACTTCTTGCTGGGCGCACGAGCGGACAACAAGCATCTGGCGGCCCGCAAAGAGCTGCGTCAGACGACCTTCACACTCGACCTGGACTGGCCCGGTCTGGGCCAGGAGCTGAGCGTCAGCCGGTCTGGCACTGACGTCAAGCACGTCACGCTGCGTCCGCCGCTCCTGGATCAACCAGAGTTGAGCGGTTCATCCAACCGGTCTCTGTTTGGAGCCGGCGAGGGGCAGAAGATCCCTCTGGCCGAGTGGCAGGCACTGATCGAGAAGGGGCTCTTCGGTCTCACCGGGGAGCACCCTGGAGTCAGCGGTCGAGCGCTGCTCTCCTTCCTCATCCGCCGCGTTGGCGACCATGGCTTCAATGAAGCGGTGCGCAGCTTCTCGCGCCAGTCAGAGGCGAAGGCGACGCCGAATCTGGCCTACCTGCTCGGCCTCGATTCCGCCCTTGCCGCCCGGTACCAGGACATCGCGGCGAAGAAGGCCACCCGAGACCAGCTGAAGAAGGCCGTGGACGACCCCGTCTGGGGCAAGGTGATCGGCAAGACCGCTGATCTTCGTGGTGAGATCGCCGTTCGAGACTCGAAGATCGTTGAACTCCAGAGAGAGATCAGTGCATTCCGCGTCGTTCCCCAGTATGAGGAGCTCAAGGAGCGCGCCGACGAGCTGAGTCGGCGGATCCAAGATCTTGGTACGCAAGATGTGATCGACCGGCGGAATCTCGACCACCTCGAAAAGGCGGTGGCCGAGGCTGTTGATCCCGAGGTGCAGTACCTGGAGCAGGTTTACGGCGAGCTGGGCCTCATGCTGCCCGGGCAAGCTCTACGGCGGTTCGAGGACGTACGAGCTTTCCACACAGCGGTGGTAAAAAACCGGCGTACGTACCTCGGCGAGGAGATCGAGGCGACCCGCCGCAATCTCGAGGTCCGGAAAGCTGAGCGAGCCCGACTCGACACAGAGCTGAGTGCTGTCCTGAAGGACCTCAGTGAAGGTGGGGCGCTCGACCGTCTTACGGCCCTGCAGAAGATCCTGGCGCAGGAAGAGGCAAAGCTCGGGGCGCTGCAGCACCGATTGGAAGTCGCCCAGACGGTGGAGGCGAGCAGCCGGGAGATTGAGGCGACACGCATCGACCTCGTTCGGGAGGTCGACACTGATCTACAGGAGAGGCAACAGCAGATCGGCCAGGCGACCGTTCTGTTTCACGAACTTGCTAGCAGGCTGTACGGCAACGATCGGCCGGCCTACCTCTCGGTCGAGGCCGGGAAGAGCAGTCTGAAGATCACCCCGAAGATCAGCAGCGACGTCAGCCAGGGCATCAACAAGATGTCGATCTTCTGCTTCGACCTCACGATGGCCGTAATCGGTCATCGTGAGGGTCGCGCCCCTGACTTCCTGGTACATGACAGCCACATCTTCGACGGAGTCGATGACCGTCAGGTGACGAGAGCGCTCGAGGCGGCGGTGGACATCACCGAGGCAGAAGGTATGCAGTACATCGTCACCATCAACGAAGACAAGCTCACCCAGACCCGTAGTCTCGGATTCGATCCGGCGCCCTACATCATCGAGCCACTGCTGACAGATGCTTACGACGGGGGCGGGCTCTTCGGATTCCGGTTCGAACGATAGGAAGGCCCGGACACTTCGGGGTCAGATCCCGTTGAACTGTCCGTGCGGTGCTCCGTGTCTCTCGACGCTGTGGTTACGTCCCAAGAGTCCTAGGATGCGAACCGAGGCGCACCGGAGACCTCCGACCTGGAACGCCGCCGCGCGCTGGCCTACGCCTTAGGTCGGCTCGAGCGCTCGCCGGATCAGCGGGCCGGCCTTCTCCAAGTCGGCCGCCGAGGAGATGCGTACCTCTAGATCGCCCGTTCCGAGGTGGCCGATCCCACGCATATCGCGGGAGAAGTCCTCCTCCAGCTCGATCGTGTCCGGGTCGACTCTGAGGTAGACCACGATCACCTCGTGCTTCGGGCGGAAGATCACCTCGGCAAGGTTCACCATCCGCCGGTAGGCGATGTAGTGCAGAAGCGGAGCCACCTCGACTTCACCCCAGGCGGTGAGGGACTCGTCCAATTCGGCATACAGGTCCTGTAGGCAAGCCGGAACGACGCCCGGGGCCACCGGTATCGACGGCTTCCCGTGTCCTCCGCCAGCACCGGGCGCCTTCTTCTTCCGTCGCTGATGCCGAGCCAGAGCGGGATGGGGAGAACCCGGTGCGGACTCGACCAACAGCAGGCCCAGCAACCCGCCGTCGAAGATGCGGTAGCGCACCAGGTCGATGCGCTCGTGCAGGCGCTGAACCGCGACCCGGTCGTGGTGCGAGAAGCTGGCCGCGATGCAGACCATTCGCGGGTTCTGCCAGTCGATCGACTCAGCGGCCTTGATGCCCAGCTTCTCCTTGACCAGCGCCTCGAACTCGTGGTGTGCCGAGTCCAGCCAGGCCAGGTATGAGACCGACTGGGACAGCACCCCGGCGTCTGCCCCCTTCTTGAATTCGATCACGACGGGCGTGTTGTTCTCGTCGAGCCCGAGCGTGTCGATCCGGCCCCGGTGCCAAGGGCCGGTCGGGTACTCCGACGCCAGGAAGCGGATGCCGAGCATCGCTTCCATCCCCGCCTCGATCCGGCGCTGAAGCTCCACCTCCAGCGCCACCGTCGAACCCCGCAGCTCGACGTCCCGGCCACCGGCATCCAGCCGGAACAGCTTCAGGTCGGTCACCAGCGTCCCCCTCCTGCGATCACTACAGGAGGTCAATCGATAGCGGTACCGCACTATTCCGGCCGGGAGGATGAGGCGCCTGCGCTCCGGACGAGGACATCGGTGAGGGGACGTCAGCTCTCCGTGCGCACGCCGCAGCCGGTACGCTTGACACGCCGTTTCTGACGCATCCTCATTTTCGATGATTGGTGGGAACTGTGGGTTTTCTGCCGCCTATGACCGTGGCCGAGGCGCTCAAGAACATTCATAACCGGTCATGGGTGCTACCGGCGATCCAGCGCGAATTCGTCTGGGGCTCTGACCAGATATGCGTGCTGTTCGACAGTCTGATGCGCGGCTATCCGGTTGGGTCGTTCCTGCTCTGGAACGTCGTCCCCGAGCAGGCGGCACAGTTCACCTTCTACGACTTTCTCGCTGACTATCACGAGAAGAACCCCTATGCGCGGGTTGCCCAGATCTCGGCAGGCCGGAACGTGACAGCCGTGCTCGACGGCCAGCAGCGGTTCACCTCGCTCAATATCGGCCTCTACGGTAGCTACGCGGAACGCCTGCCGCGTAAGTGGGCCGCCAACCCTGATGCCTATCCGCGCAAGCGCTTGTATCTGAACCTGCTCAGCAGAACCGGAGACGAGGAACTTGGCCTCACCTACGACCTACAGTTCCTGACCGATCAGGAGGCGGAGTCAGAGCTGGACGGCCAACGTCCCTGGTTCAGGGTTGCCGATATCCTCCAACTGGAGAACAGCGGGCCAGCAATGATGGCGGCGCTCGAACAGCACGGACTGTCCGGCTCCCAACCTTTCAACACCTTGTACAACCTGTACGAGGGGGTCCGGACGAAGACGGCCATCAACGCGTATCTCGAGGAATCGACGGACGCCGATCGAGTGCTGGACATTTTCGTCAGGGTCAACAGCGGCGGCACCAAACTCTCGAACTCAGACCTGTTGCTGTCCATGGCCACCAACCAGTGGCGCGAACTGGACGCCCGAGAAGAAATTCGCTCACTGGTCACCGAACTCAACCAGGAGCAGGGGCGCCCGTTCGCCTTCAGTAAGGACCTGGTACTCAAAGCGGGCCTGGTATTGACCGAAGCACCCGACTTCCGCTTCAAGATATCGAACTTCACCCAAGCCAACATGGAGCGACTGGAGAAGGCATGGCCTCAAATGCGCGCCAGCCTCTTGCGTTCCGCCAGGCTCCTGGTCGCTTTCGGGCTCTCCGAGCGTACGCTGACCGCGGACAGCGTCGTTATCCCACTTGCCTACTACCTGCACTCACACGGCCACGACGACGCCTACATCGTCTCAAGTGCACACTCCAAGGACCGTGAAGCCGTCCGATCGTGGGTCTTCCGCAGCCTCCTCAAACGCGGGGTGTGGGGCTCCGGACTGGACACACTGCTCAACCGCATCTGCACCGTCATCCGCCAATCTCCGCCCAGTGACGGCTTCCCTGCAGCTGACATCGAGTCAGCGATGGCCGCGCGCGGCAAGTCCTTGCAGTTCGGGCCCGAGGAGGTCGAGGAACTCCTCGACCTGCAGTACTCCAAGGCTCGTACCTTCGCCGTGCTGGCGTTGCTGTACCCGGGCCTGAATCTCAGTCAGGACGTCCACGAGGACCACATCTTCCCGCGTTCCCGGTTCAGGCGGAGTGCCTTGACCCGGATAGGGATACCCGCCGAGAAGATCGAGGAATACCTCGTCAGGGCCAACGGCCTGCCTAACCTCCAGCTACTCGCCGGCACGCCGAATGTCGAGAAGAGCGATGCCTGGCCATGGGAGTGGCTTGGCGGGCCGCATTTCCCGACCGTGCAGACCCGAGAGGAGTACGTCACTCGCAACGACCTCGATCTCCTCCCCAGCGAGCCCGTCGGGTTCCTCGACTTCTACGAGGGGCGCAGACTCCGGATGAGGGAGCGGCTCCTCTCGGTGCTCGGCGAAAGTGTCGCGTCGACTGATGCGCTCGGAGAATGATCATTCGATCAGGGGTGGAGCGAGGCTGGTGTCGCAGAGATGCCGTCAGAGTGCGGTTCCTGAGGTGAAGCTGCACCGTTTACCTCCGGAGACCGTGCAGACCCAAGGATGACGGAGCGGTCAGGCGGCGCGCACCGTTCAGGGGACGGCTTGCCGGTGTCAGTGTTGATCCGTGCCGGCGGTAGGGCCGACAGCAGAGGCACGGTTGCAATGAAGTCTTCAGCCTGGTTCTTATGGAGTTATGCCCGCGCCCCTTCGCAGAATCGAGCCGAGCCGCCTGGCGGCCCGGCGCGAAGAGCTGGGGCTGACACGAGCGGAGCTGGCGGCTCGCGCGGGGGTGTCGGAGAGAATGATCTTCTTCTACGAGGAGGGCAGGCACTCGCCTACTCCGGCCCGGTTGGACCAGCTGGCCAAAGCGCTGGGGTGCGACTCTGGAGCGCTCACCGGAGCTCAGCGCGGTGCGGAAACGCTGATCGATCTTCGATATGCCGCTGGACTGCCCCTCGACCGAGTCGCCGAGCTGCTGCGAGCATCATCCGCCGGACGTGAGCTGTGCGTGTCCGCAGCCAAGGTGGCGGCTCTGGAGAGCGGTCGCGAGGTGCGTGGCCGGAGGTGGAAGGACGCCCAGACGACCGGCAGGTTGCTCGCTCCTCTCGCGAAGGTCTACGGCGTGCCCGTGCGTATGGTCCTGGACGCCTGGATGCGCACGCGTGCAGGTGAGCCGGCGCCGCAGATCCTGGGCAAGCGGCAACAGGACCCCTCGCAAGCCGCACTGAAGACCTGGGAGTTGTTGAACGAACGGCAGCGCATCTACCTGGGCGAAATCATGCGGGATGACCGCATGACGGAGACCGAGATGTGGATGCGTCGGGTGCAGCGTCTGCCAGTGCCCCGAGCGGCCGAGTGGCGCAAGTTGCCGTTGACCCTCAAGGCCGCACCGTCGCTGGTGGGCTATACCCGCCTGCAGGAACGCCTTCGGCTTGGCGGAGTGCACGATCCTGGCGCTGGTCAGACCGTGCATGCACTTGAGCGGCGGGGGCTGCTGATCATCACGGAGGACGCCGTCGAGCATCCCGGCGTTGGTTATGTGGACCGGGTGCTGGTGGAGATTACCCGCCGGGGTCGGGCGGCTGCCCGCGCCGGGCTGGGCGAGCCTCGTGAACCCGACCACGCGGTGCATCTGCTGTCGGAGTGGCTATGGGGCGTATTGGCACGGGTTGCGGCGGCGGAGCCGACCGGGTTGGAGGATGACCGGTTGGCGGGCCGGTCCCTCTTCTTCATCGGCGTGGGCTACAAGGGGAAAGCAGGCGGTCAGCCGAGCCGGGGCTTCGTCGAATCCGTTCCGGTGATGGCGGCCGGGGGCACGCACGTTGCCGAGTACCGATGGCGATTGACCAGGCTCGGTAAGCGGCATGTCACGGAGTATCTCGATGTCTATCGGGAGCTCTATCCGCAGGTCCCTACCACAGGGCTCGGCCCTTTTCCGGTCAACTCACTCTAGAAGCTGGCATTCCCTCCATCTCGGGGTGATTGTCAGTGGTGCGGTCTAGGCTGCGGATTTGTGACGAGCCCCGCGCACGACGATGCTCAGACACTTGACGAAGTCAGGGTCCGCTACCTGGTCACCCGGGCTGCCCTGCGGGCGGCGAAGGCCATGACGTCGCCCGGTTTGAAACCGGAGCAGCGTCTGGCGACCCTGATGGAGTGCCACGGCACGATGCTGGCGGCTCGCGGCCCAAGCAGCCCGCTGCCATTCGCTGCGTTCCGGAAGGCACTCAGAGGGGACCTGGCCGGGCTGCTGCCGGACGGCGTAAATGCTTTGGACCTGGGCGGGTTGCTGGTCGTCGACCGGGATGGGCAGGTGACCGAGGATGCCTTCGACCTCGATCTGGAGCAGCGGATTCTGCTGCATACCCTGCGGAAGCTCGACAAGGACGCCGGTGCGATCAGCGACCGGGAGCTCCAGTCGGAGATCGAGCAGGAGACGGCGTACGCGCTTCTACGAAAGCAGGGTACGCAGAACGCCTACGAGGCAGGCCGGTCCGACCTCATCCGGAATCCGGCCGGTCCGGTCGACCAACTGCGCAAGCTGAAATTGCCGATGGGAGTCGTCGACTTCTACGAGGAGATCCCCTACGGGTCCGTCCACCACGGCTGGTGGTTTCCCTGCCCGGTCTGCCGTTGGCCGATGCGCCTCACGCTCCGCAAGAACGCCGGCAACATCGTGGGGTCGGCTCGCTGTTGGCATGCCCCCCACGCGGACATGGGCGCCGCGTATCTGTTCCGTCCAACGTCGGACGAGGAAGCGCCGGAATTGCTGCCAGAACCGTCTCCGGCGCGCCCGAGCGGTAGGGAAGCGGTGCTGTATCCGGACACCAAGACCCTGCCCGAGGCGCTGCCCGCTGAGGGCCACAAGGCGCTCGCCCGCGGAATCTGGCGGTACACCACCGTGCCGGGGCTTCCGGAGCTGGCGCTGTACGACCGGTTGAAGGAGCGTGGGCTGAAGGTGGACCTGTGGCCGGGGCTGGACGCCTACGACCTCCTGGTGGAGGTCGGGCCGAAGCGACGCAAAAAGCTGTCGTTCAAGGTCGATGTCAAGGACTACACGTCGGTCACGACGCTCGCGAAGCTCATCCACGCACAAGAGGGCGACAAGGGCGGAGCCGAGTGGCTGGTCGTGCCGGACTATCGGGCCCGCCAGGTCCCGCTGCTCTCTGGGGTGTGCGAGAGGTACGGGATGAGGGCGGTCACCGCCTCCGAGTTCGGTGAACTGGCGTGCAAGGAGGCAGGGGTGAGCTGGACATGAGCGAGGCGTCGGTCAAGGAGACCGCGGTACTGGCGGCGCTGGCACTGGCCGCCCACTACTTTCCCGAAACGGTGGATGGGGACGAACGCGGCGCTGCCCCCTTTGGGCAGGCGGCGTTCCTGGTCTCCGGCAAGTACCAGGCGTGGGAACGTTGGGACAGCCTCACCCATGAGGAGAAGCGGCGGATTACGGCGGTGTACGCCATCGCCCCCGCCGAGATCTCAGGTCTCCGGGCCTTCTCGATCACAGCCCGGTCCATGCTTGCGCCCCTGCACGGAGACGACCCCGACGGCCCAGGGACGATGCTTCCCTTTGAGCTCGTCGGCGACAACCCGTTCACCGCCAGCGCCGCCTTCCCACGGGTGGGCGGCGACCTGCCGGGATACGTCGACCGCCTCACGGCCCGCTTCCGCCGGCCCAGTAACCGCTCCAAGCCACCGGACTTCGCCGGCCCGGGGACATGGGCCACGCAGGAGATGTTTGTGAACGGGGAGGGACAGATCCAGGGGCGGCTCACCATCCCCACCTACCCCCAGTTCACCGCCCCGCTCGGCCACGACCGGCTCCCGCACGTCTCCTCTGTCCCCTACCTGCCCGACGTCCGTATCCCCACGCCCGAACTCCTTGGCCTGGCCCGGCATATCGACCTGCGCTACACGCCGGAGAAGCGCTACCTGCACCAGACCCTGCAACAGCTCTTCGAGGTGCTGCAGACCACCGACAGCCTGTCCCCCCGCGAGGCGCTGACACTGACCGCCGGTCGGACAGAGATCTTCAACGCCCCGACCGGCACCGGCAAGAGTGTCCTGGTCCGGGTCATGGCCGCATGGTTCGCAGCGAACCAGCTACGCGTCGCCATCGTGCTGCCCGACATCAAGGCGTGCCTGGCAGCGACCTGGAACGTGCGCGGGGACCTCGACCACCTGCACAAAACGGGGGTCATCGAACACGAGGCAGGCTGCGCCCACCTGATGTCCTCGTCCGGGATGCACGACCGCGCCCTCAAGCACGCCTCCCTCATCAACGAAGACCCCGACCTCCCCGGTGAATGGGGTGAGCGAGGCGAGCGAGATCTTGACCAACTGGCCTACGGATGCGCCCAGAAGACCTTCCTGGAGGCCACCGGCGACTACCCACCCGGGCGCGAGCCGTGCCTGAACCTGCGCCGTCAGGGGGTGGGCTCCGCGGCCTGCCCCTGGATCCCGACGTGCGGGAAGTTCGCCCCCGTCTACGACGCCTGCGCCGCGAACGTCGTCATCATGAACCACTACGCCTTCATGCAGGGCAACCTGCGCATCGGCGTGAACCTGGACGGCCGGGCCGTCCGGAGCATGACGGCGGCCGAATTCGCGCTCCGGACCTGCCACGCCGTGCTCGTCGACGAAGTGGACCAGTTCCAGTCCCGGGCCATCGACAACTGCGCCGGCGAGGTGGTCCTGCACTCGCGGCGGCACTGGTCCGCAGCGCCGCAGGAGATGGACACCGACGCGAAGCGGCTGCACATCGACGACGAGCACAACCTGCTGCCCGCAGTCAGCCACGTGCGGCTGATGGCGGAATTCCTCCTCCTGAGCATCTGCAAGAACGCCCTCAGCCTGCACGCCACGGAGGACGAGCGAGCCCAGGCCCGCATTCCGGACCAGACCAGTACCCGCTGGCACCTGGCCCGTGGGCGGGACCGTGCACTGATCCGCCTGCTCTGGCCCGAGACGGAGATCGCGGAAGAGGCGGACATTCCGCCGGACTTCTTCCAGCGGCTCAACGCCCTCATGCCGGCCCGATATCGGGGCCTCGATCCGCTCGCCTCCCAACCGAGTCTGCTCGAACCCGACTGGGACGACGTGCGCCGGGCCCTCGGCGCCCTCGTGGCGCCACGAGGCGAGCACCTGCTCGACATGGTGAAGCTGGAGCTGCACACGCTTCTCGAGGATTCCATCAAGGACGTTCAACGGCGCGCCAAGGCCATCAACCTCCTGGTGACACGCACGGCCATGATCGAGCTGGATGAAGCTCTCTCCGAACTGCAGGACAAGGCCCAGGACTACCGCTCCTCCGGCCTGCGGTCGGCGCAGAAGATCGTGGAACTCCTGCGGGCCACGGCAGTCTCCTCGGTGATTCCGCTGGGCATGCTCGGCCGTTCCATCACCGGCTACCGCATCACCGGGCTCGACGACAAGGAGAAGAACGCCAGCCTCGTCGCCCAGACCATCACCGGTGACCCGCACACCTACGCCGCCGAACTCGGCGGTGTCGTCTCGCTCCTCCTGGCCGCTGTGGAACGTCCGGTGATGGGCTTGTCGGCCACCGCCTACTTCCCCCAGGCCGTGCGCGAACACGTCCACGCCCCCGTCCGGTGGTGGATGACCGATGCGCAGGCCAAGTCCATTCGGGCCAGGAAGCACCGTATCGAGTACGGAGAGGGCCACCCCCTGTTCGGGGAGCCCATCAAAGTGTCAGGCACCCACCCCAGCCGCAAGAAGGACGCCCTGATCGAACTGGGCAGCAACCTGTACGACCAGAAGATCCACCGCGAACTCGAACGAACGGCGGCCCAGGACCCCGACCGCGCCCATGTGCTCGTAGTGGCCAACTCCTACCAGCAGTGCGCCTGGCTGGCGCGCGGCATCGCGCAAGCCGGCCACTACAGCGGCGGATTGTGCGTCGCGGTGCGGGCGGAGGACCGCCACCGCGCCGACCCCGACCTG
Source organism: Streptomyces sp. NPDC048504 (assembly GCF_043200035.1). NCBI lineage: Bacteria > Bacillati > Actinomycetota > Actinomycetes > Kitasatosporales > Streptomycetaceae > Streptomyces > Streptomyces sp. NPDC048504. The sequence goes on from NZ_JBICXA010000001.1 coordinate 779,256, forward strand.
CCCAAGGAGAACGTCGCAGTACGCCTCACCGCCGAGGAGTTCGAGGACTTCCCCAAGCACGGCAAGATCCTGGTCGTGCCCCTGTCACTGATTGCCAGGGGGCTCAACATCGTCGTCGGCATCCGCTCCGCGGTCCGCTCCGTCTACCTCTGCGTACGCCCCCTGGCACTCCTCAGCGAGCCCGCCGAGATGTACGCCAGCATCAACGCCGCCGGTCTGCGGGCCCTGCCGACCGGCGGTAGCTCGAACCCGTCACAGGCGCTTGCCGTCGGTCGTGACGCCGCCTGGGAACGCCTGTCCCTTCTCCTACGGACGGCCCCACAGTTCACGGCCATGCACAAGTCCCTCCAGGAGGAGGTCGTCGCGGGCATGATCGTCGATCTCATCCAGCTGGCCGGCCGGGCTCGCCGCGGAGGCACCGAAGCGGTTCTTCACATGGTCGACTACGCCTTCCACGAGGACACCTGGAACGCCGACCTGGAAACAGTCCTGCGCCGCATCCACTCCCAGTGGACGCCCCAGGTGCGTCAACGGATGAACGAACTGTACGGAGAGGCGCTCAACGCGTTCCTGTCCTACGCCGGCATCGAACCCCACGAGCCCGGCTTCCCGGGCGCCTGAAGAGAAGAGGACGCGTGACCCAGCAGGACCGCGAGCCCGGGATGTACCTGAACACCCTCGCCTACCGCTGCACACCCAAGCTCGTCGGCGACGCCTCGGTGTACGTGCGGCACTTCGACAGCGAGACCGAGAAACTATGGAGCGACTTCAGCAGGCAATGCGCACGCCGCTACGGCGACGACGCGGCGCAGGCCCCGTACTCCATCGCCACCACCGTGCTCAGCACCCTGAGCGGCGGCTACGTCTACTTCGACCCCGACTTCCGCGGGCCGTTCCTCGCCTCGCGCGAACCGCTCGACAGCGAGCTGCTCCGTCAGGTGTTCACCCTCACCCATGCACTGGCGCTCGGCGAGAAGATCGACACCATCGATCTCACCCTGGCTCCTGAGCTCGCCAAACGGATCGCCGCGTCACCAGAACACCGGTACGCGCTCGCCGACCACCTCAAGCCGGCCGACGGCACGCAGCCCAACGCCCCCGGATGGGTCTACCGGACCGTCGCCTGGGACCTCTCCCGCCGCATGGCCGCCAAGCCGTGGGCGATCTCCGACGGCAGGGAGATCGCACTGCGCCCCGACACCACCGGCGGTCTGGTTGCCCTGGAAGAGCCCTGGCAGAACGAGCAGGGCGGTCGGTACGCCCTCTCCCGCACCGCGCTGCGGCTCAAGACCCTTCCGAACATCGCCAGTCCCGTGCTCCTGGTGTCGTCCAGGGTGACCCGCATCTCCTCCTCGCTGATCTTCTCGAAGACGGCCCTGGCTGTGCAGCCCGGCCCTGGGCGCCCGCTCCTTGAAGTGTCGCTCAACGGCCGCGGCGCCGCCCGCACCGTGAACCGGCTCGCCTTGGAGGCGCTCGGGCGCCTGGAGATGGACTACTCGATCCTGAGGACCATCGACCAGCGATCCCGCAGGGAACAGGAGCTCCTCAAGGCGGCCCGTGAGGAGAAGAAGCCGGCGGCATTCCCCCGCGAACACCCCGGCCAGGTGTGGCCAGTCCTCCCCAAGAGCTATTCCTTCCCCATCGGCACCGGCACCGGGATGCAGCACCTGCGCCTTCTCTACGGCCACATCGCCGAGGCATTCGGCGACGTGGCCGTGCCTCTGACGATGCGGGAGGCGCCCATGACGCTTCCCCACCGGCCGACCGACCCCGAGCGCGTCACCAAGAAGGAGCTCGAACGCCGCAAGGAGGAACGAGAGAAGAGCGAAAGCAAGGAGCCGCTCCGGGCGCGAGGCAGTGCCGTCCCCACACCGGAGTCCATCTTCTCCGCCGTCGAAGCTGCTGGCTTCAAGAAGCTGCGCATCGCCTGCCTGTGGTACCGCGACGAAACCCGGCTACGGATGCTCGACACCCTCTGCAAGACCTATGGCATCGACCCCACGGGGCTCGACCCGCACGACGGCCAGGAGTTCAGCCTCCACGGCGATCAGATCACCGCGGTGCTCCACCTGGCCACCGACTTCCTCAAGCCCGGTGGACCGGACGGCAGGCGAGAAGCCCTGGCACAGACCGGCGCTTCGTTGGCCTCCAGGGACGGGATTCTTGTCGGCGCCTGGTGCGAGACCGAGAAGCCCGAGGCCGTTGACGAACAGAACGGCACGGACGCCGACAGCCGCGACGGCAAGCTCCTGACGCGATCCCTCCTTGCCGGCCTCGGTGTTCCCACCCAGTACATCCTGGGCAAGAACGACAAGGGCATCGTCATGCCGAAGGCGAAGGACCACCCGGCCGAAATGGCCCTCCTCGACCTCTACCGCTCGCTCGGGGTCATCGACGACCGCATCGCCAACGCGCTGGAACCCGAAACCTCCGACTACCCCGTCCACCGTGTCGCCCAAGTCGGCATCCATGTACGCCAGCAGAACCGGCGGAAGGGGGAGAACGGGCCCCCCAAGGTGGTGATCACCGCATCAGTACTCATCCCGCCAGCCCAGACCAGTGGGACATGGAGCATGCTCGGATGGAGCTCCACCCGACCCCAGTGGCAGCCCTACCGCAGCGCCCAGCCCGCCTTCCACGCCACGGCCTACCCCCAGGAGAACGGGGACAAGAAGACTCACCGGCAGCGCTGGGACGATGCGGCTGAGGCGGTTGAGTTGGCCCTCGGAGACCTCGCCGAGGAGCTGGACGGCGTCCCCTACACCGTCACCGTGGACGGGCTGGCCTGCCGCCGCATGTGGGAGGGGCTGCAGAACATGAACCAGGGAGCCTCCCCGACTCCGCGCTTCAGCCGCTACTGGCTCCCGGGCAGCTCCCTGAGCAGCGACGAGAGGCCGCGCGCCGTGATCCGCATCAACATCGCGGACGAGGAGGTCCCGCCGCCTGTCAGCACCACGCGTGTGCTGAAGGGACAGGCTGGCGTCACGACAGACGGCGAAACAACCCGGATGCTGTATCAGGTCGAGGTGGACTTCGGCGCACCCGTCTGGATCTTGTGCAACGTGCCGCGCGCGTACGACGGCGACGGCGCTGGCCGACTTGGCTCGAAGTACACCCGATGGGACGCCAAACGGTCCGTCCACTCGGAGAAGAAGGAGGAGCGCCGCAAGGGCGAGATGCCCCAGAACTGGTACTCCATGACCGCGACTGAGATCTACCCGCTGGCCTGCGCCGAAGGCGTCTCGGCGGAAGCCCTTGCCGTGGCCACCGCAAAGCTCTGCCACCAGACCCTCTTCTGGTCCGACCGGGCCCGCTTCCCCGTGCCCTTGCACGCCGCCAGGCAGATGGACCTCGACCACCCGCAGTACCGGCGCACCGCTCCGCCCGAGGAGAAGCCCGCCGCCGAGCCGGGTTCTGACGGCGAGGCATCCGAGCAGTAGCGGCCTGGGAACAGCGGTCCGCGGAGGCGCCGCTGTTTGTCTACCAGCCCGCCCTAATGGGTTGTCGCCTTCACCAGGCCGCCCGTGCGATAGGCGTGTACGAACGGGGCCCATGCTTCGGTGTGGAAGACGATCATCCGGCGATGCGGATCTTTCGAATCGCGGACGACGGCTTTACCCAGCGGGGGGGGGTGAGGAATTCCATGCAGTTGTTGTTGTGGCCGCTGTAGCTGCTCTTGATCCATATACGGCCCGGGACGGTGTCCATCAGCGCTGCACGTCCTTGTCATGCCCGGTCCCGGGCGCGTCGTCGTCTTCGGAGTTCGGCCCGAAGGCGTCCTGGTGGGCTTGTCGGCAGGCGCGTGTGTCGGGGTGTTCGTCGCCCAGGATACGGATGCACGCCTCAAGGTTCAGTACGGCCAGAGGGCGTGCGGCAGCCAGGTCGCCGGCGCCGGTGAGGATCCGGATCAGCTCGGTACGCATGGCCAGGGTGTGCGGGTGCTCGGGGCCGAGGATTTCCTCGCGGGTGGTGAGAACAGTGCGAGCCGCGGTTTCGGCCTCCGCCCAGCGTTCCTGGCCGAGCAGGATGCTGGCGAGCAGATCCCGGACGACCAGCGTGCGCGGGTGTGTGGATCCGAGGGAGTTTTCCCGTTCGGTGAGAGTCGCGAAGGCGAGGGCCTCGGCTTCGCCGAGATGTCCCAACTGGTAAAGAGCCCAGGCCAGGGTGTGTCGTGCCGCGAGCGTGTACGGACTAACAGGACCGTGGGCTGCCTCACTCGTGGCGAGGTTGGTGCGGGCGAGGGCTTCGGCCTCCTCCCAGCGCTGCTGCTCGCCGATGGCCTCGGCCAGGCAGGCGGTGCTCATGATCGTGTTGGGGTCGGCTGGCCCGAGCACCCGGCTGCGGCCCTCGACCGCGCGGCGCAGGTAGAGCTCGTCCTCCGCCCACTCGCCCAGCCCGTACAGAGCGAGGCCGAGGGCGTGGGCGCTGTCGAGCGTCTGGACGTGGTCGGGGCCGAGTTGTCCCTCGCGGTCGCGCAGGATCTTTCGGTGCAGTGCGACGGACTCCGCGAAGCGCCCCAAGTCGGCCAGTGAACAGGCGAGTTCGTATTGGTCGGTGAGCAATTCGGCCCCCGTGGCAGTGGACGCGGATGGGGATACGCGCACGGCAGCCTCCGCCAGGACGTGTGCGGTGGAGTAGTCACCGCGTTCGCGGTTCTGGTCGCGAAGGTACCGGACAAGGCCGAGTGCCTGCGGGACGGCGGCAGAGTGGGCCGCAGTGGTGCGGTGCAGCAGGCTCAGTGTGTGGGGCGTGAACAGGCGCAGGGTCTGGGCGTCGACGTACGCGCCCTCTCCTTCGCCGTGCTGCAGCAGGTCGTCCAGGAGCTGGGCTGCGGCGGCGAGGATGGTTTCTCGCTGGTCGAGCGGGATGCGCGCCGCCACGGTGTCCAGGAGGAGGGCGTGCGCCTGGACGGACTGTACTGAGGGCCGGCCGACGTCTCCCGGGACGTCGAGGACCGACACCATGGACTGTGACATCAGGCCGCGCAGCGCGGTGTCCGCCTTCTGCGCGGGGAACGGCGGCTCGGCGCCAGCCAGACCAGTGAGGCGCAGGCGCCGGGAGTGGAGCAGCCCGAGGGGCAGGGGATCGGGCGCGAAGCACGACAGCAGCCACATCAGCGTGGTGGCCTCGGGGACGCCGCGGTCGGCCAGGGCGGTCAGCGAGATCTGCCACGTGGAGCTGATCAGCCGGCGCAGATCACGCTCGTCGGGGTCGGCGGCCTCGTCCAGGGTGCCCCCCGGGTCCTCACGCAGGCGCTGGAGGAACTCGTCCACGGTGACGGTGTCCAGGAGCCGTCGGTCCAGGTACTTGCCGGCGAGGGTGAGCGCGAGGGGATGGCAGCCGAGGCCGTGCGCGAGTTTCTCCAGTGCGGCCTGGTCGTAGCCGGTGACGTTGAGGTCGCGCAGGACGCGTACGGCGTCGTCCAGGCCGAGGGCGTCGAGGCGGCGCCGGTCAGCGTCCTGCCACAGGGAGGTGCCGCCGTGCCGTGTGGTGACGAGTACGGTGCCGCGCCGGGCGGAGCGCAGCCAGATGCCGTCGCTGAACACGGCCGGGTCGTCGGCGTTGTCGAGGACGAGCAGCCATGGTTCGGGGGAGGCTCCGAGGTGCTGCCAGACGAGGTCGGCGGCGGGGCGGCGTCCATCGCGGGCCGCCTCCACCTGGTCGGGGTCGGCGCCGCGGTCCAGAGCGACGGCCAGCATGCCGGCGCGGAAGGCGACCTCGGTGGCCGCGTTCACCCACAGACCCACCACGCCGTGCGTGGCCACGGCCTCGTCGAACATTGTCTGGGCGAGCGCTGTCTTCCCGCTGCCCGCGGTGCCGTGCAGGACGAACTCGTGGGGCGAGTCGTCCGGGTGGCCGATGGCGTGCAGCAGGTCGCGTCGTACGTCATCACGATCTCTGACGGGAGAAGGCGATCGCGCGGCGAGCGGTACGCGGACTGAGTCTGGTCCCGACCGCTCGGACGCCGTGCGGCCGGGCTTGCCGCCGTGGTGGGCGACGTAGTGGCCGATCTCCACGATGTACTGGTCCCGGGCAGCACTGACCCAGCGGGCGTGATCCTGCACTGAGACTTCGGCGGCGGCCGGATCCGGCGTCGATGGTTTGGGCACTCCCACCGAGTTACCGCCGCGCCGTCTTGTCCGGCGCCCGGCCCGAGGGCCGTGCACGGCCGTCGCCCATCTCGTTGTCAGTGGTTATGGTCGACGAACTCACCTCGCTGCAGGGCCTGGACGAAGGACACCCATGAATGATCCAGAAAGTCGATCACTGGGCCTCGGGGTGCCTTCGAGTCGCGAATCGGAGCCCTTTTCGGCGGGGGGGGGTGAGTATTTCCACGCACCCGTTGTCAGCACCGCTGTAGCTGCTCTTGCGCCACACACGTATTCGCTCGGTCACGACTCGCCGTCCTCCTGGTCAACTTCCCCGCGGTGGATCAGCGTTCCCCCAGCGGCTTCGAGCGTGGCTTCGAATTCGGCACGACAGGACAGCGTATCCGGATGATCGTCTCCCAGCACCCGCACGCAGACCTCCAGTGTGCGGGTGGCCAACTCCCTTGCCTCGGGGGCGCGTTCGGCGCCGCGGAGAATCCGGGACAACACGATCTCGATGGAGAGGGTGTGCGGATGTTCCGGGCCGAGAACCCGCTGACGGACAGTGCGCACCGCCTGCGCTGCGTCCAGGGCCTCCGGCCACTGACCGAGGCGGGAGAGGACATCCGCCAGCCGTTGTCGCGCGGCGAGTGTCCGCGGGTGGTCCACGCCCAGCACCCGCTCGCTGCCCTCCAACGTGGCACGCGTATGGATCGCGGCCTCCTCCCGCTCCCCGACACCGGCGAGCACCCAGGCCAGAGCGAGCCGGCTCAGGAGGGTGTGGGGGTGGTCGTCGCCGAGGGCCTGCTCGCTCACCGTGAGGTTCTCGTCCGCGAGTTGACGGGCTTCGGCCCAGCGCTGCTGCTGCCCGATCGCCTCGGCCAGTCGGCCTCGGCTGTCGATCGTGTCCGGATGCGTGATGCCCAAGACGCGGGCGCGCCCGTCGGCAGCCCGGCGCATGTATTGCTCGTCCTCTGCCCAATGGCCGAGGCCGTACAGGGAGATGCCCAAGGCGTGGGCGCTGTCGAGCGTGTCTGGGTGATCCGTGCCGAGGAGAGCCTCTCGGGCCTCCAACGTGGCCCGGTGCACCGCGGTCGCCTCGTCGAAATGCCCGAGGGCGGCCAGCGCCCGACCGCGCTCGTGCTGGTCGGTTGTCGCGTCCGCGGATTCCTGGCCGCGGGTGACGCGGGCCGCGTCGTCAGCAAGCGCACGCGTCGTGGAGTAGTCGCCACGGACGTACGACTGATCACGCAGATCGCGGACGATGGACAGCGCCGCCTCGGTGGCCGCCTCGGTGTGACGCGCGGCGGCGTGCGCGAGCAGGGCTGCGGCATGGGGAGTGAACAGGCGCAGGGTGTGCGTGTCGACGTAATGGCCCGAGTCCGTCGAAAGGAGCCGCCGCAGGAGGCCGGCGGCGGATTCCAGCAGCAGAGCCCGCTGGTCGACCGGTATGCGTGCCGCGACCGTTTCCAGGAGGATCGGGTGCGCCTGAACGCTGCGCACGGCGGCACGTTCGGCCCCGGCTGACGCGTCGAGGACCGAGACCAGGGAGTGGGTTGTAAGCCGTTCGAGCGCGAGGTTCGCACGTTCGCCGGTGAGCGGTGGAACGGCGTGCGCCAGCCCCGTGCCGTCGAGACCGGTCGGCGCGAGCACCCCGACCGGCAGCGGCGCTGCGGCAAAGCACGACAGCAGCCTGAGTAGTGTCGTCGCCTCGGGTACACCCTGCTCGGTCAGAGCGTCCAAGGAGATCTGCCACGTACCGGTGATCAGTCGGCGTAGTTCCTGTTCCCCAGGCGCCGCTCCGTGATCGAGCAGCGACGGGTCGGCATCAAGACGCTTAAGGTACTCATCCACTGAGACCGGCTCCAGGAGTTGACGGCCGAGGTAGGCGCCGGCGAGCGACAGCGCGAGCGGGTGACAACCGAGCCGCCGCGCCAGCAGCTCCAGCTTCGCGAGGTCCTCCGTGCTGACCGAGAGGTCACGCAGCACGTCGACGGCGTAAGAGACGTCCAGAACATCGAGTGGGTGCTTGGCGGCCCCACGCCACTCGGCGGCGTTTCGGAGCCGACTCGTGATCAGTACGATGCCGCGACTGCTCGACCGCAGCCAAGCGCCGTGTCGGAACACGGAAGCATCGTCCGCGTTGTCGAGGATCAGCAACCAGGGCTCGGGCGAGCGGTCCAGGTAGTGCCAGACGAAGTCCGCGTCTGGCCGGCGGCCTTCCCGCGCCGCATCGACCTCCTGCTGCGCGGCCCCGCGGTCGTGGGCCACGGCCAGCATCCCGGAACGGAAGGACGAGTGGTCGGAGGCGTTGACCCACAATCCCACGACTCCGCAGCCGGTCAGCGCCTCGTCGAACACTGTCTGGGCCAGTGCCGTCTTGCCGCTTCCCGCCATCCCGTGCACGACGTGCAGACCGTTCGCCGCGGTCGCCGGATCGCGGATTTCCTCCAGGAGCGTGCCTCGTACGTCGAGACGGTCACGCAGCGGGGAACTCAGTGGAGCGACCAGGGGAGTGCGGACCGACTCGGGGCTCGCCCATCCCAACCCGGCTCCTGGGGCGGGCGGTTCGGACTGCTGGACGGCGTATTCCACGATGATCTGGTTGCCGGCGGCCTGGTACACGCGACTGCGCCCGTCGGCGACAGCCCGCAGCACATGGTCCCCTTGCGGAACGTCCGGACGTCCCCTCATCGCTCGACGATGTGCTGGTCGCGACCGGCCTGATAGACCCGCGCGTTCCCGGAGGCCTGTGCATGCATCCGCACCGAGGGAACAGAAGGCTGGTCGACCTCCGGCAGGGACGCACGTGCCTCCGCCAGAACTTCCTCAAGCTCCCGGGCGACGGACGGGTCGGCGGCCAGCAAACGCCTCAACCTGCGACGCCAGTCCCGCTCCAGGTCTTCAGCACCCGCCGAGTCGCCCTCGCGCCGCGAGGCAAGGATCTCCTCGCGGGTTTCCTCCAGCGCCGTGTCGATCTCGTCGGCCTGCACGGGGCGCACACGACGCCACAGCGCCACCACACCGTCGCGTGTCCGCTGCCACGCATCCGTGGCCATCAGCGCAACGACGGTGGTTCCGGCGGTCTGTGCCAGCGTTTCCGGATCCATGGCCGCTTCCCCCGTACCTCTTGACACGTGACGACGATGATAGGCACCAGCTTGCTGACCGAGAAGATGATCTGGCCCATCGGCACTTGGGCAGCACACATCTTGGCTGAAACACATGTCTGGCCAGAGCCATACCGTCACCCGCGCCTGCCACCGACTCGACCTCGGCGGCCTGCGCTGGATCAACCAGCGCCCTGACGGCAAACCTGGCGGAACATATCCATGCCAGGACCATGGTGGTCGCCAAGGCGAGAGGGGTTGGGAGGAGGGAAGGCCCCTGCGGACTTCAATCAGGGCGAAGTGGTCCTTAGTCGATCCGATCCAACTCGGCCCGAAGACGTTCGGCTTCGGCTTCGGCTTTTCGCAGTCTCCGCTCCAAGGCGGACCGCGAGGGCGTGGGTGCGGTGCTCGCCGCCTTTTCGGATTGTCGCTGCCGGGGGACAAGCCATCCAACGCGCTCGTAGGTCAAGATCATCCGAACTTGGGGGCAGGAGTAGCAGAGTTGTTCAGGCTCCGGTGTCGGCCAGCCGTCCGCGAGCATCCGTCGGGTGTGCTCCCGCTCCTGCTCGGTCTGCAGCTCCGGGTTCGCGCGCCAGGCGTTCTCGAACTCGGCGGAGATCCGTTGGACTCGTTCCGGAACCGCACGACGAGGTCCAGAAGCAGGCACCCAATCGAGACTCGGGGCGATGATCTCCTCCACGTGACCGCAAGTCAGCGTCACCTTCCAGAAGGCGGAGGCGTGCGGCTCGTCATGGCGGATCACCGACCAAACCCTGGGGTCCGTGTCGTCCGGCGGTTCGACCGGGTCAGCGGGAAACGTGACCTTCCTCCGTTCTCCCCACTCAGCAATGACGCGATACGGCGGCGGCGGGGAGTCGTCGTGATGACAGATCATCTGCCCAGGAGGCAGCGGTGAGTGGAAAGCCTTCCACTGCGCCTTGTGCGGTGGCGTGCCGTCTTCGCGGGTGAGGACCTCGGGGGTGCAGCCGCAGTCGAGCTGAACGCGCCACCGGAACACCCGGGTCAGATCCGGAATCAGGAAGTCCCAGAGCACCCGCGGGATGTACCCGCGCATTTCGGTGGCCTCTGCCTCGCACTCCCGCAGCACCTCCTGGCGCGGCCTGGCCTTGCCGGGAAGCCGTCGCACCGTGGGGGTGCTCGGCGGCGGCCGGTCTTCAAGGAGAAGATGGCGACTATTGGTTGATGGGGCACCCATGGCGTCTCCCCGTTCTTTGCCCGGTGCTGCCGTTCATCGCCCAAGCGGAGTGTGAGTTGCAGCCAAGCACGCTACAGAGCCGGCCGCATTGTCAGGGAAATGCCGCGCCGTTTCACTCGCGTGGGTGACCGTTCGCGGGCGTCGAGTCTTCAGGATCTATAAGGCTTGCTGTCAGGAGCGGGCAGGGCTGTCCACGGTTCGCCATTCATGGCGAACCGCCCTTTAGGCACCGACGGCACGCACACGGCTGCCGGACACGCCACGGGCCCCCGGGGCGGATCAACCCAGGGCGCCGGGTCTGGGAGTCGCACCGGCCGCCGACGGTGCGATCCAGGCATCAGCGTGCCGGTCGGCTTGCAGGTATCGGCACTACGTCGCCGTCGCCCGCGCTCGCCTCGACCTCGGCGGCCTGGGCTGGATCACCTAGCACCCCGACAACAACCTCGGTGCGACACATCAGCGCAGGACCGGGCAGTGGGGCTAGGCTGAGGCGCTACCGGGGAAGACTCGTGAGGAACCCCACTGGCGGTTGATTTGTCGAGGCCCCACAATGATCGCCGGTCGTCTCTCCGACCGGTAGACAACATCGCTGGTAGCCCCGGGTAGTCTCGCTGGCGCGCCGGTGAGAGCTCCACCGGTGGACAGTCGGTGGACAGACGCCTTTGGACGGCGCGTCACGGGGTGGTACGGGTCAACCTGTTGCACATGCTCTGATCAGGAAAAACGTCACCCAGCAGCACGACCAGGCACTAGGCAACACGAACGCTCACGGTCTCGTAATGCGTAGGTCTCGGGTTCGAATCCCGAAGGCGGCTCTGCCGAAGCCTCAGGACTCACTCGCCGTGACCTGGGGCTTTTGCTTTTGGTGGATGCGGCGGTGGCGCGGGTCGCGCGGTGGTCGCCGGTGTCGGGTGTACCTAGATCGGCACGGCATCGTGGCGCACAGTACGTCTTGGATTCCCGCTCAGTACGGGAGGCTGATCCCGCAACTGGCGAACAGCGGTTGCTGACTGAGGGGGATGCTCAGCTCTTGGAGCTGGACTCGTAAGTGCGCTGTCAGGAATGCATCAAGACCGCAGCCTTCCCGGTAGTCGGGCGAGGGCGGAAGCGGGATGCTGGCCCTGGCGGCGCCGTACCGCGTCGATCCCTGTGCGGGTGGCCTCTTGGACAAGGGGTTGCCCCGCGCTCTCGTGAGGTGGTGGAGCATGCGGATGCCTCTGCGTGACCGGATCGCCCTGGCGGTTGCCCTGGCCGCTCCGCTCGTCGTCGCCCTCGCCCTGGTGCCTTTCCGTACGCACATGACGTCCGCGAACCTCGCGCTGGTCCTCGTCGTGATCATCGTTGCGGTCGCCGCCCTCGGCAGCCGGGCCGCCGGCGTGCTGGCCGCGCTCTCGGCGGCGGCATGGTTCGACTTCTTCCTCACCCGCCCCTACCAGCGGTTCACCATCTCCCACGGCGACGACATCACCACCACGCTCCTGCTGCTGGCGGTGGGCGTGGCCGTCTCCCAGCTGGCCGCCCACGCCCGCACCCTGAAGCTGGTGACCGTCACCGACGCGGCCCACCTGGCGCGGATCCACGAGACGGCGAGCATGGTTCAGGCGGGAGCCTCGCCGTATGCCGTGGTGGACCAGGTACGGCAGCAGCTCGTCGAGATCCTGGGACTGCGAGGCTGCCGCTTCGAACCCGGGATGCTGCTGGGCAGGTACCCCCGCCTGGAACAGGACGGCACGCTGACCGCCGCCGCCCGGGCCCACTGGGACTTGGACAAGGACGGCTGGCCCGGTGAGGAGATCGAACTGCGTGCCTCGGTCGGAGGCCGTTACCTCGGCCGGTTCATGATGCGGCCGGAGCCCGGTACGCCGCCGCCGCCGCTGCGGACGCGTCTCGTGGCCGTGAGCCTGGCCGACCATGTCGGCGCCGCACTGGACACCGCGGGACCGGTGCTCGACCGCTGACCATCTCCGCGGCCCGGCCGCCGGCAGGGCACGGCCGACGCGGGCCCGCTGTCACCACCCGGGTGCTTCGTCCTGGATCCTTCGGCAGCGTTCGCGTCGTGCCGCGGCGTGACGATCACCAGCCGGGAAGCCGGTGACTGGCGACTGGCGACTGGCGGCGGCGTCAGCGGCCGCGGGCCGGTCGGCTGAGTCGCCGGTGACGAGGATGCCGTGATCAAGCGCGGTGCGGGACTCCTCCGCAACCTCCCGAGCCTGCCCGGTTCACTCTCACCAGCCCGTCAGCAGCAGGTGGTTGAGGAGCAGGGCCAGGACGGCCTGCGCGGTGAGCCAGGCGCGGGGCCGGGGGAGGAACGCGCAGGCGGGGAGCAGCCACATCGCGAACGGCAGCCAGATGCGTTCCGTCTCCGCCTTGCTCATGCCGGAGAGGTCGGCGACGACGAGGGCGAGCAGTGCGGCGAACACGAGCGGGGCGAGGCGGTGTTCGGGTGCGGCGGTACGGAGACCGCCCCGGAGGTCCCGGAGTTCGGGACGTGCGGAAGCGGCGCCCGCACGCCGTAGTCCCGCCGCCGTCGCCGGGCCCACGAGCAGCGCGGTGCAGGCCAGGTTCGCCCATACCCAGTAGCTGTACGGCCGGGTCCCGCCGACGCCTTCGTAGTAGCGGGTGATCAACAGGTGGTATGCCTCCCACCAGTTGAAGCCCAGCAGCGTGAACACGACTGGTACGACGGTGAGTCCGGCGGCCACGTAGGGGAGAGGGGCGAGCCGTCGGTGGCCGAGCAGCAGTGCGGCGCCCGCGATGACCGCGAACAGTGTCAGCCCGTAGGAGAGATACGCGGTGAGGCCGAAGAGGAGACCGGCGGCGAGGCCGGCCGTGCGTGGCCGGTGTCCGGTGACCGCGAGGGCTAGGAAGGCGACGGACCAGGCGGCGACCGCCGCGAAGTAGCCGTCGGCCGAGGTGCCCATCCACACGGCGGCCGGGGCGAGGACGAGGAAGGGGGCGGCGCGGCGGGCGAGTTGCTCGCCGGCGAGGACGCGCACGGTGACGAGGACCGCCGCGCCCGCCGTCGCCCCGACGGTGATGCACCAGACGCCCGCCCAGGCCCCGCCGCCCAGTCCGATCCGGTCGAGGAGGACGAAGGTGACGGTGGCAGCCGGGGGATGCCCGGCGATGTGCGCGGGCCACGGGGCGGGGGAGTGGCTGAGGATGTGGTGGGTGAAGTCGCGCAGGGTGGCGGGGATGTCGTGGAAGCGGTTGATGACCGTGAGGTATTCGTTCGTGGTCGTCAGCCGACTGGCGATGCCACGCTGCCAGCCGTCGACCAGGGCCAGGGAGAATGTCCAGGCCATGGCGGTGCCCCAGGCGGTGAACAGCAGCGCCCGCCAGGGCAGTCGGGCGGCGAGGCCGGGACCGTAGGCGACGACGGCGACCGCGACGGCGAGGGCCGCCGGGGTGCCGGGGCCGACGTGCGGTTCCCACTGGGCGAAGACGGGTGGCCAGCCGACGAAGAGCGAATGGTCACGGTGCTGGACGGCGGTGCCGACCAGGACGGCCACCAGGACGAGCAGGGCGGCGGCGAGGGCCGCGGCCAGGTCGCGGACGAGGTCGCGTCGGCGGTCGCCCGGAACGTCACGGGGACGGTCGTCGGGACGGGTACGGGGACGGTCGCGGAGAAGATCGCGGTTCACACCGACACGCTAGGCCGGAGTGTGCCCGCTGGAGCCGCCGCCGGAGTGGACGTCAGGGTTTCGTCATGGTTTGCGAACCCGTTCGGGGGGTGTCCTCGGCCTACGGTCGGGTCATGCCACGTTCCCCCTCCTCACCCGCGTTCTGGCGCAGCCCGTTGCGCGGTCCCTGGTTCACCTCCGTGCTGGGTGTCGTGCTGCTCGTCGGGATCACGGTGCTGTTCGTGACGGGTCTGGTGTCGTACGCCGCCTACAACCCGGACCTGTCGCCGGTGAACGACCAGACCCCGGACAAGGGCCTGCTCGGCTTCTATCTCTTCTCCTGGCCGACGCACCCGTCCTGGCTGTACCGCCTCACACAGGGTGTGCACGTCACCCTCGGCATCGTGCTGATCCCCGTGCTGCTGGCGAAGCTGTGGTCGGTCGTGCCGAAGCTGTTCGCCCTGCCGCCGGCCCGCTCCCTCGCCCACGCGCTGGAACGGCTCTCACTGCTTCTCCTCGTGGGCGGCGGCCTGTTCGAGTTCACCACCGGCGTGCTCAACGTCCAGCTCGACTACATCTTCCCCGGCTCCTTCTATCCCCTGCACTTCTACGGCGCCTGGGTCTTCTTCGCCGCCTTCGTCGCGCACGCCGTCCTGAAGATGCCCCTGGCCCTGCGCAACCTGCGTCACCTCCGAGACGAAACCCCTGTCGAGACCTCTGTCGAGGCCTCTGTCGAGGAAGGGGAGTTGGTGTCCCCGGACCCCGCCGAACCCACCGTCTCGCGCCGTGGTGCCCTCGGTGTGGTGGGCGGCGGTTCGCTGCTCCTGCTCGGCACGACGGCAGGCCGCAGCTTCGACGGACCACTGCGGGAGACGGCCGTCCTCGCACCGCACGGCGGGCCCGAACCGGGTTCCGGGCCCGGGGGCTTCCAGATCAACAAGACGGCGGCCGCGGTCGGCATCGACGCCCGGGAGACGTCCGAGGAGGCGTGGCGGCTGGTGGTCGAGGGCAACGGCCGGACGGTCCGGCTGGGGCGCGCCGAGTTGCTTCAACTGCCCTTGCACAGCGCCGCGTTGCCCATCGCGTGCGTGGAGGGCTGGTCGACCTCCGACCAGTGGTGGCGGGGCGTACGGCTGCGGGACCTGGCGGCGCTCGTCGGCTACGAGGCGACCGCGGCGCCGGACGTCCTGGTGGAGTCGCTGCAGCGGCACGGGGCGTTCCGCCGGTCGGCCCTGCGCGACAACCAGGTCCGCGACCCGCGCTCCCTGCTCGCCCTGTTCGTCAACGGCGAGGACCTCACCCCCGACCACGGCTACCCGGCACGCGTCATCGTCCCCGCGGCGCCCGGCGTGCTCAACACCAAATGGGTGGCCCGTATGACCTTCGGAGACCTGTGATGCGCGTTCCGTTCAGGCGGCCGGCCCTCGGCAGCCCGCTGCAGATCCTTCTGCTCGCCTGCTCGTTCGCGCTCGCCGGGTATGCGGGGGTGCGGCTGCTCGCGGACGACTGGTTCGGGGTGGCGCTGTGGTTCGTGGGCGCGGCGCTGGTGCACGACCTGGTGCTGGTGCCGTTGTACGCGGGGGCGGACCGGGCCCTGGCGGGAGCGCTGGGTGCGGTCGGCCGCCGGACGTGGACGGTGTACGTCCGGGTCCCGGTCATGTTCTCCGGCCTCCTGCTGCTGGTGTGGTTCCCGTTGATCAGCGGGCGGGTCGCGGACCACTACAGGTCCGCCACCGGCCTCTCCGGCGACGGGTTCCTGGCCCGCTGGCTGCTGGTCACGGCGGTGCTGTTCGGGGGCTCGGCCGCGCTGCTCGTCCTGCGGTTGCGCAGGGCGACGAAGGAGCGGCCGCCGGCCGTCCACTGACCGTCCGGGCGCCACCCCGCCCGGCGGGCGTGGCGCAGCAGGGCCGGGGTGCCCAGGCGGGCCCACGGGAAGGCCGTACCGGAGGCTCCGCGGCCGTCGGCGACGTGCACCTGCACGCGTTCGTCGACGTCGACCGGCGCGGTCTCGGCGATCAACAGCCCGTCAGGGGCGAGGAGTTGGGACATCCGGCGGAGCAGGGCGTGCGGGTTGCCGCCGATGCCGACGTTGCCGTCGATGAGAAGGGCGGTGTCCCAGCGGCCCTCGCCGGGGAGGGGATCGAAGACGGACCGGCGCAGGGCCTGCCCGCCGAGGCGGACGGTGTGCGCGACGGCGGCCTCGCTGACGTCGATGCCCAGCGCTCGCCTCCCCTGCGCGGCGAGCGCTGCCACCAGCCGCCCAGGCCCGCAGCCCACGTCGAGCACGGCCCCCTCGCACCGCCCCAGTACCTCCCGGTCCGCCGCGTCGGCCTCGGCGCACCAGCGCTCGACCTCCAGGGGCAGCAGCCAGCCGTCGGTACGGCGGAGGTAGAGGGGGCCGCGGCCGGTGCGCAGGGCGTCCGTGTACGGGTCGGCGGACCAGGGGCGTGCCGTGGCGTCGGGAGGCGCGGAGGACAGTCGCCCGGCGGCCTGCGCGGACCGCTCGCCGGGATCCGCCTTCGAGTGGCTCGCGGGGCTCGGCGCCGGGTGGTTCATGAGGGCGGTTGCCGGGCTCCCCTGCGCTGTGGGCGCGGGACGCTCCGTCTCGTGTGCCGCGCTCACCGGGCGACTGCCGTTTTCAGCCGCGCCAGTTCCCTGGCGAACCGCCCCTCCGGTGCCGCGGCGGCGACGAGTCCGGTGTCGTGGGCTGTGTCGACGTCACGCAGACCCGGCAGGTCGTGGACGCGCAGGCCCGCGGTGGTCAGCCGGGCGCGCTGGACGGCGCCGGTGGTGGGCGTCGACATCGGTACGCCGCGCAGGAGTGCCGGGTCGGGGTCGGCGAGGCCCAGGGCCCAGAAGCCGCCGTCCTCGGCCGGCCCGAAGTACGCGTCGCAGTCGGCGAAGTCGACGGTGAGGAGTTCGGGTGTCACCTGCGGGGTGTCCATGCCGATGAGCAGCGCGGGCCCGTCGCAGCCGGCGAAGGCGGCGGCCAGCCGCTCGTCGAGCCCGCCGCCGCACTGCGGTACGACGTCGAAGCCCGGCGGCAGCCAGGGACCGGGCGTTCCGTCGAGCACCAGCACCCGTCGCCGTGCGGGCGTCGCCAGCACCACGTGCAGGGTGTCGACGAGCGACGCCTCGGCGAGCGCGGCGGCCTCCTCGGGCGTGAACGGCGGAGTCAGCCGGGTCTTCACCCGTCCCGGCAGCGGTTCCTTGGCGATGACGAGAAGGGTGGTCACAGGGAGTTCGCTCCTTGCGGTGCGGAGAAGGAGCCGGTGGCCGACACGCCCCCGGGTGCCGGGGGTTCGGCAAGGACACGGCGCATGTCCCGCACCGCCTGCCAGGTGCCGCGCCAGGTCCCGGTGACCTTGGAGGCGCCGGTGCGCGGCAGATACGGCACGTCGTGCTCGGCGACGCGCAGGCCGGCGTCCGCGGCGCGGACGACCATCTGGAGCGGGTAGCCGCTGCGCCGGTCCGTCAGGCCGAGGGCGAGCAGATCCGCGCGGCGGGCGGCACGGAGCGGGCCGAGGTCGTGCAGGCGCAGTCCGGTGCGGCGGCGCAGCATCCCGGCGAGCGCGAGGTTTCCGGCCCGGGCGTGCGCGGGCCAGGCGCCTCGTCCCTGCGGCCGGCGCCGCCCGAGCACCAGGTCGGCCTCGCCGTCCCGTACCTCGCGTACGAAGGGCACCAGCAGGGACGGGTCGAGCGAGGCGTCGCAGTCGCAGAAGCACACGATGTCCGCGGTGGCGGCCATCAGCCCGGCGTGGCAGGCGGCGCCGAACCCGCGGCGCTCCTCCCGCACGACGGTGGCGCCGAGGGCGCGCGCCCGTTCCGCCGAACCGTCCGTGGATCCATTGTCCACGACGAGCGCGCGCCAGCCTCGTGGGATGCGGGCCAGCACCCAGGGCAGGGCCTCGGCCTCGTTCAGACAGGGGAGGACAACGTCGACAGGCGCCGTGTCCGGTTCCGTTGCGGGGGAGGTCGTCACGGCTTTCACCCTACGGTCGAGAAACGGACATATCGGGCTTCCGGTCCTTACGAAACGCGGACGTCGAGGCGTGAAGGCCGGGGGGCGAGCGCGGTCGGCTACCGCTCCCCGCGGAGCTTCGACGTCGCGAACTCGCGCATCCCCTCCGTGAATTCGACCTCGGCCTTCCAGCCCAGCTCGGACCGTAGCCGGGACGAGTCCGCCGTGATGTGGCGGACGTCGCCGAGCCGGTACTCCCCGGTCACCACGGGCTCGGGCCCGCCGTACGCGGCGGCCAGCGCCCGCGCCATCTCGCCGACCGTGTGCGGGTCCCCGCTGCCGGTGTTGTACGCGGTCAGCGCCCCCTCCCGGGGCTCGGACTCCAGCGCCGCCGCATTGGCCGCCGCCACATCCCGTACGTGCACGAAGTCCCGCCGCTGGCCGCCGTCCTCGAAGACCCGAGGCGATTCACCGCGCGCGAGCGCGGAGCGGAAGAAGGAGGCGACCCCCGCGTACGGGGTGTCGCGCGGCATCCTCGGGCCGTACACGTTGTGGTAGCGCAGCGACACCGCCGAACCACCCGTCGACCGCGCCCACGCCGCCGCCAGATGCTCCTGGGCCAGCTTGGTCGTCGCGTACACGTTCCGGGGGTCGACCGGAGCGTCCTCGCCCACCAGCCCCGGTGCCAACTCCTCACCGCAGTGCGGACACCGGGGCTCGAAACGCCCCGCGTCCAGATCGGCCACGGCCCGGGGGCCCGGCCGCACCGGTCCGTGCCGCTCGCAGGCGTAGGAGCCCTCGCCGTAGACGACCATCGACCCGGCGAGCACCAGCCGGCGCACCCCCGCGTCGGCCATGGCGGACAGCAGCACCGCCGTACCGAGGTCGTTGTGCGAGACGTAGTCGGCCGCGTCGCCGAACCCCGTCCCCAGCCCCACCATCGCCGCCTGATGACACACGGCGTCCACATCCGGCAGCACGGACGCGACCGCCTGGGGACTGCGCACGTCGTGGCCGTCGCGCAGGTCGAACACGACCGCCTCGTGCCCTCGCGCGGTCAGCGCCTCGACGACATGGGACCCGATGAACCCGGCACCGCCGGTGACCAGTACTCGCATACGCCCGACGCTAGGACCGCGCCCCCGCCGCTCGGCAGCACCACGCCCGTCATGTCACCGGCCCGTAAGACGCTCTGGCCCGACTTCCCGGCAACTCCCGCCCGCGCGCGTGAAGTTGTTACGGGACGCTGACGTGGCGGCCGAACCCCTACTGCCCCGCCCGCCTCGTGGGCAACTCTGGTCCCCGTTCTCCACCGACCCCGTGGTGACGGCGAAGGCCCGAGGAGCGACGTATGAGCAGGCACACCAGGCGAAGGTCGCCGTTACAGATCAAGCTGACGGCCGTCGGAGCGGGCATCAAGGGCAACGCGGTCCACGGCAACACCGTGACGTCGTTCCGGGTCGCGGGACCGAAACCGGACCGGCACGGCAAGCTGGCGCTCACCGACGACGTCGGCGTGGCCACCCCGCCGTCGGCCAGGTCCCAGGGTGTCATCGACCTGGCGGCGACCCGGGACCAGAAGTTCCTCCACGCGCAGAACGCGACGTCGGGCACCGTCGACGGCTTCCGCGTCGGCCGCGACGGCTCGCTGACCAAGGTCGGTACGACCAGTGGACTGCCTCCCTTCGCCGAGTCCGGCATGGAGGGCATCGTCGCGGTGTAAAGAAGCGGCCACCGCGGCCAGGGCGCCCCTGACATCACCTGTCCGGGGCGCCAGGCGCTGCCCGCACGGCACGGCGTGCCCGAGCGCCGGCCGTCGCGGCTCTCTCACTCGCGCAGACACCACTCGACGAAGACCCCGATGCTGGGGTCCACCTGCCCGGCCTCGTCCGCCACCGCCGCCGTGCAGAAGAACCGGACCTCCCCGAACTGCAGATCCATCGTCTTCACCAGATTCCGCAGCCCCAGCTGTTCACTCAGCCACTTCCGCAGGGCATCGCTGTCGTCCGGTTCGGGGGCCAGCAGGGCGGGCTGTCCGGTCAGCAGGTCCCTCTTGCTGACGGCTACGGTGAGCCGGGCCTTGTCGAGGCGGGTGTCCATCGTGTGGATGGTCTGCACCGAGCGCGAGAACACGTCCTCCGGATCGACCGTCGACGTCAGCGTGCGGTCCACCTTCGGGCCCTCCGGGTCCAGGCGGGTCCAGAACGCGTCGACGGCCATCGGGTCGAGGACGAAGACGAAGGTGCGGGCCTCCCGGGCGTAGCGCAGCGCGTCGGTCTCCTCGCGGCTGACGAACCGCTCGCCGGCCGTGTCGAAGACATGCACCAGCCGTTCGGCGCGGCCGCCGCCCAGCACGAACGAGTGGGCTCGCGGCAACGTCTTCTGGGTGGGGCGGGTGTGGCCCTGGAGTTCCAGAACCTCGTTCAGCACCCGCTGGTTGGCCGTCGACTCGGGGTCCGCGAGCCGGATCGCCGGGCCGCCGTTCTCCGCCGAGTTCTCCAGCGACTTCACCATCGCCGCCATCAGCTGGGTCTTGCCCGCGGCCCGGCCGCCGATCAGCGGCAGGATCACCTCGGGCATGTGCCCGGCGTCCGGGTTCATCGGCTCGCCGCAGTGTTCGTACACGCAGTAGCCGCTCAGCCGGGCGTCCCTGCTCATCAGCATCAGCAGGGTCGGAACCCGCTCGTCGCAGGCGCACCGGCGCCTGAAGAGGCCGAAGGTGCCCGGGCGGATGTCGGCGTGCCGGCGTCGGCAGTTCGCGCGGGGGCAGTCGTACGCGGGGTAGGGGACGCGTTCGAAGCAGCTCGGGCACAGCATGCCCCGGGGCAGCCCGCGCAGGATCATCACCGTGCGGTCGACGGCCCGCAGGGTGAACGCCGTCAGCCGGGCACCGCCCGCCAGCAGGGCCACGCCGAGCGCCTGCACGGCGAGGAGCGTGCCCAGCACGAGTGTCGCGGCGCCGGCGCCGATACCGAGGCCCAGGTAGAGGGTCAGGCCGTACGGGACCGAGAAGGCCCGGTTCACGGAGGGCGCGGTGAACTGGCCGGTGGTCACCTGGCGATAGGCGTCGGTGACCGTGCGGACGTACAACCGCGAGGTGTCCTCAAGTCCCCTGACAGGACGGGAACTTGACGTGGTGCGGCTGGTCGCCGAAGGGCGGACCAATCAGGAGATCTGCGCCGAGCTGTTCGTGTCGCTCTCCACCGTCAAGACGCATATGGCCAGCGTCCAGGGCAAGTTGAAACTGCGGAACCGGGTGGAGATCGCCGCCTGGGCGTGGCGGTGCGGTGTGGCCGGCGACCGCTGATCCGGCCGGTCGCCGTGACCCGCACCAACTGCCGCGCCACATCGCCTACTTCGTCAGGCCGTAGTCGAAACTCACGCGGTCGCCGTGCACTCCGGTGACGGAGATCAGCATCTTCTTGGTCTCGCCCTTGAAGACGGCCATGCACGCCACGGTGTAGTCCATCTTCGCGCGCAGCCCGCTCGGGCAGCTCACGGACTGCGGGCCGTCCTGGACGAACGGGATGGGGGGTACGCTCGAAGTCACCGAGGGTATTCCGCGCACCGGCCTCCATGCCCGTGTCGTTTTCGGCGATCGATTACGCCGGGCCGGTTGCGACCGGCCCAGAGCAGGGTTCGCGTCATGACTGCGCCCGTTGTGCCTGTTGCCCCCGTTCCGTCCGCCCCCGCACTCCGTATGTCACTCGCTCCGCTCGGTTCCGCGCCCGCTCTGCTGGACGGGGCCTGGTGGCCCCGGTCCCGGGATCTGGGGGCGGAGCTGCCCTCGCTGGTCGCCGTGCTCGACTCGTTGTGGGGGCGGATCACGCGGGTCACGGTGAATCCCACGCACTGGCCGGCCGATTTCCCGCGCAAGGTGCCGGTCGACGGGCACATCGTGAAGGTGGGCTGGTTCCTGACCGAGCAGGATCCGCACCAGCTGCTGCTCCTGTCGTACCGCACGAGCCGCTGGGACCTGCTCGTCGTACCCCCTGAGACGGACCCCGCCACGGCGGCCTGGCTGATGACCGCCGCGAGCGATCCTTCGCGTACGTCGACCGGGAGTGAGCTGGTCGCCGAAGCGGCGAACACACCGATTGCCGTTACGACGCCCGCCTGAACGCGCGCGGTTCGGCCATCACCTCGTCGTGCGGGCGGGCGCAGGTGCGGGTGATCAGGCGGGAGACGTGCATCTGGGAGACACCGAACCCGCAACAAGGGGCGCAGGGCCTCGCGGTTGACGATCAGGTCGAAGTCGGGCCCGATGTCACCGAGGGTGTCCGTCAGCGGATGGCCGTCCGTGGGGTGACCCGGTACGGCGTCCAGGGACCAGGCGGTGTAGGCCCTCCAACGCCCCCTGGCCCAGCCGTACTTCGGCCCCCGTCAGCCCGGTGTGCGCGGCGATCTCGCCGACGGCGGAGATCGTCCCGCCCCGCGTGGCGCTCAACTCGTGGTCGGCGGACCGGACTTGACCGCGCAGCTCCTGCACCCGGCGCGGGACGTGGACGACCCAGAGCTCGTCACGGAAGTGCCGCTTCACCCGACCAGGCCGAGTTGGGCGCCCTGCGTGAGATCCTCGGCGGACTCTCCGCGGTGCCGGAAGCGCCGGGCCAGCCGAACGGCCATCGGCATCCACGCGCACACCACCTCCTGGCACAACGCCGCCCGCTCCGGACCGTTCGGCAGTGCGGCGATCCGGCGGAACGACTCGGCGGTGTCGGGGGGAGGAGGAGGGGGAACGGCCGTCAACAGGAGGCGTAGGGGCCGTTCTTCATGCGTTGTGGTCGGTTGGTGCGTGGTGCGTGGTGCGTGGTGCGTGCCTCATGCCGCAGTCCTTCGACGCGGTGGTTGTGCCCGATGCGAAGCAGGGTCAACACCGCGCCCCGAGCCTGGTTCTGCCCGGGGCTCAGCGGGTGGTGTCGGACTGGTTGCCGCCGCGCAGGGCGCGGGCGCACCAGCCGATGACCGAGGCGTTCACCAGAGCGCCGATGACGACGGCGACGATGAACATGGCCTTGCCGCCCGGCAGCACGAGGACCACGAGGCTGGCCGGGGCGGTCGCCAGGATCGGGACGACGCCCGCCATGGACTCGCCCGAGTCGTCCATGACGGTCACGACGACCGTCCAGATGACGATGGCCACGCAGACCCCGAGATAGGCCAGGGCGAAGGGGTTGCGGAGGTTCTGGCCGAGCCGGTGGAGGGGTGAGTTGGCGGCATTGGCGTCGGTACTGGGCATGGCTGTACTCCTAAGTGGCGTCGATTAAAGGGGTGTTGGTAGTCAGAAGGGTGTTGGTGGTCAGATGTGGTCCGCGCCCGGTGGGTTCGGGCGCGTGATGCCGAGGTCGTAGGCGAGGATCGTGGCCTGGACGCGGTCGCGCAGGCCGAGTTTGCGGAGCAGGGCGTTGACGTGGGACTTGACCGTGCCGACGGTGATGTCCAACTCCGCCGCGATCTCCGCGTTGTTGAGGCCCGAGGCGAGCAGGGCGAGGACGTTGCGCTGGCTGCCGGTGAGGCTCTCCAGCTCGCGCGGACCGTTCTCGGCGTCGGAACGGAAACCCGTGCCCGCGCCGGACGCGTAGTGGCCGATCAGCCTGCGGGTCGCGGACGGGGCCAGGACGCTCTCGCCGCTCGCCACCACCCGGATTCCCGCCAGGAGTTCGGAGGCGTGCACGTCCTTGAGGAGGAACCCGGAGGCTCCCGCGCGCAGGGCGTCGAAGACGTACGCGTCGAGGTCGAAGGTGGTCAGCACGAGGACGCGCGGCGCGTTCTCCCGCGCGGTGATGATCCGGGTGGCCGCGATGCCGTCGAGTTCGGGCATCCGTACGTCCATCACGACCACGTCCGGGGCGAGTTCGGCGGCGAGGACCACCGCGGTCGCGCCGTCGGCGGCCTCGCCCACGACCGTCATGTCGTCCTCGGCGTCGATCACGGCGGCGAAGCCCGCGCGGACGATGCCCTGGTCGTCGACGACCAGCACCCTGAGGCTCATCGTTCTCTCTCCTCATCGTCCGGTGCCGTCAGCGGCAGCCGGAGGTGGACCGTGCCCGGTGGGCGGCCGGCCGTCAGGGTGCCGCCGAGCGGCGCGATCCTTGCCGTCAGGCGGGCCCGTACGGCGGTGTCGGTGGCGCGGGGTACGCCGGTGGCCGTGATCGTCAACGTACTGCCGTCCGCGTCGAGTTCGAGTATGGCGGGGTCGTTGTCGCCGGTCGCGAGGAGGGTTTCGGCGACGTGGTAGGCGGCGAGGTCCACTTCGGTGGGGAGCCTTTCCGGTACCCGGTCCGTCACGCGTATCTGTACGTCTCGCCCGGTGGCTCGGCACTGGTGGGCCAGCAGGTCGAGGGCTTGGACGGTGGGTTGGGGATGTAGGGCGGGGCTTGTCGTTTCGTCGCCCTCCCGGACTGCGTCCAGGAGGGCGCGCATTGCTGCGAGGGCCTCTCGGGCGCGGGTGGCTGTTGCGTCCAGGTGGCCTGCCTCTGCCTCCGTGATCATGTCTGCGGTGCGGGCGAGGACGGTGGTCTCCAGCCCTGCTGCGATGCGGCGGCGTTCTGCCCAGGCGTCTCTTACGGCTTCCTCTGTCCAGGTGGCGAGTTGTGCTGTTTGGGTGCCGTGGGTTGCCTGGTTGCGGTGGGCGATGAGGGCTCCGGCGTAGTAGGACGCGCCAATTGCCAGTGCGACAGCGGTCGTTGCTGCCGTGGCCACCGCCCAAGCGGGGGTGGTTGTGCCTCGGTGTAGGACAGCGATGGTCAGGGCGGTGGCGTGTGCGGCTGTGGCTGCGATGGAAAAGACAGAGATGGGGACTTGAGGTAGTCGGTAGGTGCGGGGCGGTGGGGGCTGGTCGCGCAGTTCCCCGCGCCCCTTTAGGTACGCCAACGCAACGCATGTTGCCAGCGTGCTCAGGATCGGTGGGAGTAATACTGGGCCGGTGTAGTGGCCCACCGACATGGCCGTTGGCCACAGCAACGCCAGCCCGATCAAGGCCAGTTGGACTGTCCTCGGTGCTCTGCGCAGCCACAGCAGGGCTACCGCCTGGGCTGCTGCCAGCAAGGTGAACAGGACGCCCGCCGACACATGCGTGCTGGTCGATGTCGCATCCGCGCGGATGATCAGGACCGGTAGCAGGGGCTGGAAGCACAGGCCGATCGCGGCGACGACCTGGGCTGCGCGGTAGCTGCGCGGGACGGCGTGTTCCACCGGGGCCGCCGTACGGCCGGGGAGGATCGCGCGTACCTCCCAACCGCCTTCCGGTGTCGGGCCGGTGGTCAGGGTGCCGCCTGTTTCCCGGGCCCGGGAGCGGAGGAAGCCCTGGCCTCGGCCGCCGCCCAGGCCCGCGCCGTGGGCAGGGGTGCCGGACGGCGGGGCCGCGCTGGTGACCGCGATGTCGGTGCGGGTGTCGGCGTAGCGGACGGTCACCGTGGTGTGGGCGCCGGGGGCGTGGCGGGCCACGTTGGTGAGGGCCTCGCGGACGATGCCGTAGGCCGCGTCCGCGACGGTGCCGTCGGGGAGGGGGGCGATCTCGAAGTCGACGGGTTGGTTGAGGCGGCGGAAGCCGGCGATCAGGGAGTGCAACCGCTCCTCGGGGGAGGGGAGTTCCTCGCGGGAAGGGGCCGGGGCGCGGACCACGCTGAGTGCCCGGGTGACCTTGCGGCCGGTCTCGGTCGCGAACTCCAGTGCCTCGGCGGCGAGTTCGGGACGGCGTTCGCGCAGGCCGAGCGCGGCGCCGGCGGTGACGACCACGGCGGTCAGATGGTGCGCGCTGACGTCGTGCAACTCCCGTTCCATACGGCGCCGTTCGGCCGCCGGGAGCCGGTGGCGCTCGGTCTCGGCGCGGTTCAGGAGGAGTTCGGCCGCCTGGCGGGCGCGGCGGGTGCGGCGTACGGAGAAGCCCGCGCCGCACGCGGTGGCGTAGAGCAGGGTGATCAGGACCAGGTCGAGGCCGTTGTTGTCGCTGAGTCCGTGCAGGGTGATGTTCTGCAGGAACTGCCAGAGCGCGAGCGTGAGCACGCACAGGACCGTGGTGAAGGTGTCGCGCTCGGTCGCCACCGTGAACAGGGCGAGCGCGACGCCCGCGGTGCCGAAGACGGCCATCGCCCCGAGGGGCAGCGGGCCGGCGCCCACCGCGCAGGCGGCGGCGACCACGACGAGCGTGATCACCGGACGGGTCCGGCGCAGGGCGAGCGCGGCCGTCACGGATCCCGCGACCAGCGCGGCCACGAGCAGGTCGGCCGCGGTCGGCACGGTGCCGCGCAGCAGCGGAGCCACCGGCCACACCAGGGCCTGGGCACAGATCAGCAGGACCGGGAGCAGCCGGTCGTCGGTTCGTTTCATGACATTCAAAGGCTATGGGAGCAGGTGAGGGGCCTGGGTCGGGCGGAAGGGGGATTACGGTCCCCCTCTTCTCTATCTCTGGTTTGACGCGGCAACCGTCCTTCCGCCCGAGGACCGGACCCCGTCCCGCTCCTAGGCTCGATCACATCGAGGGAAGCGGTCGACCACCGCCTCCCACACCGTCCACATCACACAGGGGGATCTCCCATGTCCATGTCCAAGCGCGCCCTTCTCCTCTCCCTCGCCTCCGTCGCCGCGTCGGCCGCCTCCGCACCCGAGAAGCCGGCCCTGTCGAACGGCTCGGCCCGCTACACCGCCCCGTCCGCGAGTGGCGCCGGTTCCTTCACCTACACCGTGGACGTCAGTGACGACTCGGGCATCCGCGGCCTCAAGGTCGTTGCCTGGCCCGCGAGTTCGAAGCTGAAGCCGACCGCGGCGGACCTGCGCGACGTCG
The DNA here is from genome assembly GCF_043200035.1 of Streptomyces sp. NPDC048504. NCBI lineage: Bacteria > Bacillati > Actinomycetota > Actinomycetes > Kitasatosporales > Streptomycetaceae > Streptomyces > Streptomyces sp. NPDC048504. The sequence goes on from NZ_JBICXA010000001.1 coordinate 806,037, forward strand.
AGTCCGCCACGTGCAGGAGCACCTCGGACGACACCTCCCGCTGCACCTACACGTTCAAGGTGACCAAGAAGGAGGCGGCCGAGGCGGCCAAGGGCACCTGGTACGTCTCGGCGCTCGCCACCGCCAAGGACGGCGACACGACGTTCGTGTCCAAGGCGGCGACCTTCGACATCGCCGGCTGACACCGGCGCGCTGACGCCGGTACGCGGTCATTTGCGCGGTCATTTGGGATACGGTGCCCCGTCTCGATCGAGATGCTGTTGGCGAATTCGGGGCCAGCGTGACGGCGGTTCCCAAGACCCGGTTGTGGTCTTGGGAACCGCCGTTGTCGTATGGGGAGGGTGTCGATGTCGATGCGACCGAAGGGCTCCGGGGACATCCCGGTGGAGACAGCGCGCGTAGCGAGGGCGGCCTTCCCTAAGGGCAGTCTCGCGATCCGGATCCGGGACGAGCTGGGCGTGTTGTTCGGCGACGAGCAGTTCGCCGGTCTGTTTCCTTCCCGGGGCAAGGCCGCCTGGTCGCCTGGCCGCTTGGCCCTGATTTCGGTGCTGCAGTTCGCGGAGGGCTTGCCGGACCGTCAGGCCGCGCAGGCGGTGCGGGGGCGTATCGACTGGAAGTACGCCCTGAACATGGAGTTGACCGATCCGGGCTTCGACTACTCCGTGCTCAGCGAGTTCCGCACCCGGCTGGTCGAGAGCGAGACGGGGCAGCAGATTTTCGACTGTGTCCTGGAGGCGGCCCGCGAGAAGGGGATGTTGCAGCCGGGCGGCCGAGCCCGCACTGATTCCACGCATGTCCTGGGTGCGATCCGGTCGCTGAATCGCTTGGAGTTCGTCATCGAGACTTTATGGGCGACACTCAATGTCGTGGCGGCGGCAGCCCCCACCTGGCTGACCGAGCATGCCGACGCGGACTGGTTCGAGCGGTACGCCTCCCGCACCGAGGACTACTGGCTGCCGCAGGGCCGCGGCAAACGGACCGAGCTGGCCGAGCAGACCGGGCGGGATGGAATGCGACTGCTGCGGGACGCGTTTGCTCCCGTTGCCCCCGCCTGGCTGCGGGAGCTTCCAGCGGTGCGGATCCTGCGTGAGGCGTGGGTGCAGCAGTACTGGCTCGACGAGGTGGGGCAGGTGAGATGGCGCGACCCAAAAGACTGCCCGCCGGGCGCGAAGCGCCTGGTCAACCCCTATGACACCGAGGTCCGCTACAGCATCAAACGCGACCTTAAATGGGACGGCTTCAAAGTCCATCTCACCGAGACCTGCACGCCAGGCACCCCGAACCTGGTCACCCACGTGCTCACCACTGACTCCACCGTCCCCGACATCAAGGCGACGGAGACGGTTCACGACGAACTCGCGGTACGAAATCTGCTGCCCGACGAGCACGTGGTCGACGCCGGCTACGTCGACGGTCCCCGTATCGTCACCGCCCGCCAGCGTCACGGCGTCACTCTGACCGGGCCGGCCGCCGGTAACACCACCGCCCAGGCCACCGGCGAGTACGCCCAGGACGCCTTCATCGTGGACTGGGACAACAAGACCGTGACCTGCCCCAACGGCGCTACCACCAGCCGATGGGGCGATGCCCTCTCCCACCGCGGCACCCCGGTTGTCCGGGTGAAGTTCTCCCCGGCCGACTGCCGCCCCTGCTCTGCTCGTTCCAACTGCATCAGCTCGGCCGTCGCCAGCTACAGGCAGATCACCCTGCGGCCCAGACCCGAGCACGAGGCCATCCAACAGGCCCGCATCGCCCAGGACACTGACGCCTGGAGGGAACGTTACGCTGCCCGCGCCGGCATCGAGGGCACCATCGCCCAAGCCGTTCACACCACCGGCCTGCGGCGATGCCGCTACCGCGGGCTTGCCAAGACCAGGCTGCAGTACCAGCTCACCGCCACCGCGATCAATCTCGCCCGCATCGACGCCTGGACCTCCAATCGGCCCCGAGCCCGCACCCGGACATCCCACCTGGCAGCACTCGCCCCGCCGGAAAACCGGCGGGGCGAGTGATCAGAGCCCGAATTCGCCAACAGCATCTCGATCGAGACGGGGCACCGGTCGTTGGCGTAGAAGGCCATAGAGGTTCACAGCAGGCCAGAGAAGTTCGTAGGAGGTCGGAGAAGAGCATGGTCAACTCCCCTGCGGCAGCCGGAGGTTACTCCGGCACCCCGCTCGCCAGGAAGATCGGCGTCAAGCCCGGCCACCAGGTCCACCTGCACCATGCCCCCGTCTCCTGGACCGTCCCGGGACTTCCCGCCGACTGCGACGTCACCGCCGGTGGCACGCGTGGCGCGGACGTCACCCTGGCCTTCTACCGGGAGCGGCGGCAACTGGAGGCGGAAGCCCCGGAGTTGGTGCTCGGCCTCGCCGACACCGCCATGCTCTGGATCGCCTGGCCCCGCAGGGCCGCCGGGCATGTCAGCGACATCGGCGAGAACGACCTGCGCGACCTCTTCCTTCCGCTCGGTGTCGTCGATGTGAAGGTCGCCGCGCTGGGGGACGACTGGTCGGGGCTGAAGTTCGTGCGCCGGAGGGAAAACCGGCAAAGCCCCAACAAAGGTCCCGCAAAATGAACGTGAGTCGGAGCAACCGGCCGACCTGAGGCAACATCTTGGTGAACGGGGAGTGCTGCGCGGTCAGGGCGCGGGCATCGCCGGATGGCCGGATGGAGCGAGAGACGTGCCGGATGGAGTGAGCGACGTGGTCGGACCGAGGATCGCCGTCGCCGTGGTGACCATGGGGAACCGGCCCGCCGAGGTCGACGCGCTCCTTGAGTCCGTGGCCAAGCAGGACCTCCCGCCCACCCGCATCGTGATCGTCGGAAACGGCTGCCGGCTCCCCGAGTTCACCGACCGGCTGTCCCTGCCCGGCGAGGTCACCACCATCGACGTCGAGGAGAACCTCGGCTGCCCCGGCGGCCGCAACGTGGGCCTGGCCCGGCTCCGCGCGTTCGGCGACGTGGACGTCGTAGTGGAACTCGACGACGACGGACTGCTCGTCGACGCGGACGTGCTGCGCCGCGTACGCGATCTGTACGCGGCCGAACCACGCCTGGGCATCGTCGGGTTCCGGATCGCCGACGAGCACGGGGAGACCCAGCGGCGCCATGTGCCCCGCGTCGGCGCGGGGGATCCGATGGAGGGCGGGTACGTCACCGGGTTCCTCGGTGGCGGCCACGCGCTGAGCATGGCGATGCTCGCCGAGACGGGGGACTGGCCGGCCGAGTTCTTCTTCGCGCACGAGGAGACCGACCTCGCCTGGCGGGCAGCCGACGCCGGCTGGAGCATCCTGTACGCCCCCGAGCTGCTCCTCCAGCACCCCAAGACCTCGCCCGCCCGGCACGCCATCTACTACCGGGTCACCGCCCGCAACCGCGTCTGGCTGGTCCGCCGCAGGCTCCCGCTCGCGCTGATCCCGGTCCACCTGGGCATCTGGACGCTGCTGACTCTCGTACGGACACGGTCGCTCGCCGGGCTGCGGGCGTGGTTCGGCGGGTTCGTGGAGGGCGTGCGCGAACCGGCGGGGGAGCGGCGGCCGATGCGGTGGCGGACGGTGTGGCGGCTGACGCGGCTGGGGCGCCCGCCCGTCATCTGACCGGCCGGTAGTACCTCAGGGGTAGGTGGTGGACCCGTAGTACCTCGGATGTACCCGTAGTACCTCGGATGTAAGGGACGAGGGCCTCGGTCGTTCACCTCCGCCGACCGGGGCCCTCTCGCGTCCCCCCGGACCCGGCCGCGACGGCGACACTCCCCCGAGCTGCGCGTCGTACGCGCGCACCGTCGGGCCAGATCCGATGATGTGATCACATCAGGTCGCACCAACGAATCGCTAACATGTGGCCAATGGTGCGCACGACGCTCCTGGGCCGCGTGGCCTGAAGTCGCCGGACGGCGATGGGAGACGCCCGGGACGGCAACGGATTCCGGCGTTCGGCGGCCGGGACAGGGTGGCGGGAAACCGTCGTGAACAGGGCGGATATCCGCCAAGGGGCACGGTCACGAGAGGCCGTGCGGAAGGGTGACGGGTTCGGTGTGATGCGGTACGAGCTGCGGTTCGGACTGCTGGGCACGCCCGTCCTTTTCGACCCTGTCGACGACGATGCCGTGCACCCCGTAGGCAGCCCCAAGGTGCGGGTGCTGCTGGCCGCGCTGCTCCTGGAACCCGGCCGGGTGGTCTCCGTGGACGCCCTGAAGGACGCCCTGTGGGGCGGTTCACCGCCGGCGTCCGCACACGCCTCCCTGCACAACCACGTGACCCGCCTCCGCCGCCTCCTCGACGACCCCGACCGGCTGCGAGCGGTCCCGCCCGGATACGTACTCCGGGTCGACGAGGGCGAGTTGGACGTCCACGTCTTCGAGTCCCACGTCGCCACCGCCCGCACCGCGCACGCGGCGAAGGACTGGCCCGCCACGGTCCGCGCCTGCGCGGCGGCCCTCGCCCTCTGGCGCGGCACCCCGCTCAGCGGAGTCCCCGCCGAACTCGGCGGCTACGCCTTCGTCCAGCGCCTGGCCGAGGCCCGCCTCCTCGTCCTCGAATGGTGCTACGACGCGGAGTTGGCCCTGGGCGGACCCCGACTCGGCGCCCTCGTCCCGGAGTTGGCCGCACTGGTCGCCGACCACCCCCTCCGCGAGTCCTACCACCGCCAGCTGATGCTCGCCCTCCACCACACCGGCCGCCAGGCGGAGGCCCTCGCCGTCCACCGAGACCTCCGCAACCGCCTGGTCGAGGAACTGGGGATCGAGCCGGGGGCGGGGGTTCGGGGGGCGCATGCCGAGGTGTTGCGGGGGGAGCCGCGTCCGTGGGGGACGGGGAATGGGGAAGCACGGGCGGAGGTGTCGCGGGGGCCGGCGGGGTCGGAAGCGCGTGGGGAGACGCCGGGTGGGGCGGTGGTGCGGGAGACGTACGGCGAAGCGGCGCAGGGATCCGTGAGTTCGGCCTGGGACGCGCGTGCGGAGGTGCCGTCAGGGGAGGCGGTTCGGGAGGCGCGTACAGAGGTGCGGCGAGGTGAGGCGGCTCGGGATGCGCACGTGACGATGCCGCAGGGCACGGAGGTGCGGGAGCCGTGGGATCTGCCTCGGGGGGTGGCGGCGGGGCAGGAAGCGGGTACGGAACGGGCGGCGGACGGCGACCGCGTCGGGGGCGCCGGGCGCATCGGGGAGGCTGGGCACGGCGATCACATTGAGGACGCCGGGGGAAGCCGGCAGGTCGGTCCCGCCGAGCAGGCCGCGGCCGCCGGTGCTTCGGGGCGCGTGGGAGCTGTCGGGGTCGGCGGTGCGGGCGGGTCGACGAGCGTGTCTCAAGCGCACGGGTTTGTCGGGCACGCCGATGACATCGAGGGCGCCGGGGACGCAGGGCAGGTCAGGGAGGCCGAGGCTCCGGGTCGCCTCGGAGCCGCCGGAGCCGCCGGGGCCGCCAAGGCCGCCGGTGCGGGCGAACCGGCCGACGCGCCTCGCGCACTCGCGCCTCACCCGGGGGTGCCCGACAGCCACACCCCGATGCCCCATGTTCCCGGCGCCCAAGCCCAAGCCCACGCCTCTGACCTCGACAGTTCCGAAGCGCCCCGTAGCCCAGGCGCCCCGGCCCCCGCCTCCGATACCCCCGAGCCCATCGCTTCCGAGCCCGGCGCCCCGGCCCCCGCCTCCGATACCCCCGAGCCCATCGCTTCCGAGCCCGGCGCCCCGGCCCCCGCCTCCGACGCCCCCGAGCCCATCGCTTCCGAGCCCGGCGCCCAAGCCCCCGCCTCCGACGCCCCCGAGCCCAGCACCTCCACCCCCACCACCCCCGACCTCGACCCCCGGGACCAGCCCACCCCCCACTCGCCCCACTCGCTCCCCTCACCCCGCCCCGCCCAACTCCCGCCGCCGCCAGCCCACTTCACCGGGCGCGTCGACACCCTCCGCGACCTGTACGACACCCTCGCGCTCCTCTCCGCCGGCCCCGGAGCGCAACCCCTCGCCGTCATCACCGGCATGGCCGGCGTCGGCAAGAGCGCGCTCGCGCTGTACACGGCCCATGCGTTGAGGAACCGTTTCCCCGACGGGCAGTTGTACGTGAACCTGCACGGCGCAACCCCCGGCATGGCCCCCCTCACCCCCGGCCAGGCACTGCACGCCCTGCTCCGTGACCTCGGCGCCGAACCGCGTCACATCCCCGAACACCCCGACGCGGCAAGCGCGTTGCTCCGCTCCCTGCTCGCCCCCACCCGCACGCTGATGGTGCTGGACGACGCCGAGAACGCCGCCCAGGTACGGCCGTTGCTGCCGGCCGGCGCCGGCTGCGCGGTGATCGTCACCAGCCGTTCGCCGCTGACCGCGCTCGACGGTGCCCGCCGCTTCCCGCTCACCCTCCTGTCCGGCGAGGACAGCGCCGCACTGTTGCGCGCCGTCTCCGGCCGCGACGGCCTCGACGCGGCGCACCCGCTCGTCGAACTCACCGGCCGCCTCCCGCTCGCCCTGCGCATCGTCGCCGCCCGACTGGCCGCCCGCCGGGCCCTCGCTCCGGACGTCCTGGCCGGTCAACTCGCCGCCACGGAAGGCCGGTTGCATCACCTGGAGTACGACGACCTCAGCGTCCGCCGCTCCCTCGCCGTCGCCCACGACGCCCTCGCCGCCTCCGAACGCGAGACCGACCGTGACGCGGCCCGCACCCTGCACCACATCGGCACCCTCGACCTCCCGGCCTACGGCGCCCCCTTGCTCGCCCGCCTCGCCGGCACCGACGAACGCCGCGCCGAGGCAGCCCTCGACCGCCTGGTCGACGTAGCCCTCCTGGAGGAGACGTCGTACGGCCGCTACGCCCCCCACGACCTGGTCCGCGACTTCGCCCGCGAACTGGCGGAGAGGGAAGGGGAGTTGAACGGGGCCAGGGGCAAGAAAGCCAGCAGGGATGGGAAGGACGCCCGCGCCGACGCCGACCTCGTGGAAACGACCCGCGCCGACACGGACCTCGCCGACACCGGCCTCACCGACGCCCCCTTCTCTCAAGCCCCCCTCTCCGAACCCACCCCCGCCGACACCGACCTCATAACCACCGCCCTCGCCTGGTACGCCGCCCACGCCGAACGCACCCTCACCGCGATCGTCGAACCGGGCCTCGACCAGGACGACCGCCGCCGCCCGACCGCCGCGCAGCCCCCCGGCCACGCCACCGAGGTCGCGGCCACCACCCCCTTCTCCCGCCCCGAAGACGCCTTCGCCTGGGGCGACTTGGAGCTGGAGAACGTGGTGGCGCTCGTGACCCGGTACCGCGACACCCCCGATCTCCGCAGGACCGCCCACGTCTCGACGCTCGTCCGGCTCCTCTTCCCCTACGTCCTGCGCAGCGGCCGCGTCGCCGAGACGGAGGTGCTCGGCCGGGCCGCCCTCGGCGCGGCTCGTCGGCTCGGGGACGACGCGGCGGAGGCGTACGCGCTGGGCGATCTCGCCGGGCTGCACTTCCTGACCGGCCGGCAGAACGAGGCGCTCGGTCTCAACGACCAGGCCCTGGCGATCTGGTGGCGGCTCGACGCGGTCTCCTGGATACGCCGCTGCCTCAACAACCGTGGCCTGCTCCTCGAAGGCCTGGGCCGTTACGCCGAGTCCGGGGTCGCCCTGCGCCAAAGCCTCGCCTACTCACGGCAGTTGAACGACCCGTACGGCGAGGCCGTGACCCACAGCCACCTCGGCAACCTGTACGAGCACACCGACCCCCGCGCCGCCATCGAACAGCACCGCCGCTCCCTCGCCATCGGCGACGAGATCGGCGCCGTCATCGTGCAGCACTCCGCGCACTGCAACATCGGCTACGCCCACCTCACCCTCGGCGAACCGGCCGCCGCCGTACCGCACTTCGAGGAGAGCCTGCGCATCCTCGGCGGCCACGGCGACTGGCACGGCGAGTCGCAGACCCGCCTCGGCCTGGTCCGCGCCCTCCGCCTCCTCGGTCACACGGAAGGCACCTGCACCGAGCGAGTCGACAGCGAAGGCACCCGCACCGAACGAGCAAACACCGCACGCGCCCACACCGCACGCGCCCACATCGAGTGCGCCGAACTCCTCCGCCGCGCCGACGCCCGTGCCGACCGCTACATGGGCGGCCTGGCCCGGCACCAACTCGGCCTGCTGCTACGGGAACAGGGCCGCGAGGACGAGGCGTACGCGGAGTGGCGGGTGGCCCTCGACGCGCTCGACGGGACGGACGAGAAGGCCGTCGTCCAGGAACTCGGCGAGCTGTTGTCGCAGTGTGACGCGCGTTGACCAGCTGACCACCCGAATCCCTGCCCCGCCCTACCTGACCGCCCTACTTGGCATCGGCGTAGCACTCGACCACCGCCACCGTGAAGGGAAACCGCACCGGCGTCTCCCCGAACGTCAGCCGCCCGGCGAGGTCGGCCGCCTCCTGTATCGCCGCGGCCACGGTCTCGGCCTCCTCCTCGGGGCAGTGCACGATCACCTCGTCGTGCTGGAAGAAGACCAGTTCCGCCGACAGTTCCGCACAGGACCGCCGGAGCGCGGCCAGCATCAGCAGGGCCCAGTCCGCCGCGCTGCCCTGGACGACGAAGTTACGGGCGAAACGGCCCCGGGCACGGGAGTTGGTGGAGGCGTAACCCGGCACCCAGCCCTGGTCGGCGGGGGCCGTGACGGGGTCGTCCTGGGGGATGCCCGCCTCCTCCGCCGCGTCCTCGCCCCCGGCCACCGGCGGGCAGGTCCGCCCCAGCCAGGTCCGGACGAGCCGCCCCTCCTCGCCCGCCTTCGCGGCATCGTCGACGTACGCCACCGCCTTGGGGAAGCGGCGTCTGAGCGCGGCGAGGTTCTTGAGGCCGTCGCCGGAGGTCTGGCCGTAGACCGCGCCGAGCACGGCGATCTTGGCCTGGTCGCGGTCGCCGGAGAAGGCGCGGTCGGACACGGCCTGGTAGAGGTCGGTGGCGCGGCCGGCCACCTCCATCAGCCCGGGGTCGCGGGAGATCGCGGCGAGCACCCGCGGCTCCATCTGGTCGGCGTCGGCGACGACGAGCCGCCAGCCCGGGTCGGCGACCACGGCCCGCCGGATGACCTTGGGGATCTGCAGCCCGCCCCCGCCGTTGGTGACCCAGCGCCCGGTGACCGTCCCGCCCGCGAGGAACTCCGGCCGGAACCGCCCGTCCCGCACCCAGTCCTGCAGCCAGGACCAGCCGTGCGCCACCCAGATCCGGTACAGCTTCTTGTACTCCAGCAGCGGCTTCACGGCCGGATGGTCGAGGGACTGGATCTCCCAGCGGCGGGTGGACTTGACCTTGATCCCGGCCTCGGCGAAGGCCTTGACCACATCGGCGGGCAGATCCGGCCGCACCCGTCTCCCGAAGGCGACGGACACCTCGTCCGCCAGCTCGGCGAGCCGCCGCGGCTCACCGCCCCCGGCATACCGGTCGCCCAGCAACTCGTGCAGCATCTCCCGGTGCACGTCGGCGCTCCACGGCAGCCCCGCCCGGTTCATCTCGGCCGCGACCAGCATCCCCGCCGACTCGGAGGCGGTGAGCAGCCGCATCCGGTCGGGGTGCGTGGTCGCGTCGTGCCGCCGCTGCTGCTCGGCGTACACCGCGAGCAGGTCGGCCAGGGGGAGATGGACGCTCTGCGGTTCGAAGAGCGAGGGCTGCGCGCCCGGTTCGGCGGCCCGCTGCGGCGGATCCGGCGGTACGGCACCGCCCCGCAACCGGGCCAGCGCGGCCGCCGCCGACCGCGGCTCACCGTGCCGCCCCTCGTGCCCGAGCAGCAGCGTCTCGGCGTCCTCGACGTCGTAGCACCGCTCCACCCGCACCCCCGCGGCGAGCAGCACCGGATACACCTCGGCCGTGGACCGCCACACCCACCGCCCCACGTCAGGCCGCCCCCGCACGGCCTCGACAAGATCCGGCTCCCGCCCCACCGCCCCCGAGGGCAGCCCGTCCGGACCGAGGGCGGCGACCTCCACACCACCACCCTCGGCCGGAGCGAGCGCCCAGCGATCGGTCATGTTCGCGAGTGTGGCACGGAGGTCTGACAACGCCCCCGACCTGCACGAATCGCATCGCCGGCGAAGCGTCTCCGAGCGAAGAAACGTCACGCGCACACTCGTACGAGTGACGCCTCAAGAGATCACGGGCGGCCCTCTCGCCTACGCTGACAGGGTCGCTCCGTACGAAGGAGGTCCGCCGTGGCACTGACCGCCCCAGAGCGTCGACCGAGTCCTCATCCGAGTCCGATGAGTACTCACCCGAGTCCGACGGAGGAGAGGCGCATGGACGCTTCGGTCGAGGCCGCCTTCGAGGCGTTCGACGCTGCCGCCCCGGAGGGCTGGCGCGTGGAGTTGATCGAAGGGAAGATCCACGTGGTGCCTCCGGCCAATGGGGAGCATGAGGAGATCGTGTCCGAGACGGCGGAGCAGGTCACGCTCAACCGGCATGACGGCGATCTGCGTACGTACACCGGTATCGGCCTGGACGTTCCGGACGCGTCCGTCACCGGCAAGGTCGTCCCCGACCTGGTGATCGCCCCGAAGGGCAGTTTCGCCGACGACCAGCGCTATCACGACCCCGCGCCCGTCGTGCTCGTCGGCGAGGTGACCTCCGAGTCCACCGCCGTCAATGACCGCGGCCCCAAACTGCGTGGCTACGCGCGCGCGGGCATCCCCTGCTACCTGCTGATCGACCGCGAGGCCGGGACGGTCATCGTCTACAGCGAGCCCTCCGAGGACCGCTACACCCGGGCCGCCGAGATCGAGATCTCCAAGACCGTGGCGCTGCCCGAGCCGCTCGGGTTCGACCTCGACACGAGCCAGTTCTGACCCGGGCGGCGGGCCGGCCGTCTCAGCCCTGAAACCCTTTGAGCATCTCCGCGATGTGCCCTTCGGTCGTGGCCTTGTCGATGCCCAGGCCGTTGAGGACGCCCTCGCCGTTCTCGTGCTCCAGGAGGGCGAGCAGGATGTGTTCGGTGCCGATGTAGTTGTGGCCGAGACGCAGGGCCTCGCGGAAGGTGAGTTCCAGGACCTTCTTGGCGTCGGGGCCGTAGGGGACGAGCTCCGGGACCTCGTCGGCGGCCGGGGGGAGTGCGGCGGTGGCCGCCTGGCGTACGGCGTCCAGGAGGACGTCCTGCCTGACGATCGCCTTGGCCGCCAGGCCGTCCGGCTCGGCGAGGAGGCCGAGGACCAGGTGCTCGGGGCGACCCTCGGGGTTGCGGGCGGCGATGGCTTCGTTGTGGGCGGCCATCACCACGTTGCGGGCGCGTTGCGTGTACCGGCCGAACCCCTGACTGGGGTCGAGGTCGGCGGAGTCCTTCGCCACGAAGCGCTTCTGCGCGGCCTGCCGGGTGACGCCCATGCTCTTGCCGATGTCCGACCAGGACGCGCCGGAACGCCGGGCCTGGTCGACGAAGTGCCCGATCAGATGGTCGGCCACGTCGCCCAGGTGGTCGGCGGCGATGACCGCGTCCTGGAGCTGGTCGAGCGGTGCGGGGTGGACCAGCTTGATGGCCGCGATGAGGTCGTCGAGACGTACGGATGAGGTGACGTTCGGGTTGGTCGTCATGTGTCAACCGTAGGTTGACAGCATGAAGGTGTCAACCCCGGGTTGACACCTGTCCTGCAGGTGAAGGTGAGGGTGTGATCAAGCAAAAGCCGACCCGCATCGATTTCGATAATGATAGATATGGCAGGTCATCTCCCCACCTCCCCAACGGAGTTCTCGTGCAAAAAGTCATCGATTACATAGAGGAACGCCGGGCATCGTACGAAGGGCATGAATTCTTCACCGAGTTATTGGCCGACGAATCCCTCTCCGGCGAAAAGCGCCTGGCCTGGGGCCCCAGCGTGATCCCGTTCATCATGGGCTACTCCGACCTGAACAAGTACGTTTTCCGCAAGGGTGAGGAAGAGGCCGAACTCGACCGGCTGCAGGCCCTGCTGAACGCCCACACGTACGAGGAGGACTTCCACTGGCAGTGGATGCTGGCCGACCTGGAGAAGCTGGGCGCCGACCGCGAGTTGCCCCTGTCGGACGCCACCCGCGTCCTGTGGAGCGCGGACTTCCAGCACTCCCGACGCCTCGTTCTGGAGCTGGCCGCACTCGCCGCCGACGCGCCCACGTACGCCGTCTTCGCCATGGTCGAGTCCATCGAGGCGGTCTCCGTCACGATCTTCACGCACTGCCGGGGAATCGCCCTGCGGGACGGTCGTGAATGCGAGTTCTTCGGCACGAAGCATTACCTGGCGGAGGCGTCGCACAGCATCAAGTCACCGGAAGTCGAAGAAACGAGCCTGCCGTCCCTCGACGAGGCCCAGCGCGAGGGATCCAGGCGCATGGTGGACCGCACATTCGCGCTTTTCGACGACTGGTCCGGCGCTCTCCTGCGATTCGCGCTCGACAATGCGGACCACGACCGCACCTACGCGAGGATGATCCAGCAGAGCAAGGACCTGCTGCCGGAGGCCGAGGCGGCAGCCGCGAGCGCCTTCTAGCCGGCGGACGCAAGCGGCCACTCCGTAGGCGGCCACTCCGTAGGTGACCACTCCGTAGGCGACTACTCCGTAGGCAGCTACTTCGTGAGTGACCCGGCGGCGCCGGACAGCAGCCAGTCGAGGCCGCGTTCGAAGCTCGCCTCCGGGTCGTCCTTGTAGAGCAGCTCGGAGAAACCGGTCTCGGCGAGGTGGGGGAGCCTGCCGGCGTCGCCGCGGCCACGGCACCTACGCGGCCGACGCAGCGGCCGACCCCTACTTCGCGGCGTTCTCGGAGTTCTCCGATCACCCGCCGACACTCGTTGCCTGGCTCAGATCGCAGCGCTTCTTGAGCTGATCGGCGATGCGCGAGCAGACCGCGTGTGATGACTACGAGACGGGCCGGTCACGGCAACACCCTTGAGGGAAAACGGAGTTCACCGCCGCAGCCCTGCGGCCCCGGCCCCCGCCTCAGCCCCGGGGCAGCAACGGCGCGACCGCGTCCCGCAGTTGACCCACGTGCTGGTAATGCAGTCCCGTCAGCCCCGCCTCCCGGGCCGCGACGACATGGCCGGCGGTGTCGTCGACGAACAGGCAGCGCTTCGGGTCGGCTCCGACGCGTCCGGCGGCCAACTCGAAGACGCGCGGGTCCGGTTTGGCCACTCCGACGCGGGCGGTGTTGACCACCGCGTCGAACGACTCGGACAGGCCGATCTCAGTGAGGTAGGTCTCCAGCCGGGTGGTGGCGTTGGAGAGCAGGACCACGGGCACCGTGCGCCGGACCTCGGTGAGCAGGTCCATGACGTCGGGGTCGACCCGGCCGGTGAGCGCGGTCCACGCGGCCAGCAGGTCACGGGCCCGTTCGGCCGAGCCGCACAGGGGCGTCAGATCGTCGGCGATGCGGGACCGCCACTCCTCGTCACTGAGCCACCCCGTCACGGCCGCCCGCAGCAGCTCGCCCTCGAACGCGGCCCCGGCCAGCGTCCCCTCGGCCAGCCCCCAGGCCCCTTCCAGTGCCTTCATCCCGTCCGGATCCCACACGTGCACGACTCCGTCGAAGTCGCACAGCACGGCGTCGAACGGCAGCGTCTCCATACGAACCGATCTTGCCACGCGGGCCGAAGCGCCACCGTCCCAACGCCCGTACATCCACGAGGAGTTGATTGTCCACAGGGTGTGGACAGTCCGGAACGCGGCCCCGGCCCGGACAGCCGGGAGGCATCCCAGGACCCACCCCTCCCGGCGACTCCGCAAGGTACCCCGCCCCTCTCCCCGCCACCCCATGACACGATCAACCGGTGAGCAGTACGACCACCACCGTCGAGCGCGCCTTCGAGGCCGCCCTCTACACCGACACCCACGACGCCCTCGACGCGGGTGCCTCGATCCTCGCCGCCGACCCCGCCGCGGACCCCGAACTGGCCGGCCGCGGGCGGGAGTTCGTGGCGGCGGCATGGCGGCGTGGCTGGCAGCCCGCAGACGTCGTACGGCTGGTTCGGCGGGAGCTGGACGACGTACACGTACGGCTCGTCTCGGCGCTGATCCGGGCGCAGGCGCCGGACGACCGGGCGCGCGGCCCCCGTTGGAAGGCACAGGTCGACGAACTGACCGTCGAAGAGCCGCCCCGCACCGACCGGTTCACGCACGCCACCACCGTGCTGGAGCTGTACCGCCTGCTGCTGCGGCTGCCGAGCCTCGAACGCCTCGACGAGCACGAACCGAAGCGGCACGAGAACCGTCGGCCCGCGTCCCGCATGCTCACCCGGATCCGAGCGCTGCTCGCGAAGGCGGAGGCGACCGGGTTCCCGGAGGAGGCGGAGGCGCTGAGCGCCAAGGCGCAGGAGCTGATGGCGCGGCACAGTATCGACGAGGCGCTGCTCGACGCGCAGGCGCCGGCGAAGGACGCGCCCGGCGCGTGCCGGATCGGGGTCGAGGCGCCGTACGAGCAGGCGAAGGCGGTACTGCTGGACGCGGTCGCCGGCGCGAACCACTGCCGGGCCGTCTGGAACGAGGCCTTCGGTTTCTCGACCGTCGTCGGTTTCGAGGGCGATCTGGAGGTGGTCGAACTCCTCTACACCTCGCTCCTCGTGCAGGCCACGACCGCGATGACGCGCGCGGAGGCGGCCCAGCGCGCGGGTGGCCGCCGGCGGACGAAGACCTTCCGGCAGTCCTTTCTCGCGGCCTACGCCCACCGCATCGGGGACCGGCTGGCGCGGGCCGCCGGGACGCAGGTCACCGACGACCTGCTCCCGGTGCTCGCCACCCGTGAGGTCGCCGTCGCCGACCGCGTCGACGCGATGTTCCCGGAGACGACCACGACCCGCCTGCGCGGCGTCACCGACGAGGCGGGCTGGACGCAGGGCGCCGAGGCGGCGGACCGGGCCCAGGTCAGGGCCCGACCGTCACTGGACTGACGGACGTCAGTCGCCGGCCTGCGTGAAGGCGCTGACCGAGGCGTCCGAGTCGCTCACGGAGGTCTTGCCCTGGACGGGGCCGTACGACCACTTGTAGCTCGCGGTGTCGCTGCTGCCGGGCAGGGTGATGACCACCTTCGTCGCGGCCAGGCTCAGCTTGTCGCCCGCCTTGCCGCGCACGTAGGTGATGGTGAAGGACGCCGCGTCGCCCTTGGCGAGCCTCAGCTTCTGTGCCTTGGCGCCCTTCAGCGTGGAGAGGACGACCTTGGTGCCGCCGCCCTCCAGCGTGGCACCCGGGAACCCGTCCAGGTCGCACGGCTTGCTCTGATTGGTGAGCGAGACGGGAACCTCACCGGTGTCACCGGCGGCCGGAGCGGTGCTCGCGGGCCCGACCTGGACGGCGACCCCGTCGAACGAGCAGGCCGACCCGTTCTTGCTGTCGGAGGAACCACCGCCGCCGCCACTGTCGCAGGCGGTCAGAAGCAGAGCCGACGCGAGTGCGGCGACGGCGAGGGGAACAGTGCGCATGAGGGGATCATCCCGCACCGGACCCCCCTCCGCCGACCGGCCCCGGGCCCACCCCTCCCGGGCCTACGACCCCGAGCTCGCCGTGGGCAGCCCCGACGGCAGCTTCCCGCCCTCGGCCCGCGTGTACGTCTCCTTGCCGGCACTCCCCGACCAGGTGACCGCGAGGCTCGACCTGCTGACGGAGTTGACCATTCCGGTCGTCCGGGTCTTGCTGTTGTCCGTGCACTTGAGGTGGATCATCTGCATCCCCGCCTCCTCACCGGCCGTCCCGTTGCACACGGTGCCACCGGTCGTGAACAGCGCGGCCTGCTTGTCGGTGACCACAAGGACCAACGCCTTGCCGCCGGCCGTGGCGAGCCAGCTGCCCTGCAGCCCGTCGGACGCGGCCGACGGGCTGCTGCTGGAACCTCCTGAGTCCGCGGACGCCGTAGAGGTGGCGGACGCGCTCGGCGTGGACGAGGAGTCGTCCGAGGAGTCACCGCTGCATGCGGTCAGGACGAGCGCGCCCGCCAGACCGGCGGCAGCCGCCGCCATCCGTACCGTCGGCACCGTCGAAAACGCCGTAGTCACTGGTAGCTCCCAAGCTGTAGCGGGACGCGGACGGCCGCCCCGTGGGCCTTGGCCTCGACCCTGGCCGGAACGACCGCAGCAAGCTACCAGTGGTTACCAGGAGGACTTGCGGACGCCGGGTAGGTATCCGCTGTGAGCCTGTCCGCGCAGGTTCACCCGGGACAGCCCGAAGGCACGGAAGTAGCCGCGGGGCCGCCCGTCGACCTGGTCGCGGTTGCGAACCCGCGTGGCGCTCGCGTCACGCGGCTGGCCGCGCAACTCCCGCTGCGCGGCGGCCCGTTCGGCCTCCGTCGAACCGGGCCGCCGGATGATCTCCTTCAGCTCGGCCCGCCGCGCCGCGTACCGCGCGACGACCTCCCGCCGCCGTTCGTTCGCCGCGATCTTGCTCTTCTTCGCCATCAGATCCTCACCCCGCGCTCGCGAATCCTGGCCACGGCCGCCTCGACGCCGATCGCGTCCACGGTCTTGATCCCCTTCGTGCTCAGCTGAAGCCGTACGTACCGGCCCTCGCCGGGCAGCCAGTAGCGCTTGGACTGGATGTTCGGGTCGAAACGGCGCGAGGTGCGCCGGTGGGAGTGGGAGATGCGGTTGCCGAAGCCGGGCTGTGCGCCGGTCAGCATGCAGTGGGCGGACACGAGTGACGTACCTCTCCTCTATCGGGGCCGTAGCCGATGCTGCTAATGGAATTCATTTTCATTAAGGTATCAGGCATGGCTCGCAACGAACTCCGCCCGGTCATCAAACTCAGGTCCACGGCCGGCACCGGCTACACCTACGTGACCCGCAAGAACCGCCGGAACAACCCCGACCGCCTGGTCCTGCGCAAGTACGACCCGGCCGCCGGCCGCCACGTCGACTTCCGAGAGGAGCGCTGACCGAGATGCGCGCGAACACCCACCCGCCCTACGGCCCCGTCGTCTTCCGGGACCGGGCCGCGAACCACGCCTTCCTCACCCGCTCGACGATGACGAGCGCGAAGACGATCGAGTGGGAGGACGGCAACACCTACCCCGTCGTCGACGTCGAGATCTCGGACGTCAGCCACCCCTTCTACACCGGCACGGCCCGCGTCCTGGACACGGCCGGCCGCGTGGAGCGCTTCGAGCGCCGGTACGGGAAGCAGGCCTGACGGTGCCCGACCTCTCCGTCGCGATCGTCGCCGGCCTGCACGCCGACGCCCGCAGAGCGACCGTCGCCCGACTCCTCCACGACGTCCCCGGCAGCGTCGCACTCCACCACGACCTCGCTACGGCCGCCGCCGGCACGGTCGTCCGCACGATCAGGGACGCCACGGGCATCGTCTCCGCCGGCGAGACCCCCCTCGTCAACGACTGCGCGTGCTGCGCGCTCCGCGAAGACCTGGTCCCGGAGCTCCGCCGACTGGCCGCGACAGGTCAAGTCCGGCTGGCAATAGTCGAGTTGTGGGACTCCGTCGAACCCAAGGCGATGGCCGAGGTGATCGCCGCCGGCGGCCTCACGGTCACCGCCGTCATCACCGCCGTGGACCCGTCCCTGCTCCTCCCGTACCTCGGCAACGGCGACGACCTCGCCGAGACCGGCCTCGCGGCCGCGGCCACGGACCAGCGAACCGTCGCCGACACCTTCGCCCGCCAACTGGAGTACGCCCCCGTCCTCGCCGTCCTCGACTCACCCGACGCCGACGAAGACCGCGAACTCCTGGGCCAGTTGCACCCAACGGCCCGCCAAGTACCGGTCGGAGGAGGCGACGCGCCGAGGACCAGAAGCACCCAGGGCGCCCACGAAGCCCCGCCGAACCCCCCTCGCACCCCGGCACAGACTCCCACCCCGCCCACCCCCAACCCCCTGGGGGCGCACGCTCCAACCCCAACCACCCACCCCCACCCCGGTCCCCCCACCGCAGCGTCCTCGCCCACGCAGCCCTAGCCGGTTTCGACGTAGAAGCCGCAGCCGCAGCCCAACACCCCGCCTGCGCCCTCCTCCCCGTCGAGGCCGACGCGCACGGCGTGACCACCCTCGTCTGGCACCGCCGCCGCCCCTTCCACCCGGAGCGGCTGTACGCGGCACTTGAGGACATCACCTGCGCCGCCGCCCGCAGCCGGGGCCGGTTCTGGCTCGCGGACAAGCCCGACTCGTTGCTGCACTGGGACGCGGCCGGGGGCGCCCTGTGCGTGGAGAGCGCGGGGCCGTGGCTCGCCTCGTTGCCGGACGCGGCTTGGGAGTTGGTGCCGCCGGTGCGCCGCGCCGCCGCCGCGCTCGACTGGCATCCGGAGCACGGGGACTGCTGCCAGCACCTTGTTTTCACATCCCCAGGACTCGACCGCGACGGACTCGAACTGCTCCTGGAGTCCTGCCTGTTGACCGACGCCGAGTACGCCGCGGGCCCTAGCGCCTGGAAACGCATCCCGTCCGCCTTCGACACCCTTCTGGAGATCTGACCGTGCCCCGCAAGTCCGACCTCAAGTCCGCGCGCCGGCCTGCCAGGTCCCGCCGTAATCCGTTGGAAGCGGCCGGAGTCACGTACATCGACTACAAGGACACCGCCCTGCTGCGGACGTTCGTCTCCGACCGAGGCAAGATCCGCAGCCGCCGGGTCACCGGCGTATCGGCCCGGCAGCAGCGGCAGTTGGCGGCCGCGATCAAGAACGCCCGGGAGATGGCATTGTTGCCGTACTCGACCCGATAGCCGCCCGCATGGAACACAAGGGCCCCCGCACACGTCTTCCCTAGTACATGTCCTGCCCGGTCCTGGGCAGACGCTGGAACGGCATCGGTAAAGCAGTCGTCAAAGCTGTAACCGGAGCACCACCCCCCGTGCACGTGCATCTGCCCATGCATCTGCACATGAACAGGGCTATGATCCGGAACAGTTGACCACTGCATCAATGGCCACACCAGCCAGTGCACAACCGGGAGCGACCTGTGGACCACCGCGTTGACAGCGTGTACTTGGGGTTCGACGTGTACAACGGCATGGCTGCCACGCAGCTGGACGGAGTGGCCTGGCAGAAGAGCCGGCACAGCAACTCGCAAGGATCCTGCGTGGAGTTCGCGCGGCTGCCCGGCGGCGATGTCGCCGTGCGCAACTCGCGGTTCCCCGACGGTCCGGCGCTCGTCTACACCCGCGCCGAGATCGAGGCGATGCTCCTGGGCATCAAGGACGGCGAGTTCGACCACCTGATAGTGGGATAGCGGACCGACGACCTGCGGGAACCACGGCAACGCGCGTAGAACCGCGGCCCCAAAAAGGGCCGCGGTTCCTCACGCGTCGTTCTGTACGGGGTCGCCCTGGAGCCGGAACAGTGCCCAGACCACCTTGCCGCTGAGCGTGCCCGCCAGCGGGTGCCAGCCCCAGCCGTCGGCGAACGAGTCGACGAGGAACAGGCCGCGGCCCGACTCCGCCGAGAAGTCCTCCGACTCGCAGGCGATGGGACTGTCGTGACTGGGGTCGCGCACGGCGCACACCAGCCGCTCGGTCCAGCGCATCAGGTGCAGCCGCACGGGCGGGTTCTGCTCCGGGACGCGCGGGGTGTTGGCCGGCAGGGCATGCCGCAGCGCGTTGGTGACCAGTTCGGAGACGACCAGACAGACGTCGTCGAAGCGGTCGCCTATGTCCCACTGGTCGAGCGTGCGGCGGGTGAACTGCCGTGCCTCGCGCACCGCTTCGTAGCGGGCGGCCAGAGCACACGACGCGGCGCTGGACACGGCCGACGGGTCCAGCGGCGGAAGGCCCTGCCGTAACGGCTCGAGCATGGTCGATCCATTCGTCCCCATGCGAGGCACTCCCGGGAATTCGCGGTCGTTGCGATGCAGCGGTGGCGCGAGACCATGGTTTCGGATGCGTACAGCAGATGCAAGGGCAGATGCACGTGCAGCTGACCGAATTGGACCCTCCCGTACCGCTTGTTGGCCATTTTTTCCGCCAACTTCACGCCGATCTCGGCCCCGGACCTTGCTTCTCCCTGACGTCTTCCTGGCAACTTCCTGTGAACGGGCGTCCCTTCTTTCCATTTCTGTAATCGAACGAGTACTGCTCGAAGTGTTTTAGTGGCAGACTGCGGCCCCTGAAGACGGTTGGGGAGGCTGGCGAACGTGAGCGCGGGAGAGCCCGGATCGGTGGTGCGGCGGATGCTGCTCGGCTCGCAACTCAGGCGACTGCGGGAAGCGCGTGGGATCACCCGAGAGGCGGCGGGGTACTCGATCCGCGCTTCCGAATCCAAGATCAGTCGCATGGAGCTGGGGCGAGTGAGCTTCAAGACCCGGGACGTCGAGGACCTGTTGACGCTGTACGGCATCACGGACGAGGCGGAGCGCATCTCACTCCTCTCCCTCGCGAAGGAAGCCAACGTAGCGGGCTGGTGGCACAGTTACTCGGACGTCCTGCCCAGTTGGTTCCCCACCTATGTGGGCCTGGAGGGTGCCGCCTCCCTCATCCGCGTCTACGAGGTGCAGTTCGTGCACGGACTGCTGCAGACCGAGGCCTACGCCCGCGCGGTCGTCCGGCGCGGCATGAAGGGCGCGAGTGCGGCGGACGTGGAACGGCGGGTGGCGCTGCGCCTGGAGCGGCAGAAGTACCTGGTGAACGAGAACGCGCCGGACTTCCACATCGTCCTGGACGAGGCCGCCCTGCGCCGCCCGTACGGCGACCGCGAGGTCATGCGCGGGCAGCTCCAGCATCTGATCGAGGTCTCCGAACACCCCAACGTCCGGCTGCAGGTCATGCCGTTCGGCTTCGGCGGTCACGCGGGCGAGTCCGGCGCCTTCACGATCCTGTCGTTCCCGGAGTCCGACCTCTCTGACGTCGTCTACCTCGAACAGCTCACCAGCGCGCTCTACTTGGACAAGTCCGAGGACGTGGCCCAGTACGAGAAGGCGCTGAAGGAGCTCCAGCAGGACAGCCCGGGCCCGGACGAGAGCCGGGATCTTCTTCGGGGACTGCTCCAACTCTCTTGAAACACAAGTACGATGACGTGTGATCAGACCGTGATGATCGTGAGGGGTCGTCCGGCCTGCTGTTGATCGTGTCTGCAACTGATCGTGTCTGCTGACGATTTGAGCGATTGAGGGATCACATGTCGTCCTACTTCACCGACCTGGCTCAGCAGTACATCGACGGTGAGTGGCGCCCGGGCACCGGCTCCTGGGACATCATCGACTTCAACCCGTACGACGGCGAGAAGCTCGCGTCGATCACCATAGCCACGGTCGACGAGGTCGACGAGGCGTACAAGGCGGCCGCCCGCGCCCAGAAGAAGTGGGCCGCGACCAACCCCTACGCCCGCCGCGCGGTGTTCGAGAAGGCTCTGCGGATCATCGAGGACCGCGAGCAGGAGATCTCCGAGGTGATCGTCGCCGAACTCGGCGGCACGTTCCTGAAGGCCGGCTTCGAGCTGCACCTCGTCAAGGAGTTCCTGCGCGAGGCGATCCACCTCGCCCTGCGCCCCCAGGGCCGGATCATCCCCTCGCCGGTCGACGGCAAGGAGAACCGCGTCTACACCGTCCCGGTGGGCGTGGTCGGCGTGATCAGCCCCTTCAACTTCCCGCTCCTGCTCTCCCTCAAGTCGGTGGCCCCCGCACTGGCGTTGGGCAACGGCGTGGTCCTCAAGCCGCACCAGAACACCCCGATCGTCGGCGGTTCCCTGGTCGCGAAGATCTTCGAGGACGCGGGCCTGCCGGGCGGACTCCTGAACGTCGTCATCACCGACATCGCGGAGATCGGCGACGCGTTCATCGAGCACCCGATCCCGAAGGTCATCTCCTTCACCGGCTCCGACAAGGTCGGCCGCCACGTCGCGACCGTCTGCGCCTCGCAGTTCAAGCGCGCGGTGCTCGAACTCGGCGGCAACAGCGCGATCGTGGTCCTCGACGACGCCGACGTCGACTACGCGGTCGACGCGGCGGTCTTCAGCCGCTACGTCCACCAGGGCCAGGTCTGCATGGCCGCGAACCGTGTCCTGGTCGACCGGTCGATCGCCGACGAGTTCACCGAGAAGTTCGTCACCAAGGTCAAGTCCCTCAAGGTCGGCGACCCGCGCGACCCGCAGACGGTCATCGGGCCGGTCATCAACTCCCAGCAGGTGGACGCCCTTTCGGGTGTCGTCGAGCAGGCGATCGCCGAGGGCGCGACGGCTCTCGTCCACGGCACGACCACCGACAACCTGGTCGCCCCCTCGGTCCTCACCGACCTCCCCGCCGACTCGGACCTCCTCCGCCAGGAGGTCTTCGGCCCGGTCGCCTTCCTCATCCCGTTCGACGGCGAGGAGGAGGCCGTGAGCATCGTCAACGACACGCCGTACGGCCTCAGTGGCGCCGTCCACACCGGTGACATCGAGCGCGGCGTGAACTTCGCCAAGCAGATCGACACGGGCATGTTCCACGTCAACGACGGCACCGTCCACGACGAGCCGATCGTCCCCTTCGGCGGCGAGAAGGCCTCCGGCCTCGGCCGCCTCAACGGCGAGTCGATGCTGGACGCGTTCACCAGCCTGAAGTGGATCTCGGTGCAGCACGGGCGGAGCGGGTTCCCGTTCTAGACATGTGCTTCCGGCGGGCCATCGAGGACAGAACCTGACCTCGATGGCCCGTAGCTTCGTCGATGTCGGGCAGGGGGACGCGCTCCCTGCCGGCACCGGCGAAAGGTGAAGGCCATGGTCACGCACGTACCCTCGGAGGCACAGGGCGACGAGCGCGGGGCGCTGCTCGCGTTCATCGAGGAGCAGCGGGGCGGCATCCGCAGGGCGTTGCTCGGGCTGACCGAGGAGCAGGCCGCGAGCAGGCCGAGCGCGAGCGAACTCTCCCTCTCCGGGCTGCTCAAGCACTGCGCCGAGGTCGAGCAGGGCTGGATCGCGCGGGCCAAGCAGGAGCCGCCGGCGGTTGAGCGGGACGAGACCAACTGGCACGAGAACTTCCAACTGGTCGACGGCGAGAGTGTCGAGTCGCAGCTCGCGTACTGGGAGAAGGTCGCCGCCGAGACGGAGGCGTACATCCGCTCGGTGCCCAGCCTGGACGACACCTTCCCGCTGCCGGACCAGCCCTGGTTCCCCGAAGGGCGGGTCTCCGTACGGTGGGTCTGCCTGCACCTGATCCGCGAGACCGCCCGGCACGCCGGCCACGCCGACATCATCCGCGAGTCCCTCGACGGAGCCACGGCCTTCGAGCTGGTCGCGAAGGAGCAGGGCAGCAGCCGGGGCTGACCTGCCTGGTTCTACGCTGGGCTCATGTCAGCGATCCGTCTCCTCGTGCTCGGCGCGGTGCGCCAGCACGGGCGGGCCCACGGCTACCAGGTGCGCAACGACCTCGAATACTGGGGCGCGCACGAGTGGTCCAACGCCAAGCCCGGCTCGATCTACCACGCGCTCAAGCAACTGGCCAAGCAGGGCCTTCTGCACGCCCACGAGATCGCGCCGTCCACCGTCGGGGGCCCGCCCCGCACCGAGTACGAGATCACCGGCCAGGGCACCGAGGAGTACCTCCGGCTGCTGCGCGAGGCGCTGACGTCCTACGACCAGCAGATGGACGTCAAGTCCGCCGCGATCGGCTTCATCGTGGACCTGCCGAGGGCCGAGGCGGTGGCGCTGCTCAAGGAGCGCACCCGGGGTATCGACCAGTGGCGGGCCTCGGTCACCGAGCACTACATCCCCGAGGACGGCCCCGAACAGCTGGGCCACATCGGCGAGATCATGAACCTCTGGGTCCACACGGCCGACGCGGAGGCCGCGTGGACCCAGGGGCTGGTCGAGCGCATCGAGGGCGGGGCGTACACCTTCGCGGGGGAGGGTGAGCCGTTTGTCGGTGTCCTGAGGGACGACGAGGAGAACCCGTACGCGACGGGGGAGCGGCACCCGGGGGATACTCACTAATCAAGTTTGACTAATAGAGGCCCCCGGGTTACTTTCGGGCATGTAGTCAAGTTTGACTAGCGAAGGAGTGTCCAGTGGCCGACGCGGCGATCACCGTCGAGGACGCGCACAAGACGTATGGCGAGAAGAAGAGCCGCCGGAAGGCTGAGGGGGCTGAGGGGGGTGACGGCTCCAAGGGGGTCAAGAAGGCGTTGGACGGGCTCGATCTGTGTGTCGCGCGCGGGACCGTGCATGGTGTGCTCGGGCCCAACGGTGCGGGTAAGACCACCCTGGTCCGTGTTCTGTCCACCTTGCTGCGGCCCGACTCCGGGCGCGTCGAGGTTGCGGGTCATGATGTGCTGACCGAGGCCCGTGCGGTCCGGTTGCGTATCGGCCTGCTCGGTCAACACGCGGCTCTGGACGAGGAGTTGGGCGGGCGGCAGAACCTGGAGATGTTCGGGCGTCTCCATCATCTTGGTGCCCGTCGCGCGCGTGTGCGTGCCGATGAACTCCTGGAGCGTTTCGACCTCGCCGACACGGGGCGTAAGCCGGTTCGCGCCTACAGCGGAGGCATGCGGCGGCGGTTGGATCTCGCCGCCTCGCTCGTCACCGCGCCGGAGATCCTCTTCCTGGACGAGCCGACTACCGGCCTCGATCCGCGCGGGCGTGCGGAGGTGTGGTCGGCGGTTCGCTCTCTGGTCGGGGGTGGTACGACGGTTCTGCTCACCACGCAGTACCTGGAGGAGGCCGACCAACTCGCCGATCGGGTCTCGGTAGTTGACCGAGGGCGGGTCATCGAGGACGGCACCCCGGACGAGCTCAAGTCCCGTACGGGCGGCGACCGTATCGACGTCGTTCTGCGTGATGCGGGTCAACTGGGGGCCGCTGTCGCCCTGTTGCCGCTGCCTGCTGCCGACGTCCGGGTCGATGCGGATCGTCGGCTGCTCAGTGCGCCGGTCTCCGACCGGATGGCGGCGCTCTCCGGAGTCGTAGGGGCGCTGGAGGAGGGCGGGATCGATGCCGAGGATGTGGCGTTGCGGCGGCCGACCCTGGATGAGGTGTTTCTGCATCTGACGGGGCACGGTGACGGGGCGGGTGCGGGTGCGGGCGATCGTACGAATGTGAAGGAGGCCGTGTGAGTGCCTATGCCCTGACCGATTCCTGGACCATGACCCGGCGTGAACTCGCCCACTGGGCGCGGCAGCCCGTGCAGGTTGTGGTGAGTCTCGTTTTTCCGGTGATGTTGCTGCTGATGTTCGGCTATCTGATCGGGGGCGGGCGGGCCGTCGAGGGTGCCTACGTCGACTATCTGGTTCCCGGGATGCTCGCGCTGACCATGGCCTTCGGGCTGGAGGGCACGATGCTCGCCGTCACGCAGGACCTCAACAAGGGGGTGATCGACCGGTTCCGGTCGATGCCGATGGCTGACGGGGCGGTGTTGGTGGGGCGTTCGGCCGCCGACATGTTGCAGTCGGCGATCGGGCTGGTCGTGCTGATCGGGGTTGGGCTCGGGCTTGGTTGGCGGCCGCATGCCGGGCCCGGTGAATTCCTGGGTGCCGTGGGGCTGTTGCTGCTCTTCCGGTTCGCCATGTTGTGGGTTGGGATCCAGTTGGCGCTGGTGGCGGGGCGGCCCGAGATGGTGCAGGCCGTGCAGATTCTGGTGTGGCCGGTCGGGTTTCTGTCCAACGCCTTGGCTACGCCTGAGGCCATGCCTGCGTGGCTGGGTGCGGTTGTTCAGTGGAATCCGATGTCTCAGACCGCTACGGCCGTGCGGGAGCTTTTTGGTGGGCCCGGGGGAGAGTCGGGGCATGTCTGGGCTGCTGTGGCGTGGCCGTTGGGGTTGTTGGTTGTGTTCTTTCCGCTGGCGGTGCGGCGGTTTCGGGGGCTTGGGGGGTGAGTTGTCGGGTGCGGGCCGGTACGGGCTGGTCGCGACCACGCGGCGGAGCCGCAAATCGACACAGCCCCGCGCCCCTAGGTCGTACGGGGTGCGGCTTTGTGGGTGGGTGCCGGTGCGTTGTGGTTTGCCCGCGGTGCGTTGTGCCCCCGGCGCCGCGCCGGGGGGTGTCCGTCCTCGGATCGGCGCGGATGCCGTTGCTTACCGGCTTGCCCGTGCTTGACGCGCCGACCGCTGCGGGCGGACACCCCCCGACACGTCGCCTTGCCGCCGTACGCGGCTTGCGGGCCGTGTCGCCCGGCTCAGTGGTGGAAGCCCGTTGCCGCTGCCTTGTCGCGGGTGAAGGGGTGGGGCTGGCGGCGTAGTTCGGGGAGGAGGCGGGTCAGGTCGTCGAGGAACAGTTCGGCCAGGTCTGCTGAGAAGCCGTTGCGGCAGACGATTCGGAGGACCGAGAGGTCCTCGCGGTTTGCCGGGAAGGTGTACGCCGGGATCAGCCAGCCGTGTTCTCGTAGGCGGCGGGAGACGTCGAACACGTCGTATGTCGTGACGTCCGGGGCTGTGGTGAAGGCGAAGACCGGCAACTCGTCGCCCCGGGTTAGGAGTTTGAAGTCGCCTAGGGCCTCGATGCGGTCTGCGAGGCCTCGGGCCACGTCGCGGGTGGACTGTTGGACTGCGCGGTAGCCCTCGTGGCCCAGGCGCAGGAATGTGTAGTACTGGGCTACTACTTGGGCGCCGGGGCGGGAGAAGTTGAGGGCGAAGGTGGGCATGTCGCCGCCCAAGTAGTTGACGCGGAAGACGAGTTCCTCGGGGAGGGCCTCCTTGTCGCGCCACAGGGCCCAGCCGACGCCCGGGTAGACCAGGCCGTACTTGTGTCCCGAGGTGTTGATCGAGGCCACGCGCGGGAGGCGGAAGTCCCAGATCAGGTCCGGGTCCAGGAAGGGCGCGACCATGGCGCCGGACGCGCCGTCCACGTGGACCGGGATGTCGAGGCCCGTGCGCTCCTGGAGCGCGTCGAGGGCGGCGCACAGGTCGGCGATCGGCTCGTAGGAACCGTCGAAGGTGGAGCCGAGGATGCCGACCACGCCGATCGTGTTCTCGTCGCAGAGTTCGGCGGCGGCCTGGGGGTCGAGGTGGAAACGGTCGCCCTCCATGGGGACTTGGCGGGCCTCGACCTCCCAGAAGTTGCAGAACTTCTCCCAGCAGACCTGGACGTTGACGCCCATCACCAGGTTCGGGCGGGCGGCCGGGTAGCGGTCCTTGTTGCGCTGCGTCCAGCGGCGCTTGAGGGCCATTCCGGCGAGCATGCAGGCCTCGCTGGAGCCGGTTGTCGAGCAGCCGACGGCGGTTGACGGGTCCGGTGCGTTCCACAAGTCGGCGAGCATCGCCACGCAGCGCTTCTCCAGCTCCGCTGTGCGGGGGTACTCGTCCTTGTCGATCATGTTCTTGTCCCGGCACTCCGCCATCAGGACGCCGGCTTCCGGCTCCATCCAGGTGGTGACGAAAGTCGCCAGGTTCAGGCGGGAGTTGCCGTCCAGCATCAGCTCGTCGTGCACGAGCTGGGCCGCCGTCATCGGCGCCAACGGCCCGTCCGGCAGCCGGTGTTTGGGCGGGGCCTCGGTCATGCCGCCGACCGGATTGGCCTCCCCGAAGAAGGGGTTCACGGACATCGGGCGCTCGTCGGGCTTCTCGGGACCTTTGTGCAACGGCATGGGCGTGCCTCCTGAATGGATCAAAAGAACCAACGGGTACTAGCGAACCGGAGTTCCGTCCGCGCGCAACTGCATCTGCGGTCTCCCGGTCACCAGCAGCCAGGCCGGCAGCGAGCCGATGCACAACAGGGCGAGGACGGCGGGGGAGGCCACCAGGATCGCGGCCGTGAAGAGGCTCACCCAGCCTTGCCGGGTGATCGCCAGGAGCATGCCCAGGACGCCTGCCGCCACCGCGAGTGCCGGGTCCACGGCGGGCACGACCGCGTGGGCGAAGAGGCCGAACGCGACGCCGATGAAGACGGAAGGGAAGATCCGGCCGCCCCTGAAGCCGCAGGACGCGGCGACCAGCAGTGCCGCCAGTTTCACGACGGTCATCGTCGCGAACTGGCCCGCCGACCAGCCCTCGGGGTCTGCCGCGAGCTCCCCGACCTCGTCCAGTCCCTTGAAGAGCGTCAGATGGCCGCCCACGGCCGCCAGAAGGCCCAGGACCAGTCCTCCGGCCGGCAGCGCCAGCATGGGGTGCTTGAGGCGGGAGAAGGCGCCATGGGCGTACGGGAAGAGGTAGACGGCCGCCATGCCGAGTGCCGCTGCCAGGGGTGCCAGCACCAGGACGGCCAGCAGATCGCCCCAGCCGGGCCTGCCGAACGCGGGCAGGTGCAGGTCGAAGGTCGGATGGGCCACCAGGGTGGTCGTCATGGCACCCGCCCCGGCCGCGGCGAGCGGCGCGAACACGTTGTCCCAGAGTGCCCCCTTGGTAGTGCGCCCGGCCAGCGCTTCCGAGATGAGCAGCGCCGCCGCGACCGGCGTCCCGAACAGCGCCCCGATCGTCGCCGACTCGGCCAGCGCCCCCCACGCCCCGCCCGGCACCCGCGGCGCCAGCCTGCGCCCCGCCCACAACGCGAGCCCCACGTTCACGGCGATGATCGGGTTCTCGGGACCCAGGCTCGGACCGCCGGCGAGCATCAGCGCGGTCGCCAGGACCAGACCGGGAAGTACTCCGGGGGGCAGCGCTACGGCTTCCAGGCCTGTGGTCGCCGGGTCGGGACCGGCGTGCCCGGTGACCTTCCACACCACCAGCCCGACCGCGATGCCGGTGGCCGTCAGCATGACGAGCATCCAGAGGACCGAGTAGCGGCCGATGCCCAGGGCGTCGGGGAGGTTCTTCCAGAGCACGTGCTGGAGTTGTTCGGCCGCCTCGCTCACCCCGATGAAGAGCAGACTCGCGAGCACGCCCACGACCAGTGCGGGGACGATCATCGGCAGCAGGGTGCGCGCCGGGGTCGTAGGGGCAACGGGTGCCTGTTGCGCGCTGTCCTGGGCCACGGGCTCACCATAAGCGGGCAAAACGGACCGAACATCTTGAGGGAGAGAGCACTACGGGGCCGTGAGGCTTGTAGGGCTTGCACCTCACGTGGCGTGAGGCCTCAGCGTGGAGCGCGGACAGAAGAAGGGAGCGGAAAGTGAGCTACTCCGTAGGACAGGACTCCTACTCCGTCGGGCAGGTCGCCGGATTCGCCGGGGTCACCGTGCGCACGCTGCACCACTACGACGACATCGGCCTGCTCGTCCCGAGCGCGCGCAGTCACGCGGGTCACCGGCGCTACGGCGACACCGACCTCGACCGGCTCCAGCAGATCCTGTTCTACCGGGAACTCGGCTTCCCGCTCGACGAGGTCGCGGCCCTGCTCGACGACCCGGAGACGGACCCGCGCGCACATCTGCGCCGCCGGCACGAGCTGCTGACCGCCCGGATCGAGAAGCTCCAGAAGATGGCCGAGGCCGTGGAACACGCCATGGAGGCACGCACGATGGGCATCAACCTCACCCCCGAGGAACGCTTCGAGGTCTTCGGCGACAAGGACCCCGAGCAGTACGCCGAGGAAGCGGAACAGCGGTGGGGCGGCACCGAGGCGTACGCCGAGTCACAGCGCCGGGCCGCCCGCTACACCAAGGCCGACTGGAAACGCCTCCAGGCGGAGGTCGACGACTGGAGCGAGCGCTACGCCGGCCTGGTGACCGCGGGCGAACTCCCCACCGCCGACGCGGCGATGGACCTCGCCGAGGAACACCGCCTGCACATCGACCGCTGGTTCTACGCGTGCTCCTACGAGATGCACACCGGCCTCGCCGAGATGTACGTCTCCGACGAGCGCTTCAAGGCGTTCTACGACGCGATGGCCCCGGGCCTGGCCGAGCACCTGAAGGACGCGATCCTGGCGAACGCGTCCCGGCACACCTCCTAGGGACCCGGCCCGGGGGAACCGCTACTCCCGGGCCAGGACCACCGCCGTCCCGTAGGCGCACACCTCGGTGCCCACGTCCGCCGCCTCGGTCACGTCGAAGCGGAACGCCAGGACGCCGTTGGCCCCACGCGCGCGTGCCTGCTCGATCAGCCGCTCCATGGCCTGGTTGCGGGTCTGCACGAGGGTCTTGGTGAGCCCCTTCAGCTCACCGCCGACCATCGACTTCAGTCCGGCGCCGATCTGGCTGCCCAGATGCCGTGAGCGCACGGTCAGCCCGAAGACCTCGCCGATCACCTGCTCGACCCGGTAGCCGGGGATGTCGTTCGTCGTCACGACCAGTACGTCGGCCTGCGGCCCCTGGCCGCCGCCGTATTCGTCGATACCCATGGCTCACAGCTTTGTCCTACGGGGTGCACAGTGCATCCTGGAGTCACCGGTGGAACCTGGGACGGACACATCGCGTTGATAGCTTTGTGCGGCTGTACCTGGACGCTGGCACCTCCCTCCACCCCTCAGGAGCCCGGAACCGTGATGACGCTCGCCCTCGGCCCGAGCTGGCTCGATCCGAACACCATGCTCGACCGGTTCGGGATCTGGGGCCTCCTGCTCGTGGTCTTCGCGGAGTCCGGCCTGCTCATCGGGTTCTTCCTGCCGGGTGACTCCCTGCTCTTCACCTGCGGCCTGCTGATCACCGCGGGCACCCTCGACTTCCCGCTGTGGGCGGCCGTCGCGCTGATCTGCGTCGCCGCGATCCTCGGCGACCAGGCGGGCTACGTCTTCGGCAAGAAGGTCGGCCCCTCGCTCTTCAGCCGCCCGGACTCACGCCTCTTCAAGCAGGAGAACGTGGTCAAGGCGCACGAGTTCTTCGAGAAGTACGGCCCCAAGTCCCTTGTCCTGGCCCGCTTCGTGCCCATCGTGCGCACATTCACGCCGATCATCGCCGGCGTCAGCGGCATGAAGTACCGCTCGTTCCTCACGTTCAACATCATCGGCGGCGTCCTGTGGGGCGCGGGCGTCACCCTGCTCGGCTCCTGG
Organism: Streptomyces sp. NPDC048504; assembly: GCF_043200035.1. NCBI lineage: Bacteria > Bacillati > Actinomycetota > Actinomycetes > Kitasatosporales > Streptomycetaceae > Streptomyces > Streptomyces sp. NPDC048504. Next base: position 836,669 of record NZ_JBICXA010000001.1, read on the forward strand.
CTCGGCAACATCGACTTCGTCCACAAGAACATCGAAGCGATCCTCATCCTGATCGTCTTCGTCTCCGTGATCCCGATCATCATCGAGTTCCTCCGCGCCCGCTCCAAGGCCAAGAAGAACCCCCAGGGCCGCCAGGACTCCCAGGAACAGCCTGGCGACCCGGCCGCGACCCAGCCGTTCCCGGTGATCATGGACGACTCGACGACCCAACTCCGGCGAGTGGACGGGCCCCAGCAGCAACAACCTCAGCAGCAGTACGACCAGAACAACGGCTACGACCAGTACTACGCCCAGCCCCAACAGCAGCAGCCGTACCCCCAGCAGACGTACCAGCCCCAGCAGCAACAGCCGTACGGCAACCAGCAGTACCCGCCCTCCAACGACCAGAACCAGGGCCAGGGTTACTCCCAGAACGGCTACCAGCAGGGCTAGCGACAGCGCGCCCCAAAGGGGCGCGGGGCTGTATCGATTTGCGGCTCCGCCGCGTGGGCGCGACCAGCCACAACGAGCCCGCACCCGCCACATAGCCAAGCCCCCGAGCTACTAGGCGCTCAGAACCCCCTGGTCCGCTTCGCCGCCCGCCGCGCCCCCGCAGAAGCCCCCGGAATCCGCAAGAACAACCGCGAGATCTCCGACCCCAGATTGACCCCGATCGCGATGGCCATGGCGAGAGACGCCGCCGTGGCCAACGACACCAGCCCCTTGTCGACATGGTTCTGCGCGATCGCCAACAGCCCGAAGTACGTGGCGGAACCCGGCAACAGGGGCCCGATCGCCGCGGTCGTGTAAGGCAACGCCGACGCGAACCGGTACCGCGACAGCAACTGTCCGAACAGCCCGACCAACCCCGCCGCGACAGCCGTAGAGGCGACCGGCGAGATCCCCGCGACGGAGTGCATCGCCCCGTAAACCGACCAGGCGACACCCCCGTTGAGGGACACCAGGAGCACGGTGGATCGTTCCTGCTGGAGGAGTACGGCGAAGGTCAGCGACAGCAGGACGGACGCGCCGATCTGCCACAGCGGCTGGTCGGAGTTGCCGAGGGCCACGTCGGGATTGAGCTGCGCGCCGAGCTTCACGCCGAAGTACAGGACGATCAGGACGCCGGCCACGATGCCGACGAAGAAGTACATGACCTCCAGGAGCCGGGCCGACGCGGTGATGTAGAAGCCGGTCAGTCCGTCCTGTACACCCGCCACCAGCGCCCGTCCGGGCAGCAGGGCGAACAGCCCACCGGTGATGACGGCGGAGGCCTTCACGTCGACGTTGGCGACCGTGAGGGCGACCCCTATCGCGGCGGGAGGCATCGCGGCGACCGTGAACTGGTAGAACTCCGGCAGTCCGCGCCCCGCGCACAGCCACGCCAGCCGGTCGCCGAGCATCGCGCCGAGCGCGGCGGCGAAGAACACGATGATGTCACCGCCCACGAGCACGGAGGCGGCACCCGCGAGCAGCCCGCTGGCGGAGGTCAGCACCCAGCCGGGGTACGGGTGCCGATTGCGTCGCATCTCCGCGAGCCGCCGGTAGGCGTCCTCCAAGGAGAGCGCGGTCTCCGGATCGCTGAGGTCCTGGACCAGCCGGAACACGGCCGCGAGCCGCGTGTAGTCGGTGCCCCGGCGCCGTACCGTACGCGACGCGGTCACCGGATCGTCCACCAGGGAGGGCTGATACGAGATCGACAACAGGGTGAACGTGACGGTCGGCTCGCAGCGATCGAGGCCGTAGGAGCGGCAGACCGCGAACATCGCCGCCTCGACGTCCTCGGCGCCCTCGCCGCCCGCGAGCAGCAACTCGCCGATGCGGAGCGTCAGATCGAGCACACGCGGTACGGCGGGACCGCTGTCGTCCGGCTTCTGCACCGGCTCCGGCGCGGGCCGCTCGGCCACCGGCATCCGCAGCATCGTGCGCATCCGGTCCTGCCAGGGCACGTCCTTGGTGAGGCTGACGACGGGGATCCCGGTCGGCGGAGTGAACGCGGGCGGTGCCTTGCGCGCGCTGTAGAGGCTGGGCGGGCTGAACGCCGACCCCTCGGAGTCCTCGACGGCCGGCGCGGGCGTCACGTCGAGACCGCTCGGAACGGCGAACTCGGACGTCGTGGACGATTCGCCGTCCGCCGCCGGCACGACCGCCGCCTCGACGCCCGCCGGAGCCGTGAAAGCACTCCTGGCCTCGTCCGACTGCGGCTTGCGGTCCTCCGCTTCCGTCACTCCGTGGCACTCCCTGTACGACGCTTCGGTGATCCTCAGTATGCGCACAGACATGCAAACGGGCCGCACGCGTGTGCGTGCGGCCCGTCAGTGCACAGGGGGCTCAGTGGCCGCCCTGCTCCTTGAGTCGCTTGTACGAGCGCTCGATCTCCGCCTCGGCGTCCGTGCGGCCCACCCAGTTGGCACCCTCGACCGACTTGCCGGGCTCCAGGTCCTTGTAGACCTCGAAGAAGTGCTGGATCTCCAGGCGGTCGAACTCCGACACGTGGTGGATGTCACGCAGGTGCTCCACGCGCGGGTCGGACGCCGGGACGCACAGCAGCTTGTCGTCGCCGCCGGCCTCGTCGGTCATCCGGAACATGCCGATCGCGCGGCACTTGATGAGGCAGCCGGGGAAAGTCGGCTCCTCCAGGATGACCAGCGCGTCCAGCGGGTCGCCGTCCTCGCCGAGAGTGTTCTCGACGAAGCCGTAGTCGGCCGGGTAACTGGTCGAGGTGAAGAGTCGACGGTCCAGGCGGATCCGACCGGTCTCGTGGTCCACCTCGTACTTGTTCCGCGAACCCTTCGGGATCTCGATCGTGACGTCGAACTCCACCGGTGGCTCCTCCATGATCAGCACATAGTTCTGGTGGTTAAGTGTCCCTCACGCAGGTGTGTGATCGCGAAAGGGGCTGGTGGTCGTGCCGGAGCTGAGGCCTTGGCAGGCCGCGAGACCGCAGGTGGCGCGGGTCGCGCGAGCCGTCCGGCCCCGTCTCAAGCGGGCCGCACAATCCGTGAAACCGCAGGTCACACGGGTCACGCAAGCCGTGAAACCTCAGGTCACCCGGCTCACTGAAGCCGCGAGACCACAGGCCACGCGGCTCACCGAAGCCGTGAAACCGAAGGTCGCCCGGCTCGTCGGATCCGTGTCACCTCAGGTCGCGAAGTTGCCGCGGCCGAACAGAACCTGGCAGTTCACCGCCGTCGCCGCCACCGCCGGAATGGCGCTGGCCGCCGGTGTGGTGACCGCCGCCGGTCCCTGGGACTCCTCGGGTCAGCGTACGGCCGAGCGGGACTACGCAGCCGCACAGGAACAGTCAGGTGGCGTAGATCACGGCCGTAATTCCGATACGTCCGCCAAGGCACCCCGACCCGCCCCCAGTGCCGCATCCGTCCTCGTCGGCCTCGGCGGCGCCGCCAGCACCGTGAAGTCGGCCCCGACCGGCACGGCCCTCGCGGACGTCCTCACGCCCCTCCTGGGCGACTCGGCGCTCGGCACCCGCCACACGGCCGCCGTCGTGGACGTCTCGACCGGAAAGCGCCTCTACGGAGTCGGCGCCGACGACGCGTTGACCCCGGCCTCGACCACGAAGATCGCCACCGCCGTGGCCGCCCTCTCCGCGATGGGCGCCGACCACCGCCTCACCACCCGCGCCGCCCTGGAGCCCGACACCAAGGAACTCGTCCTGGTCGGCGGCGGCGACCCGACCCTGACGGCCCACCAGGACGCCGAGGGCTGGGCCAGCCTGCGCACGCTCGCCGACAGGACGGCGGTGGCCCTGAAGAAGCGCGGCGTGAGCGAGGTGACGCTGTCGTACGACAAGACCCTGTACTCCGGTACCGAACTCCACCCGATCGGGGTCAACGAGAACCTCGCCCCGGTCAGCGCTCTGATGGCCGACGAGGGCCGCACCGACGACTCGTCCAGCGGTCCCGTGCGGCGCGTGACGGACCCGGCGGCGGACGCGGCCGGGAAGTTCGCGGGCTTCCTCAAGGAGCACGGCATCAGGACGACGTCCCCGGGCCCCTCCAAGGCGACCGGCCGCGCCGACACCCTCGCCACGGTCTCCTCGCCGCCGCTCTCCGACATCGTCGAGCGGATGCTGACCAGCAGCGACAACGACATCGCGGAGGCCCTGGCCCGCCAGACCGCCGTGGCCACGGGCAAGCGGGCCGACTTCGACGGCGGCGCCGCCGCGATCGACGCCCAGCTGAGGAAGCTTCAACTCCCGGTCAAGGGCGCCGTGTTCAACGACGGCAGCGGCCTCAACCGCGACGACCGTCTCACCGCCGACCTCCTGACCGCCCTCCTGGTCAAGGCCGGCTCCCCGGCCCACCCCGAACTCCGCCCTGTCCTCACCGGCCTCCCCATCGCCGCCTTCACCGGCACCCTGACGACCCGCTACACGGACGCGACAGGCGCGGCAGGCGTGGTCCGCGCCAAGACGGGCACCCTGACGGGCGTCAACACGCTCGCGGGAACGGTCGTGGACAAGGACGGCCAACTCCTGGCCTTCGCCTTCCTGGCCTCCGACACGACGAACGCCCTGGACGCCCAGGCAGCCCTGGACCACACGGCAACGGCATTGGCGGCCTGCGGCTGTAGTTAGCAACTGCTGTGGGCAGGCGTTCCGCAAAGCGGAACGGGTGGGCACAGCCAACAGCACCGGGCAACGTTCCGACCAAGCTCGCCCTTGCCCACCTCGTGCCCTGCCCCCAGCGGCAGCGCTCACGTACGGTTGACGCATGACGAGCATCGGTGGTGCCGAGATGGTCGACTGGAATCTCGCGGTGGCGACCGCGACCCGACTTGTGCGGCCGGGCCCCGAGGTGAGCCGTGACGAGGCCCGGGCCGTCGTCGCGGAGCTGCGCCGGCATGCGAAGGCCTCGGAGCAGCACGTCCGGGGGTTCACCCGGATGGGCACGGACGACATCCACGACACCCCGATCCTGGTCGTCGACCGCCCCGGCTGGGTGCGGGCGAACGTCGCCGGGTTCCGGGAGGTCCTCAAACCGCTGCTCGACAAGATGCAGGAGCGGCGCGGCAACACCCCCGGGGGCGCGGTCTTCGGGGCGGTCGGCGGCAAGGTGACCGGCGTCGAGCTGGGCATGCTGCTGTCGTTCCTGTCCTCGCGCGTGCTCGGCCAGTACGAGACGTTCGCCCCGGCGTCCCGCGAGCTGCCGGCGGGCGCGAAGGGCGGGCGGCTGCTGCTGGTCGCGCCGAACATCGTGCACGTGGAGCGCGAACTCGACGTGGAACCGCACGACTTCCGCCTGTGGGTGTGCCTGCACGAGGAGACGCACCGCACGCAGTTCACGGCCGTGCCCTGGCTGCGTGACCACCTGGAGGGCGAGATCCAGTCTTTCTTGGGGGAGACCGAGGTCGACCCCATGACGGTCCTGGAGCGCATCCGGGAGGCCGCCCAGTCGTTGGCGGGCGGCCGGCCCGAGGGCGAGGAGGACGACGAGGGCCGGTCCCTCGTGGAGATCGTGCAGACGCCCGCGCAGCGGGAGATCCTCGGCCGGCTCACCGCCGTGATGTCCCTCCTGGAGGGGCACGCCGACTTCGTGATGGACGGCGTCGGTCCTGACGTGGTGCCGAGCGTCACGGAGATCCGCGAGAAGTTCCAGCAGCGTCGCGCGAAGGGCGCCTCCCGGCTGGACTCGGCGCTGCGCAAGCTGCTCGGCCTCGACGCCAAGCTGCGGCAGTACCGGGACGGCGAGCGGTTCGTGCGGGCGGTCGTCGACCAGGTCGGCATGGACGGCTTCAACCGGGTGTGGACCTCCCCGAACACGTTGCCGACCAAGACGGAGATCGCCAAACCGGCGGACTGGGTCGCGCGGGTGCACCGCAAGGCCGAGTCGTGAGCGGGTCGCGGGCGTGGTGAAACGAATCCGGCCGACGGCAGGCGAACGCCCCTGCAATCACCCGTCCGAGGGACCGTGAGCGATGGGTAGGCGTGCAATGCTCGGGGAACGCCCCGGTTCTGTCACCATCTACACACTCTGAGTGACCGAACCTCGGGCCAACCCCCCGAAAACTTCATGAAGGGAACCGGACATGGGTCCCCATCCTGCGGTCGCGGCGATACGCCTGGCGGTCCGCCGCGTCCTCCACGACATCCTCACCGACCACGAGGCACTGCAGACCGCCGGCGCCTCCCGGCACACCTCGCACGAGCGCCCGCCCTCGCCGCTCGTGCTCGTCGCATGCTCCGGCGGCGCCGATTCCATGGCCCTCGCCTCCGCCCTCGCCTTCGAAGCCCCCAAGCTGGGCATCAGGGCCGGCGGCATCACCGTCGACCACGGCCTCCAGGCAGGCTCCGACCTGCGCGCCGACGAGGTCGTCCTGCGGCTGCGCGAACTGGGCCTGGACCCCGTCGAAGCCACGTCCGTGACCGTGGGCCGCGAGGGCGGCCCCGAGGCAGCCGCCCGGGACGCCCGCTACGCAGCCCTCGACGACTGCGCCGCACGCCACGGCGCCGCCGCCGTCCTGCTCGGCCACACCCGCGACGACCAGGCCGAGACCGTCCTGCTGGGCCTCGCCCGTGGCTCCGGCATCCGCTCCCTGTCGGGGATGGCCGCGGTCTCGGGGGCCGACGGCCGTTACCGCCGCCCCTTCCTGCAGCTCGACCGGCAGACCGCCCGCAAGGCCTGCATGGTCCAGTCGCTGCCCGTCTGGGACGACCCGCACAACGCCGACCCCGCGTACACGCGTTCCCGTCTGCGCCACGAAGGCCTGCCGGCCCTGGAGAAGGCGCTCGGCAAAGGGGTCGTGGAAGCGCTCGCCCGTACGGCGCAGCTGTCCCGGGACGACGCCGACGCCCTCGACACCTGGGCCAGCCAGGCCGAGACCGCCGTACGCGACGCCACCGGCCTCCTGGAGTGCGCCAAGCTCTACGCCCTGCCGCCCGCCGTACGCCGTCGCATCCTGCGCCGGGCCGCCATCCAGGCCGGTGCCCCGGCCGGTTCGCTGTTCGCCCGGCACATCGAGGAAGTCGACCGGCTGATCACCGGCTGGCGCGGCCAGGGAGCCATCAATCTCCCGGGCAAGGTCGTCGCCCGGCGCCAGGGTGGCAGACTGGTGATTCGGCAAGGCTGAATCGACACCCCCTCCGGGCCTCCGGGGGCGGGGCCAGGTAGTAGCCGGTTGGACGACCGAAAGTGATGCGGGTGGACGCGAAAGACATGGGTGACGACCTCCAGTCGGTGCTCATCACCAAGGAAGAGATCGACGCGAAGCTCGTGGAGCTCGCCGCGAAGATCGACGCGGAGTACGCGGGCAAGGATCTGCTGATCGTCGGCGTCCTCAAGGGCGCGGTGATGGTCATGGCGGACCTCGCCCGGGCGCTGTCCACCCCCGTCACCATGGACTGGATGGCCGTGTCGTCGTACGGCGCGGGCACCCAGTCCTCCGGTGTCGTGCGGATCCTCAAGGACCTCGACACCGACATCAAGGGCAAGCACGTCCTCATCGTCGAGGACATCATCGACTCGGGTCTGACCCTGTCCTGGCTGATCTCCAACCTCGGCTCGCGCGAGCCCGACTCGTTGAGGATCTGCACCCTGCTCCGCAAGCCGGAGGCGGCCAAGGTCGCCATCGAGGTGGAGTGGGTCGGCTTCGACATCCCGAACGAGTTCGTCGTCGGCTACGGCCTCGACTACGCGGAGAAGTACCGCAACCTGCCGTTCGTCGGTACGCTCGCGCCGCACGTCTACGGCGGCTAGAGCCACTCGGCCCAAGCCCTGTAAGACGATCGGGAACCCCAGCGGGTTTCGCGCCGTTGGAGCATGCAGACGCGTCTCCCAGCCGTCCCGTGCGACTTCGGGCAACATGGCTGGGGTACGGTCAGAAGAACTGTCTTTATCAAACTCACTATGGCAGGAGGGACGGAGCGAATTCGCTCCGTATGGATGGACGTGAAGCGATACTTCCGTGGGCCGGTCATGTGGATCGTGCTGGCCGTCCTTGCCGTGGTCGTGTTGATGCAGGTCGTCGGCTCGTCCGGCGGCTACAAGGCGGTGGACACCGGCCAGGTCGTCCAGGCGATCAATGACAACAAGGTCGAGTCGGCCAAGATCACCACCGGTGACGAGCAGACCATCAAGGTCACGCTCAAGGACGGCGTCAAGGTCGAGGGCAGCTCCAAGATCCAGGCGAGCTACATCGGCGACCAAGGCGTGGACCTCGCGGCCACGCTGCAGACCAAGTACCAGGACAAGCAGATTCCGGACGGCTACACGGTGTCGCCGACGAAGCAGAACGCTTTCGTCGGGATCCTGTTGTCGCTGCTCCCCTTCGTCCTCATCGTGGTCGTCTTCCTGTTCCTGATGAACCAGATGCAGGGCGGCGGCTCCCGAGTCATGAACTTCGGGAAGTCCAAGGCCAAGCTCATCACCAAGGACACCCCGAAGACGACGTTCGCGGACGTCGCGGGCTCCGACGAGGCCGTCGAGGAACTGCACGAGATCAAGGAGTTCCTCCAGGAGCCGGCGAAGTTCCAGGCCGTCGGCGCCAAGATCCCCAAGGGCGTACTCCTGTACGGCCCTCCCGGCACCGGCAAGACCCTGCTGGCGCGCGCCGTCGCGGGTGAGGCCGGGGTGCCCTTCTACTCGATCTCCGGTTCCGACTTCGTCGAGATGTTCGTCGGTGTCGGTGCCTCCCGAGTCCGTGACCTGTTCGAGCAGGCCAAGGCGAACGCTCCGGCGATCGTCTTCGTCGACGAGATCGACGCGGTCGGCCGCCATCGCGGCGCCGGCCTCGGCGGTGGACACGACGAGCGCGAGCAGACACTGAACCAGCTGCTGGTCGAGATGGACGGCTTCGACGTCAAGGGCGGCGTGATCCTCATCGCCGCGACGAACCGGCCCGACATCCTCGACCCGGCCCTCCTGCGCCCCGGCCGCTTCGACCGCCAGATCGCGGTCGACCGCCCGGACATGCAGGGCCGTCTGGAGATCCTCAAGGTCCACCAGAAGGGCAAGCCGGTCGCACCGGACGTCGATCTGTCGGCCGTCGCACGCCGTACGCCGGGCTTCACCGGCGCGGACCTGAGCAACGTCCTCAACGAGGCCGCCCTGCTCACCGCACGCGGCAACCGCAAGCTGATCGACAACTCCATGCTGGACGAGGCGATCGACCGTGTGGTCGCGGGCCCGCAGAAGCGGACCCGGATCATGTCGGACAAGGAGAAGAAGATCACCGCGTACCACGAGGGCGGACACGCCCTGGTCGCGGCGGCTTCCCCGAACTCCGACCCGGTGCACAAGATCACGATCCTCTCCCGAGGCCGTGCTCTGGGCTACACGATGGTCCTGCCGGAAGAGGACAAGTACTCGACCACGCGCAACGAGATGCTGGACCAGCTGGCCTACATGCTGGGCGGCCGCGCGGCCGAGGAACTGGTCTTCCACGACCCGACCACGGGCGCCGCGAACGACATCGAGAAGGCCACCGCGACGGCCCGCGCGATGGTCACGCAGTACGGCATGACCGAGCGCCTCGGCGCGATCAAGTTCGGCGGCGACAACACCGAGCCCTTCCTGGGCCGGGAGATGTCGCACCCGCGCGACTACTCGGAAGAGGTCGCCGCGCTCGTCGACGAAGAGGTCAAGAAGCTCATCGAGAACGCGCACAACGAGGCCTGGGAGATCCTGGTCGAGAACCGTGACGTGCTCGACGCGCTCGTGCTCCAGCTGCTGGAGAAGGAGACGCTGAACAAGGAGCAGATCGCCGAGGTCTTCGCTCCCATCGTCCGGCGTCCGGCCCGTCCCTCCTGGACCGGCTCCTCCCGCCGTACGCCGTCCACCCGCCCGCCGGTGCTCTCCCCCAAGGAGCTGTCACTGACGAACGGGACGAACGGCGCGGGTCCCGCGATCACCGCCGGTGCGACCGCCGAGTCCTCTCCCACGCTGGAGAAGGCCCCGGAGGAGCGCCCCGACAACTGACGCGAGTCTCACACGGCTCGAAATGGAAGCCGCGCCCCCCTGGATTTAGCCTGGGGGGCGCGGCTTTTCCATATGCCCGCAACTGAGGCGTGTGTCCGCACACGCGTGACCCGCACAGGAACGAGGCACCGCCATGACCGACCCCGTGACGCTGGACGGCGAGGGAGCGATCGGCGTCTTCGACGAGAAGCGCGCCGAGAACGCCGTACGCGAACTGCTGATCGCGGTCGGCGAGGACCCGGACCGGGAGGGGCTCAGGGAGACGCCGGCGCGGGTGGCACGGGCGTACAAGGAGATATTCGCCGGGCTGTGGCAGAAGCCGGAGGATGTGCTGACGACGACGTTCGACCTGGGGCACGACGAGATGGTCCTGGTGAAGGACATCGAGGTGCTGAGCAACTGTGAGCATCATCTGGTGCCGTTCGTCGGGGTTGCCCACGTCGGGTACATCCCGTCCGCCGACGGGAAGATCACCGGGTTGTCGAAGCTGGCCCGGTTGGTGGACGTCTACGCGCGGCGGCCGCAGGTGCAGGAGCGGTTGACCACGCAGGTCGCGGATTCCCTGATGGAGATTCTGGAGCCGCGTGGGGTCATCGTCGTCGTCGAGTGCGAGCACATGTGCATGTCTATGCGGGGGGTGCGGAAGCCGGGCGCGAAGACCATTACGTCGGCTGTGCGGGGGCAGTTGCGGGATCCGGCTACTCGTAACGAGGCGATGAGCCTCATCATGGCGCGCTGAGGGTTCGTCTGCCGGGTGCAGGTCCGCCGTGGCTGGTCGCGCAGTTCCCCGCGCCCCTATAGGGCGCCTCACGTGACCGGTGTTGCACCCGCCGCGTTGTTGTCGTCGTCCTCCGGGAGTTTGCAGACTCGCTCCAGGAAGATCGCTGCCGCTATCACCGCGATGCCTGCGAGGACCGAGAAGCCGGCGTAGATGGCCTGGTCGCGGCGGGCGGGGATGTCGAGGGACTCCAAGAGGTAGACGCCCGTGCCGCCGTACATGCCGGCGACGAGGGCGGCGACCAGGGCGCTGGCCTGGCCGAAGACGACCGCGCGGGCGGCCATCAGGGGGTCGACGCCCTTGGCGCCGGGGCGGCGCTCGCGCTGGGCCTTGAGGCGGGCGCGCAGGGAGAGCGCCGTGGCCAGCAGGACCACGGCGATCACGGCGAGGACGATGGGCGCGGCCAGCGGGACGCTCGGCAGGGTCCCCACCGCGCTCCACAGGCCGGCCCCCGCCCAGGACAGCACCCCGGCGATCACGAACACGCCGGCCAGCACCCTGATCCGCAGCTCTCTCACGGTGTCCCTTCAGCTCCCCGTGCCCTGTCCGGGCGTAGTGGTCGTCTCGACCTTAACGACTACTCGGGCAGCCGGAGTTCCAGATCCTTGCGGGGCGCGACTCCGTCACGCGTGACGGAGTCGAGGAGAACGGCGACCGGGCCGCGGCCGGGCAACTGCGCCTCGGGCTCCACGTCGTGCCACGGGGCGAGCACGAAGGCCCGCTCGTGGGCGCGCGGGTGGGGGAGCGTCAGGACCGGGTCGTCGGAGACGACGTCGGCGTACGCGACGATGTCGACGTCGATCGTGCGCGCGCCCCAGCGCTCCTCGCGGACCCGGTGGAAGGCCTCCTCGACCGCGTGCGCCCGCTCCAGCAGGGAGGACGGGGGCAGGGTCGTCTTGAGGACGACGACCGCGTTGAAGTACGACGGCTGGCTGCCGGGCTCGACGCCCCACGGCTCCGTCTCGTAGACGGGGGACACGGCCTTGATGCGGACGCCGGGGGTGTCCTCCAGGGCGTCGATGGCTCCCTGGAGGGTCTCCAGGCGGTTGCCCAGGTTCGCGCCGATGGAGATCACGGCGCGCCTCGGGTTGCTGAGGGTGGTGTCGGCGGCGTCCACCTGCTGCACCACGGAGGCGGGCACCGGCTGGACGGTCGGGTCGCTGTGACCCTCGGTGAACGAGAAGGTCATACTCGGCTCCGGGTGATGGTGACGGTCACGTCGTCGAAGGGGACGGTGATCGGGGCGTCCGGCTTGTGGACGCGGACCTCGACCTCCTCGACCCCTTCGTGCTTCAGGCAGGTCTGCGCGATGCGCTCGGCGAGTGTCTCGATGAGGTTGACGGGCTCGCCCTGGACGACGGCCACGACCTCCTCGGCCACGATGCCGTAGTGCACGGTCTTCGCCAGGTCGTCGTCGGCGGCGGCCGGCCGGGTGTCCAGGCCCAGGACGAGGTCCACGATGAAGGTCTGGCCCTCCTCGCGCTCCTTGGGGAACACGCCGTGGTGCCCGCGGGCCTTCAGGCCGCTCAGCGCGACACGATCCACGCGAATCACTCCTGCAATCGTCGGTGGTGGCCGGTTCGTACCGTGTGCGGGCGGTACCCCGGCCTCGAACGAATCTACCTGCGGGCACTGACAACGCCCGGCCGCGAGGGCGTGGGCGCCGCCCGGGGCCAGAGGATTCATGAAGCGTTTCCCCTGGGGAACCCGGTGGCTCATGGGTCGGTAGCCGCCCCTACCCCGGGGTTCGTGATTCCAACCACTTCTTGGTCCCGACGGGTTGCGACGGGTTCTCCCAGGGGGCGCCTACCCACTCAGGTGGGGGTGTCCTCGCCCTCGTCCTCGTCGTTTTCGGCCAGAACGGGGGACGCGTGGTGCGACCAGAGCTTCCAGCCCTCGGGGGTGCGCCGGAACACGTTCGTGGCGACCACGAGCTGGCCGACCAGCGGGCCCAGTTCGTCGCTGTCGTCGGGGGAGGGGCCGCCGCTGAGGATGTTCTCCGTGCAGGTGACCAGCGCGGTGTCGCCGGTCACCGAGACGTGCACGTCGGTGAGGAAGAACTGGATGTACTCGGTGTTCGCCATGATCAGCGCGTACGACCGCAGGACCTCGCCGCGGCCGGTCAGCACCGGCCAGCCCGGGTGCACGCAGGAGATCACGCCGCTGTCCGCCGGGTCGTGGTACTCCTCGTCGACGCCGAGGTCGGCCGGCGTGAGCCAGAGCGCGGACAACTCGTCGAAGTCACCGCGCTCCAGCGTCTCGTAGAACGCGGTGTTGGCGAGTTCCACCTGTTCGACGTCGGTGTGTGGGGCGGTCACAGGGCTCCCTCGGAGCTGGTGTGCGAGGCCGCTCGGGCGCCCGGCGTGCGCGCCCCCTCGACGGCGCGTGCGACGCGTACGGCGTCGGCCGTGGCGCGGACCTCGTGGACGCGCACCGCCCAGGCGCCGGCGTGCGCCGCGAGCGCGGAGACGGCGGCTGTGGCGGCGTCGCGCTCGCGCGCGGGCGGGGGCGCGCCCTCGGGGCCTGCCAGGACGCGGCCGAGGAACCGTTTGCGGGAGGCGGCGACCAGGAGGGGGTGGCCGAGGGCGAGCAGGCGGTCGAGATGGGCGAGGAGGACGAGGTCGTGCTCGGCGTCCTTGGAGAAGCCGAGGCCCGGGTCGACGACGATCCGCTGGGGGGCGACACCGCCGGCCAGAACGGCCTCCACGCGTGCGTGCAGTTCGTCGACGACCTCGGTGACGACGTCGTCGTAGACCCCCCTGACGTTGCCGCCCTCCAGGAAGCCGCGCCAGTGCATGACGACGAAGGGGGCACCCGAGGCGGCGACGACCGGGATCATCGCGGGGTCGGCGAGGCCGCCGCTGACGTCGTTGACGAGGGCGGCGCCGGCGGTGAGGGCCTGCTCGGCGACGGAGGCGCGCATGGTGTCCACGGAGACGGTGACGCCCTCGGAGGCGAGGCCGCGCACTACGGGGATGACGCGCTTGAGTTCCTCGGCCTCGTCCACGCGCGAGGCGCCGGGGCGGGTGGATTCACCGCCGACGTCCACCAGGTCGGCGCCCTCGGTGACCAGGTCCAGGCCCCGCTTGACGGCCGCCGTGGTGTCGAAGAAGCGGCCGCCGTCGGAGAAGGAGTCCGGGGTGACGTTCACGACCCCCATGACCGCGCACCGGTCCCACTCCGGAAGGCCCGTGACGCGCCCGCGCCCGCTCTGCTTGCTCATACGTTCAGCGTAGGCCCAGGAGGAGGGGGTACGGCCCCGCGGGCCGGGCGGAAGCGGGCTGGTCCGGTGCGGGAGGGGACTCTGGGGTGGGGCCGGGTGTGGGGCGTTGCGCTTGAGGGGCGTGCGGGAGTCTGTGGGTGGGGCTCTCGGGGGTGGGTCGTCTTCGGGGTGGTGGTGTGAGGCTGCGCCGTGCCGGCTCGTGGCCTTGGGACGTCTGTCGGCGGGTACCGGCCCCTGCCGGGATCGCTCGCGACCTTCGGCGGACCGGACGGTGCTCCGGCGGTCGGCCTGCTCCGCAGGCAGAGGGGCGCGCGAGCCGGTGGATGGGGCACTCGGCCGTGGACCGTCCGGCGGCGGCCCGTCTTGGCGGTACTGGCTTGCGGCTTTGGGGTGTCTGGCGGTGGACGTCGGCCCTTGCCGTCGTCGCCCGCGATCCTCGGCGGACCGGCGCGTGCCCGTCGGCGCAACGCCCCGAGGTCCGCACGAAGGCCTCCGGGTCGGCCGGGCGGAAACCTCAGGCCCGGCCCGGGCGACACCCCCAGCCGGGGCTGAGGTGCTCGCTCGGGCCGGGCCCGTTGGTCAGGCTGCCCGGACATCCCGTTCCGCCAGGCCGTGGGTGCAGGCCGGGGCCGCGGTCGTGCGGCGGCGGAGGAAGCGGGGGAGGGGGAGGGCGAGGTTGACGAAGCCCTCTGCCTGCATCGCTGCGAAGCCGATGCGGGGGAGGTCGCCGGAGGCGCGGTAGACGACGAAGCGCGGTTCCCAGCGGGGCTGGAACTTCGCGTTGAACTTGTACAGGGACTCGATCTGGAACCAGCGGGACAGGAAGACGAGCAGTCCGCGCCAGGCGCGCAGCACCGGGCCCGCGCCGATCTTCTCGCCGCGGGCGAGTGCCGCGCGGAACATCGCGAAGTTGAGCGACACGCGCGTGATGCCGAGCTTCGGTGCCGCCTGGAGGGAGGCCACGATCAGCAGCTCGTTCATCCCCGGGTCCGCCGCGCGGTCACGGCGCATCAGGTCCAGCGACATGCCGTCGGTGCCCCAGGGCACGAAGTGCAGGATCGCCTTCAAGTCGCCGTACTCGCCCGGATGTTCGTCGGTCTTGTGGGCGGTGGCGATGAAGCAGTCACCGTCCTCCGGGTCGCCGATGCGGCCGAGCGCCATGGAGAAGCCGCGCTCGGTGTCGGTGCCCCGCCAGTCCTCCGCGGCGAGCCGGATCCGCTCCAACTCGCCCTCGCCGAGGTCACGTACACGCCGTACCCGGGTTTCGTAGCCGGCCCGCTCGATGCGCTTCACCATTTGGCGTACGTTGCGCATCGCGCGCCCGGCGAGCGAGAAATCCGCCACGTCGACCACCGCCTCGTCGCCGAGTTCGAGGGCGTCGAGACCGGTCTCGCGGGTCCACACCTCGCCGCCCGTCTCCGAGCAGCCCATGACGGCGGGCGTCCAGGAGTGGGCCTTCGCCTCGTCCATGAACCGCTCGATGGCACCCGGCCAGGCCTCCACGTCGCCGATGGGGTCACCACTGGCGAGCATCACTCCGGAGACGACGCGGTAGGTCACCGCCGCCTTGCCGCTGGGCGAGAAGACGACGGCCTTGTCGCGGCGCAGGGCGAAGTGACCGAGCGAGTCACGCCGGCCGTGCTTCTCCAGGAGGGCGCGCAGATGCGTCTCGTCCTCCGGGGTGAGCTGCGCGGCCGGGTGCTCGGGGCGGAACGCGAGGTAGATCGTGGTGACCGCGGTGAGCAGCCCCAGGGCGCCCAGTGAGAAGGCGACCGTCCAGGAGGTGCTGCCCTCGTAGTCGACCGGGCCCTCGAAGCCGAACAGGCCGTACAGGACGTGCGTAATCCGATCGGCCAGGCTCGGGTCGCCGACCATGCGCTTGGAGTGGACGCTGACGATGACCAGTCCGAGGACGAGGGAACCGGCGCCCATGAGCACGAAGTTGGCGAGCGCGCGCCACCGGCTGCGCGGGTCGGGCAGCGCCCGGAACTCGTCCCGGTGCAGCAGCAGCGGCGCGAGCAGCGCCGCCGAGATGACGACTCCTATGAGGGAGTGCCGGTACGCGAACTGCGCCACCGCGCCCGCCGGAAGCAGCGCGACGGCGGCCCGCCACGCCCGGCGCTTGCGCCGCCTGAGCCCGTGCGCGAGGAGCAGCAACAGCACGCCGGCACTGAGCGAGAGCGCCGCCGCGAACGGTCCGAGCGCGCCCGGCAGCACCTCGGCCATGGTGTGCATACGGCTGTGCCGGAAGCGCGGGAACACCCCCGCGGCGATGTCCAGCAGGCCGACGAGGGCGCAGGCCCTGGCGACGAGCGTGGGAACGACCTCGGGGCGCGGACCTCGGACTATGCGCCGGACCCGGCCTGAACGGCTCGGAACCCCACCCGACATTTCCCCATCTATCCTGACAGACATCGCATCCCGTAGTTCTGCGAGAGACCTTGGATCCGGGCCCGATTCGGGCATCCGGCGACATTGCGCCCTCTAGGACGGTGTCTAGGGGAAGGAGGTTCCTTCCTCACCGGAAAGCCGGTTCAAAGGCAGAGGAAAGCCTGGGGCAAACGCTCGCGAAACTTGCGTGCGCGCGCCGGGCGGAAAGCGCAGGCGGGGACAGCTCATGGGACTCACGAGCAGGAAAGTGCTGGTACTGGCGGTCGTCTGCGCCGTACTGCTGTTCATCGGCACAGTATGGCTGTGGCCCCGCCTGGCCAGACGCAACTGGCGGGCCGTCAGCGGGCGCGTGGGGCTTCTGCTGGCAACGCAGTTGGTGCTCTTCGCCTCGGTCGGCCTCGGTGCCAACCAGGCCTTCGGGTTCTACGCCAGCTGGACCGACCTGTTCGGCAAGGAGACCGACCAGGGAGTGGTCGTCGACAACTCGGCGCTCCAGGGCGCGGGCGGACCGCTCCAAGTGGTCGAGACCCGGCGGGTGGACGCACCGGGCGGCTCCTCGCGGCCGCAGAGCGTCGGCCAGGTGCAGCGCGTCGACATAGTCGGCCGTACGACCCACATCGCCACCCCCGCGTACGTGTACCTGCCGCCGGAGTACTTCCAGCCGCGCAACCGCACGCGCTCCTTCCCGGCGACGGTCGTCCTCACGGGGTACCCGGGCACCGCCAAGGCGCTCGTCGACAAGCTGAACTACCCGCGTACGGCACTGGAGTTGGCCAGGGCCGGCCGGATGCAACCGATGATCCTGGTGATGATGCGGCCCACGGTGGCGCCGCCGCGCGACACGGAGTGCGTGGACGTCCCGGGCGGCCCGCAGACCGAGTCGTTCTTCGCCAAGGACCTCCCCGACGCCGTACTGGCCCACTACAGGGTGAGCAAGAAGCCCGGGAGCTGGGGCATCATCGGCGATTCCACGGGCGGCTACTGCGCCCTGAAACTCGCCATGCACCACCCCGGGGTGTACGCCGCGGCGGCGGGCCTGTCGCCGTACTACAAGGCGCCGAGCGACGCCACCACGGGAAACCTCTTCCAGGGCGACGAGACGCTGCGCAACGAGGCCGACCTGTCGTGGTACATCAAGCACCGGCCCGCGCCCGACACCTCACTGCTCGTCACCAGCAGCAGGATCGGGGAGCACAACTACAACGACACCCTGAAATTCATCGACCAGGTGAAGGCCAGGAACTCCACCCGTATCTCGTCGATCATCCTGGACAGCGGCGGCCACAACTTCAACACCTGGCGACGGGAGATCCCGCCGGCCCTCCAGTGGATCAGCGGGCGGCTCACCGACTGGTGGAAGTGACCGCCGAACCCGTGTGAGGGAAGAGCGGTGGCTGTGTTTTTACCGGGCGGGGCACCATCATTCGCCTACGCGCGGTAAGTTTCTGGCCATGCCACGTGGACGTCACCGCCATTCCCCGCCGTTGCACCGGCTGTTGCCCCCCTCGGCGATCGCAGGCGTGTCGCTCGTCTGCGCCTTCGGGCCCTGGGTCTTCTCGCAACCGGCGGCGCTCCGCATAGTCGCGGCGATCGCCGCCGCGACCGCGCTCGTCGGCGCGGCGTTCATGCGCCGCTGGGACACACAGGCGGGCAAACAGGTGGCCGACCTGGTACGCGCGCGTACGAGCGACGAGTGGCGCTACGAGGAGCGGCTCGCCGAGCTTGAGTCCGACCTCGACGAGTCGCGCGAACTCCGCGTCAAGCTGGAGCACAAGCTGCGCGCCAAGCGCACGGAGCTGGCGGGCCTGCGCAACGAACACGCGGCCCTGCTGCGCCGGTACGCCACGGCCGAGACCGAGCGCGCGAGCGCCCTGGAGGGCCGCCGCCTGCTGGAGATAGAGGCCGCGGAACCCGCGCGCGCGTTGCCACCGGTTCCGGCGGACGACGACGAGGCCGCGGCGGACGTGGAGTTGGAGCTCCAGGACGACGTTCCCGAGACGGACGACACCGAGGCTGTGGCTGCTTCGGTCGACTCCGCGGGCGAGACGGACGCCGAGGGCGAGACCGACGCCGACGCCGGGGGTGACACCGAGGACGGGGAGCCGGAGGCGGCCGAGGTCGCCGCGGAGAAGCCCGCGGAGTCCACGGTGTTCTCCCCGGAGGGGTCCAAGCTGTTCCTGCGCGCCAAGGCGGCCCTGGTCCGGCTCGACGACGACACCGAGACCCCGGCGCCCACGCCGAAGGACTCCGCGCCGAGCGACCCGGCGGCGAAGGACTCCGCACCGAAGGACATCGCACCGAAGGACGACGACTCCGCGCGGGCCGAGCCCGCCCCGGTGTCGGCCGACAGCGGCGGTACCGAGTCGGAGGCCGCGCAGGAGGACGAGGCGGAGGGGAAGCCCGAGGCGGTCGACGGGCATGAGCACGCGGCCGCCGTTCCCCCGGCCGCACAGCCCGCCCAACTCGCCCCGTCCGCACAGCCGTCCGGTCACTTCACCGTGCCGACCGCGGTGGCCGTCGTACCGGCGTCCCCCGTACGGCGCCCGATGGTCGAGGGGGGCTTCGACTTCTTCGGTATGCAGAAGGGCGCTACGTCCGCCGCGATGGACGCCGTACAGAACGAGGACCTCGCCGACGTCGTGGGCGAGGAGGCCCTTGCCGTGCACAAGGCCGAGGAGGCGCAGTTCAAGCCGGCCGACGAGCGGTCGCGCGATGTCGGCGTCGGCCAGGTCATTGACCTGACGGCCCACGACGAGACCGAGCAGATCAACCTCCACGGGCTGCGCAGCGCGGCTTCCTGACCGGCTCTCAGGCCATCCAGCGGTCCGGGCGCGCGTCCCTGCGGCCCGTCCGTGACCGCTCGGCCTGGCCGCGGAGCAGCTCCGCGGCCTCCTCAGCGTCCCGCAGACGCGCTGTGACGGTCTTGTTGGCCCCGGTGTCCACGTGGACCTCGGCAAGCCGCCAGAGGCGCTCCCAGGGCCCCTGGCTCAGCCGTACGCTCTGCACCTTCGCGTGCGGCACCAGCGCCAGGCTCCGGCGGAGCAGGCCGTGCCGGGCCGCGAAGACCGTGTCGGTGACCGCGAGGCCGTAGCCCCGCCACCACAGGGGCATGCACCGGCCCGCCCGCCGTGGCGGACGGGACAGCGCCTCTCGTGGCGGCACGGTCACGCCGGGCAGCACGCGCGCGACGACCGCCTCGGCGATCTCGCGCGGGGCGACCGGCACCAGCACGGAGTTGGACGAACCGGCCACGTCCAGCTCGACCCGCACCCAGCCGCGCCGCCGCCACAGCAGCGGCTCCACGATCCGCACGGTCTGCACCCGCCCCGGCGGCACCGTCTCGTGCGTGCGGTCCAGCAGCCCGTGGTCGATGCGCAGCCCGTCCGGGGACTCGCCCACCGTCCAGTCGTACTCGCCGACGAACCGCCCCACACTGCTCGCGCCCGCCGCGCCCAGCAGCGGCAGCGCGGTCGCGAGGACCGTCCACACGCTGTGGGTGGCGAACCACAGCAGCGGCGGTACGACGAGTGCGGCGGCCAGTGATCCCCAGGTGGCGCCGGTCAGCACCAGGGACACGGCGAGGACCCCGGCCGGCACGTGCAGCAGTTGCCGCGCGGGTGCCTCGCCGACCTCGTGCGCGGTCTCGGGCGCGAACCCGGCCGCCCGCGCGAGGAGTTCGGCCCGCAGCGCCCGCGCCTCGCCCTCGCCCAGGAAGGCGAGTTCGTCCTTCTTGTCGGTCCCCACGACGTCCAGCTTCAGCTTGGCGACGCCCGCCACGCGCGCGAGGAGGGGCTGTGTCACATCGACGGCCTGGATGCGTTCCAGCCGGATGTGCGCGGTGCGCCGGAACAACAGGCCGGTGCGGATGCGCAGTTCGGTGTCGGTCACCGCGAAGTGCGTGAACCACCAGGTCAGGAAGCCGTACAGGGCGGCGGCCGGGACGAACACGGCGAGCCCGATGAGCAGCGTGACCGTGGTCAGCCGGGTCAGCTGTTCCTGCGCCTGGTTGGGGTCGTGCACCGCCCACCCGATGATGACGGCGACCGGCGCCCACGCCCGGCGCAACGGCGTCACCGGATGCAACCGCCGCTCCACGACCGGCACTTGCTCCCGGACGACCTCGGTCGCTTCGGGTACGTCCTTGTCGGCGCCCGGCGTCGTCACAGCCCCGCCGATCGGGCCTCGCCCAGCTCGGTGAGCCGGTCACGCAGCCGCTCGGCCTCCGCCGGGACGAGCCCTGGGATGGTCGCGTCGGTCGCCGCGGCAGCCGTGTGCAACTGCACGCTGGCCAGCCCGAAGTGCCGCTCCACGGGCCCCGAGGTCACCTCCACGAGCTGCATCCGCCCGTACGGCACGATCGTCTCGTGGTGCCACAGCACGCCCCGAGTGATCAGCAGGTCGTCGGCGCGCTCGGCGTACCTCCAGGAGCGCCAGTTGCGGCCCAGCAGCACCCAGCCCCACGCCATCAGGCCGAGCGGCAGCAGCGCGAACGCAGCCCACCCGGAGCCGACGAACAGGCCCAGCGGCACCCCCAGGGCCACGGCCAGCAGCCCCAGCCACACGACCAGCAACAGGCGTCGCATCTTCAGCAGCCCCGGCGGCAGCCCGGTCCACACCGGCTCGCGCGCCGCGCCGTCCTGCGCGGCAGTCCCCGTTTCCATGCCGCAAGCGTACGTACGAGAGACTGTGTCCATGACTCCCACGACGGAGACCATGGTCGGGATCGGCGGCGCCGCGGAGAGCACCGACATGGTGCTCAACATCGGCCCCCAGCATCCCTCCACACACGGTGTGCTGCGCCTGCGGCTCGTCCTGGACGGCGAGCGCATCCAGCACGCGGAGCCGGTGATCGGCTATATGCACCGCGGCGCCGAGAAGCTCTTCGAAGCGCGCGACTACCGCCAGATCATCATGCTCGCCAACCGCCACGACTGGCTGTCGGCCTTCTCGAACGAGCTGGGCGTGGTCCTCGGGGTGGAGCGCATGCTCGGCATGGAGGTCCCCCCGCGCGCGGTGTGGACGCGCACCCTGCTCGCCGAGCTGAACCGGGTGCTCAACCACCTGATGTTCCTGGGGTCGTACCCCCTCGAACTCGGCGGTATCACCCCGGTGTTCTACGCGTTCCGGGAGCGCGAGGTGCTCCAGAACGTCATGGAGGAGGTCTCCGGCGGGCGCATGCACTACATGTTCAACCGCGTCGGCGGACTCAAGGAGGACGTCCCTGCGGGCTGGACGGCACGCGCGCGTGAGGCCGTCTCCGCGGTGCGCTCCCGGATGGACCGCTTCGACGACCTGGTGCTCGGCAACGAGATCTTCCGGGGCCGCACGCGCGGAGTGGGCGAGTTGTCGCCGGAGGCCGTGCACGCGTACGGCGTGAGCGGGCCCATCGCGCGCGCCTCGGGCGTCGACTTCGACCTGCGGCGCGACGAGCCGTACCTCGCGTACGGGGAACTCCAGGACACTCTGAAGGTCGTCACGCGCCAGGAGGGCGACTGTCTCGCCCGCTTCGAGGTGCTCCTGGAGCAGACCCACAACGCGCTCGACCTCGCGGACGCCTGCCTCGACCGGCTCGCCGAGCTGGAGCCCGGCCCGATCAACCAGCGGCTCCCGAAGGTCCTGAAGGCGCCCGAGGGGCACACGTACGCGTGGACCGAGAACCCGCTCGGGATCAACGGCTACTACCTCGTCAGCAAGGGCGAGAAGACCCCGTACCGGTTGAAGCTGCGCTCGGCGTCCTACAACAACATCCAGGCGCTCGCCGTGCTGCTGCCGGGGACGCTGGTGGCGGACATGGTGGCGATCCTGGGGTCGTTGTTCTTCGTGGTCGGGGACATCGACAAGTAATTGGCCAGTAGGGGTTGTTCAGGGTTCGTCGAGCGGGTCCGGAATTCCAACCGACTGCACGAGCCAGCCGAAGTCGCCGAGTCCGCCGGTCGCGGTGAGCTCGGCTGCCTCACCGGCGCTCGCGAGCGCGCGGACGTACGCCGTCGGGTCGGTGGAGGCCAGCGTGAGCGGGGGGCGTGCGCCTGTGACGCCGAGGGCGCGCAGGGCGGCGCGTTGGGTGAGCAGGCGTGCGCCGGGGAGCGCGCTCCCCTTGTGAGCGGCCGCCTCGCCCGCTTCCGCGCAGGCGTCCAGGGCGACGTGCGCCGTGATGTCGCAGGAGCCGTCCGGTACGGGTGCCGTCTCGCGGCCCTCGCGGAAGCCGGTGAGCGTGCCGAAAGGGGGGCGGGTGTCCCGGGTGTGCGTGTAGTCGACGGCGATCGCGAGCCCCCGGTCGACGCCGGCGACGGCGGACGCCCAGGCCGTGTCCCTCGGGAGACCGATCTCGGCGCGCAGCCCCTCCTCCGGCGCCTGCGGCCACCACCGGGCGAGCCACTCGGCCTCCGCACCGGCCACCGGCTCCCCGAGCCGCTCGGTCCCGTCCTGCCGTACGAGGACGAGCCGCGGTACGCCGGCGGGGTCCACCTCGGCCACCTCCACGGGCACGTTGTCCAGCCACTCGTTGGCGAACAGCAGCCCGGTGATCTCCTTCGGGGGCACGGTCAGCCATTCGACGCGGGGATCGAGTCCTTCGGGGCGGTCGGCGAGCTCGACGGCGTGGGCACGCACGCGTGCGGCTACTTCGGCGGGCAGCGCGGCGAGCACGCCGGTCACCAGTTCACCGCGGCCGGCGGCGAGGTCCACGAAGTCGAGTCCCGCCGGCTGCCCCAGCGCCTCGTCCACCCGGCACAGCAGCCGCGCCACGGCGCCCGCGAAGAGCGCCGACGCGTGCACGGACGTACGGAAGTGTCCGGCGGGTCCCTCGGGCCTGCGGTAGAAGCCCTCGGGCCCGTACAGCGCGTCCTCGGCCGCCGTCCGCCAGCCGCGCCACCGGCCCGTGGTGTCTTCCGTCACGCGGTCAGACTAAGTGCACAGGACAACGGGGCCTCCACCTTGGGGAGTACGCGGGACGTATACGGATCGGTCCTCCGGTTGACCCCCGCACACATCACGCGTCCCTACGCTGGGTTACGTGCAGCGCCTCTATGACTTCCTCCGCAGACACCCGACATGGGTCGACACCTTCTGGGCTGTCTTCCTGCTGGGGCTGAGCGGCGTGAGCATCGCGAGTACCAGCTACGCGTCGGGCCGGCACGGGACGGCCGCCGGGGCGATGGCGGTGTCCGCCGTGATGTGTGTGGCGATCGCGCTGCGCCGTCGCTGGCCGGAGAAGATGCTCGTCCTGGCAAGTGCGACGGGCCTCGCGCAGCTGGTCCTCGACATCGAGCCCGTGGTGGCCGACTTCGCCATGCTGGTGATTGTCTACACGGTCGCCGCGGTCGGTGCCCGCTGGGCCTCCCGCTTCGCCCTGGCCGCCGGTCTGTCCGCGGCGACCCTGGCGCAGATCCGCTGGCCGCAGGAGAACACCAGTTCCGCCGGGCTGGTCGCGCTGGCGATCTTCCAGACGGTGCCGTTCGCGCTGGCCTGGGTGCTCGGCGACTCGATGCGCACCCGGCGCGCGTACTTCGCGCAGCTGGAGGAGCGCGCCGCCCGGCTGGAGAAGGAGCGCGAGGCGCAGGCGAAGGTCGCGGTCGCCGCCGAGCGCGCCCGGATCGCGCGCGAGCTGCACGACGTGGTCGCGCACAACGTGTCGGTGATGGTGGTCCAGGCCGATGGCGCCGCCTACGTCCTCGACTCCGCGCCGGACCAGGCGAAGAAGGCCCTGGAGACGATCTCCTCCACCGGCCGCCAGGCCCTCGCCGAGATGCGCCGACTGCTGGGCGTGCTGCGCACCGGCGAGCACAAGGAGGCCGGCGAGTACGTGCCGCAGCCGGACGTCGAGCAGATCGACGACCTGGTCGAGCAGTGCCGTACGTCCGGACTTCCCGTCGACTTCAAGGTCGAGGGCACCCCGCGCCCGCTGCCGAGCGGCGTCGAGCTGACGGCGTACCGGATCGTCCAGGAGGCGCTCACCAACACCCGCAAGCACGGCGGCCCGAACACGGGCGCCAGCGTGCGGCTGGTCTACTTCGACGACGGACTCGGGCTGCTCGTCGAGGACGACGGCAAGGGCGCCCCGCACGAGCTGTACGAGGAGGGCGGCGCCGACGGGCAGGGGCATGGTCTGATCGGTATGCGTGAGCGGGTGGGCATGGTCGGCGGCACGCTCGACGCGGGACCGCGGCCCGGCGGCGGCTTCCGTATCAGCGCGCTGCTGCCGCTGAAACCCGCGCACTGACGTGCCGTACGCCGAGCAGTGACACCTGTAACGAATTGTTGAACGACCTGTTGAACCACTTGTTGAACGATCCTGTTGACGGAACGGAAGAGGACCCGATGGCGATCCGCGTGATGCTCGTCGACGACCAGGTGCTGCTGCGCACCGGGTTCCGGATGGTGCTCGCCGCCCAGCCGGACATGGAGGTCGTCGCCGAGGCGGGCGACGGCGTCGAGGCCCTTCAGGTGCTGGCCGCGACCGCGGTCGACGTGGTCCTGATGGACGTCCGGATGCCGAAGCTGGACGGGGTGGAGACCACCCGCCGCATCTGCCAGGGCGAGAACCCGCCGAAGGTGCTGATCCTGACCACCTTCGATCTCGACGAGTACGCCTTCTCCGGGCTGAAGGCCGGCGCCTCCGGCTTCATGCTCAAGGACGTGCCGCCCGGCGAACTCCTCACCGCGATCCGGTCCGTGCACAGCGGGGACGCCGTAGTGGCGCCCTCGACGACCCGGCGCCTCCTGGACCGCTTCGCCCCGATGCTGCCCGCCACCGGCAAGGAGCCCCAGCACAAGGAGCTGGAGCGGCTCACCGAGCGCGAGCGCGAGGTCATGATCCTCGTCGCCCAGGGCCTGTCGAACGGCGAGATCGCGGCCCGCCTGGTGCTGTCCGAGGCCACCGTGAAGACCCACGTCGGCCGCATCCTGACCAAGCTCGGCCTGCGGGACCGGGTGCAGGTCGTCGTCCTGGCCTACGAGACGGGGCTGGTGCGGGCGGGCGGCCACGGCTGAGGAGGCCGCCGGCGATCTGCGGTGGTGCGGCTCTACGGGACCGCTGTCCGTCCGGTGCCGCCTACCTGAGGATGCCCTCCAGGAAGTCGCTGCCCAGGCGGGCCACCATCGTGACGTCCAGCTGGTGCAGGACGTAGCGGCCGCGGCGGCGGGTGGTGATCAGGCCGGCCTTCTTCAGGACGCCGAGGTGGCGGGATATCTCGGGGGCGGTCATGCCGTGCACCTGGGTCAGCTCGCCGGTGGTGAACGCGCTGCGGGCCAGGCTGCGGCACAGGCGCATGCGGACCGGGTGGGACAGGGCGGTCATCCGCAGGGTCAGCTGCTCCAGGGAGGTCGGCGCGGCGATCTTCGGGGTGTTGTGCACGGGGTAGTGCACGACGGGCTGCCAGCCGTACCGGTACAGGACCGTCAGGTGCGGCCAGCCCAGGGCCGTGGGCACCAGGAGGAGGCCGCCGTCCTGGGTCGCCGTACGGCCGGTGCCGAGCTTGTCGACCGTGATGCGGGTGGCGCTCTCGTCGAGGGTCACCGCGGTGGACATCGACGTCAGTGCCTCGGCGAGGCCCTTGTGGCGCAGGAGATCCGTCTTGTGGCGGGCGTCGGCCACGAGTTGGTGGTGCGTCCGGGTCCAGGTCTCCGCGAAGAACGCCTCGTCGCAGTCCTCCAGGAACTGCCGCAGCCAGCCCCTGGTCCGCGGCGGGTCGGCCAACAGCCGCTCGGTGAACGCGAGTTGATGCGGTCCGCGCGCGGCCGCCTGCTCCAGGGCGCGCCGCCGGATCCCGGCGTCGGTGAGCGGGCCGGGTCCGCCCGTGCTGTAGGAGATCGCGCAGGTGGTGAACTCCATGGCCGCGTCCACGAACTGCTCGTCGGTGAGCTTGTCCAGCAGGTCCAGCTCCTCGGCGAGCGTGGCCCCGGGGAGCGTGCTGCGGCCCGGGATGCCCGCGTACGGCAGGAACAGGTCGGAGAACGTCGACCGCCACAGGAAGTCCGCCTCGCACATCCGGTCGGCCAGATGCGGATCGAGCCGCGCGGTGACACCGGTGACCCAGCCCTGGAGGCCGGGGTGGTGCCCCGGCTCGGACATCGCGTGCAGCGCCATGCACAGCTCGCCCAGGGGTGAGGGCGCGAAGGTGATCCGCTCCGGCCGCAGCCCGGTGATGTCGATGTGCACGCTCATGTCCTCAATCGTGCACCCCGCCACTGACAACGCCCCCTCGTTTGACGGCGCCCGTCAATCGACGCGACAGTCACCGGGCGGCGGCGCAGCCTGGAGACACGAGCATCACCCAGCAGTACCTCCTCGGCACCTACCGCGCCCAGCGGCTGGGCGAGACCCCGCCGCCCCCGCCCGGCACCCACGACTGGCGCACCGCCCGCGAGCCGCGCGGCTACCGGCGGTTCCGCGCGGTCGTCGCCTCCTGGCGGGCGGCCGTCTCCTCCTTCAGGCGGATCACAAAGTCCGCGACGGCCGCCTTCACGTCCTCGGCCGTCCACTCCAGGGCGGCGGCGCGCACGTAGACCTCGGTGACCGCCAGGCCCGGGCCCTTCGCGTCCCAGTAGTTGGAGAACAGGGAGGTCTTCGTCTCCTCGGCCTGCCGGATCGCGGCCTCTGTGACGGTGTCGAGGTCGTACGGCAGCCAGACCTGGAACTCGTTCGTGTGCGGCTGCTCGGGGTGGACGCGCATCCAGGGCACCCCGGCCGCCGCGAACCCCTCGCGCAGCGCCTCGGCGACCACGCGCGCGTGGGCCACGTACGCGGGAAGCCGGGGGAGTTCCCGGTCCAGGCCCGCGAGGGCCGTCAGCGCGGTGGGGAACTGCTGGAAGATCGTGCCTCCGTAGCGGTGCCGCCAGGTCTTCGCCTCGTCGATGAGGGTCTTCGGGCCCGCTAGCGCGGCGCCGCCGAGGGCGTCGAGGGACTTGTAGAACGACACGTAGACGCTGTCGGCGAGGTCGGCGATCTCGTCTAGCGGGCGGCCGAAGTGGGTGGCGGACTCCCAGAGACGGGCGCCGTCGAAGTGGACCACCGCGTCGCGTTCGTGGGCGGCCTCGACGACGGCGGAGAGTTCCTCCCAGGAGGGCAGCACGAAACCGGCGTCCCGGAGGGGCAGTTCGAGCATCAGCGTCCCGAAGGGCTCCGGGAAGTCGCGGACCTCGTCGGCGGTCGGCTGCCGGGGTTCGCTCGTCACGTGGACCGGGCGGAGCCCGCTGACCTGGCTGAACGCATCCCGTTCGTGTACTTCGGGGTGGGCGAGCGGGTGCAGGGCGACGGTCGGGTTGCCGGTGCGGCCCGCCCAGCAGCGCACGGCGACCTGCTGCGCCATCGTGCCCGTGGGGAAGAAGGCGGCGGCCTCCTTGCCGAGCAGTTCGGCGACCCGCTTCTCCAAGGTCTCGACTATGCCGCCGCCGTACATGTCCGACGTCTCGTCCAGGTCGTACGGCTCGGCCGCCTCCTGTACGAAAGCCAGCCGTTCCCGGAGCGTGCCCAGGAAGCCGAGGCGCGCGAGCGCGCGCTCCGCGTTCCGGTTCGCGCTGAGGCGCCGTTCGCGGCGCGCCAGGTCGCGTTCCTCGTCCGTTGCCGGCTCCGCTCCCCGCTCGCCCTGCTCCGCCTGATCCACGCCCTGTTCCGCCGTATCGCTCATGCTCCGGATGATGCCTGGCACGGGTCCGCGGAAGCACCCGGATTTCCACAGGCTTTCCCGTACGGCACGGCTGTGCGACCGCCCACAGCCTGTGGACAACCGGACCTCCCTCGAACCGATCGCGTTAACATGACGAGAAATCGTCCGGTACCCGGAGCGGACTGGAACGGGAAGGCCGCCGTCGCGTGAGTACATTCCAACAGCCAGAGCCCAAGGACCGCCCCGCGCGGCTCGCCGTCGGGGTAGTCGGCGCCGGCCGGGTGGGACCCGCGCTGGCCGCCTCGCTCCAGCTGGCCGGGCACCGCCCGGTGGCCGTCTCCGGGGTGTCCGACGCGTCCAGGCGACGGGCCGCGCTGATGCTCCCGGACGTGCCGGTCGTCACGCCCGCGCAGGTCCTGGAGCGCTCCGACCTGGTGCTGCTGACCGTCCCGGACGACGCGCTGCCCGGGCTCGTGGAGGGCCTCGCCGACACCGGGGCCGTACGCCCGGGGCAGCTCCTTGTGCACACCTCCGGGCGGTACGGCGCGCGGGTCCTGGACCCCGCTCTGCGCGTCGGCGCGCTGCCGCTGGCCCTGCACCCCGCGATGACCTTCACGGGCACTCCGGTGGACGTCCAGCGGCTCGCCGGATGCTCCTTCGGGGTCACCGCGCCCGAGGAGCTGCGGCTGGCCGCCGAGGCCCTGGTGATCGAGATGGGCGGCGAGCCCGAGTGGATCGCCGAGGAGAGCCGCCCGCTCTACCACGCGGCCCTCGCGCTGGGCGCCAACCACCTGGTGACCCTGGTCGCCGAGTCCATGGAGCTGCTGCGCACGGCCGGCGTCGAGGCCCCCGACCGGATGCTCGGCCCGCTGCTGGGCGCCGCCCTGGACAACGCCCTGCGCTCCGGCGACGCGGCGCTCACCGGCCCCGTCGCGCGCGGGGACGCGGGCACGGTCGCCGCGCATGTCACCGAGTTGCGCAAGCACGCCCCGCAGACCGTCGCCGGCTATCTGGCGATGGCCCGCGCGACCGCCGACCGGGCCCTGGCCCACGGGCTGCTCAAGCCGGAGCTCGCCGAGGACCTCCTCGGGGTGCTCGCCAACGGCACCGAGGGAGATGCCGGATGACCGCCACCCTGCTGCGCACCGCCGAGGAACTGCACGCACGCACGCGTGCGGGCCGTCGCGCCGTCGTGATGACGATGGGCGCCCTGCACGAGGGCCACGCCACCCTGGTCCGCACGGCTCGCGAGATCGCCGGACCGGACGGCGAGGTCGTGGTCACCGTCTTCGTGAATCCGCTGCAGTTCGGCAAGGGCGAGGACCTCGACCGCTATCCGCGCACCCTGGACGCCGACCTCAAGATCGCCGAACTGGCGGGCGCCGACGTGGTGTTCGCACCCTCCGTGGACGAGGTCTACCCCGGCGGCGAACCCCATGTCCGCATCTCGGCGGGCCCCATGGGCGAACGCCTGGAGGGTGCGGTCCGCCCCGGTCACTTCGACGGCATGCTCACCGTCGTCGCCAAGCTGCTGCACCTCACCCGTCCCGACGCCGCCCTGTTCGGCCAGAAGGACGCCCAGCAGCTCGCCCTGATCCGCCGCATGGTGCGCGACCTGAACTTCGGCATGGACATCGTCGGCGTGCCGACCGTCCGCGAGGCCGACGGCCTGGCCCTGTCCAGCCGAAACCGCTATCTGTCCCCCCGGGAGCGGCGCACCGCGCTCGCCCTCTCCCAGGCGCTGTTCGCGGGCCGCGACCGGCACGCCGCCCAGGAGGCGCTCCGCGCGCGGGCCCGTGAGGTGCCCGCCACGCACGCGCGTGCCGAGGCGCTCAGCGCCATAGGGGAGTCCCGCGCGGCGGCCGACGCGCACGCCGTCGCCAAGGCGGCTCCCGGCCCCGGCAACCCGGCCTCCGTCCGCGCCGCCGCCCGCCTGGTCCTCGACGACGCCGCCCGCCTGGACCCGCCGCTCGCCCTGGACTACCTCGCCCTGGTCGACCCCTCCGACTTCACGGACATCGACGAGGACTTCACCGGCGAGGCCGTCCTCGCGGTCGCCGCCCGGGTCGGGACGACCCGGCTGATCGACAACATCCCACTCGCTTTCGGAACCCTCGGAGCCGCCTCGTGACCAGCACAGGCATACGACTGCACGCGCCCGCCCCCGGGTGGTCCATCGACGCGGACGTGGTGGTGGTCGGCTCCGGAGTGGCCGGCCTGACCGCAGCCCTGCGCTGCGAGGCGGCGGGCCTGCGGGCGGTCGTCGTCACGAAGGCCCGCCTCGACGACGGCTCCACCCGCTGGGCCCAGGGCGGTATCGCCGCGGCCCTAGGGGAGGGCGACACCCCCGAACAGCACCTGGAGGACACCCTGGTGGCCGGTGCGGGCCTGTGCGACGAGGAGGCCGTACGGATCCTCGTCACCGAGGGCCCCGACGCCGTACGGCGGCTCATCGAGACCGGTGCCCACTTCGACGAGTCCTCCGAAGGAGGACTGGAGCTGGCCCGCGAGGGCGGTCACCACCGGCGCCGTATCGCGCACGCGGGCGGCGACGCGACCGGCGCGGAGGTCTCCAGGGCGCTCGTCGAGGCCGTACACGCGCGTGGCCTGCGCACGATCGAGAACGCGCTCGTCCTCGACCTCCTGACGGATGCCGACGGCCGTACCGCGGGCGTCACCCTGCACGTCATGGGCGAGGGCCAGCACGACGGTGTGGGTGCCGTGCACGCGCCCGCGGTGGTCCTCGCGACCGGTGGCATGGGGCAGGTCTTCTCGGCGACCACCAACCCGTCCGTGTCGACCGGCGACGGGGTCGCCCTCGCCCTCCGCGCGGGCGCCGAGGTCTCCGACCTGGAGTTCGTGCAGTTCCACCCCACCGTGCTGTTCCTCGGCGCCGACGCGGAGGGCCAGCAGCCCCTCGTCTCCGAGGCGGTGCGCGGCGAAGGCGCCCACCTGGTCGACGCCGACGGCGTGCGCTTCATGGTGGGCCAGCACGAACTGGCCGAGCTCGCGCCCCGGGACATCGTCGCCAAGGGCATCATGCGGCGCATGCAGGAGCAGGACGCCGAGCACATGTTCCTGGACGCCCGGCACTTCGGTGCCGACATGTGGGAGCACCGCTTCCCGACGATCCTCGCGGCCTGCCGCAGCCACGGCATCGACCCGGTCACCGAGCCCGTCCCCGTCGCCCCGGCCGCCCACTACGCCTCCGGCGGCGTCCGCACCGACTCCCGGGGCCGTACGACCGTCCCCGGCCTGTACGCGTGCGGCGAGGTCGCCTGCACCGGCGTGCACGGCGCGAACCGGCTCGCCTCCAACTCCCTCCTCGAAGGCCTCGTCTACGCCGAGCGGATCGTCGCCGACATCACCGGCAACCAGGCCGAGAACGCCCTCCACGCGCGTGTGCCCGAGCCGGTCCCGCACCCCCAGAAGCCCGCGCACCCCCTGCTCGCCCCTGAGGCCCGCTTCGCGATCCAGCGGATCATGACCGAGGGCGCGGGCGTCCTGCGCTCCGCCGACTCCCTCGCCCAGGCCGCCGGACAGCTCCAGCGACTGCACAGCGACGCCCGTGACGCCCTCGACGAGAACGGCAAGACCGCCGAGCCCGGCGTCGACACCTGGGAGGCCACCAACCTCCTGTGCGTCGCCCGCGTCCTGGTCACCGCCGCCGCCCGGCGCGAGGAGACCCGCGGCTGCCACTGGCGCGAGGACCACGCCGACCGCGACGACACCGCATGGCGCCGCCACATCGTCGTACGGCTGAATCCCGATCGCACGCTGGCCGTACACACCACGGACACCGCAGACTTCCCCCCGACCCGGCAGCACCGTCCCCAGGAGCAGTGACAGAAGTGAGCACCCACGACCTTCCCCTCGCCGACAGCGGTGGCTGCGGCGACGGCTGTGCCTGTGGCTCGGGCGAAGATGCCGAGTACATGGAGTGCGGCCTTGATCCCGCGCTCGCCGAGCTCCTGGCGGACGCCGGACTCGACCCCCTGGAGGTCGAGGACATCGCCAATGTCGCCATCCAGGAGGACCTGGCCGGCGGCGTCGACGTGACGACCGTGGCGACCATCCCCGAAGAGGCCGTCGCCACCGCCGACTTCACCGCGCGCGAGGCCGGTGTCGTGGCGGGCCTGCGGGTCGCCGAAGCGGTGGTCTCCGTGGTCTGCACCGACGAGTTCGAGGTCGAGCGGCACGTCGAGGACGGCGACCTCGTCGAGGCCGGACAGAAGCTCCTGTCGGTCACCACGCGCACGCGTGACCTGCTGACCGCCGAGCGCAGCGCGCTCAACCTCCTGTGCCGCCTCTCCGGCATCGCGACCGCCACGCGCGCGTGGGCCGACGCCCTGGAGGGCACCAAGGCGAAGGTCCGCGACACCCGCAAGACGACGCCGGGACTGCGCTCCCTGGAGAAGTACGCGGTCCGCTGCGGCGGTGGCGTCAACCACCGCATGTCCCTCTCGGACGCGGCCCTCGTCAAGGACAACCACGTGGTCGCCGCGGGCGGCGTCGCCCAGGCCTTCAAGGCCGTACGGGAGGCCTTCCCGGACGTTCCGATCGAGGTCGAGGTCGACACCCTGCACCAGCTCCGTGACGTCCTGGACGCGGGCGCCGACCTGATCCTCCTGGACAACTTCACGCCCGGGGAGTGCGCGGAGGCCGTCGGTATCGTCCACGGCCGCGCCACCCTGGAGGCCTCGGGCCGGCTCACCCTGGACAACGCCAAGGCGTACGCCGACACCGGGGTGGACTACCTCGCCGTAGGCGCCCTGACCCATTCCGCGCCGATCCTGGACATCGGCCTCGACCTCCGTGAGGCGCAGTAGTCATGCTCCTCACGATCGACGTGGGCAACACGCACACCGTCCTGGGCCTGTTCGACGGCGAGGAGATCATCGAGCACTGGCGCATCTCCACGGACGCGCGCCGCACCGCCGACGAACTCGCCGTCCTCCTCCAGGGCCTGATGGGCATGCACCCGCTCCTCGGAGAGGAGCTGGGCGACGGCATCGACGGCATCGCGATCTGCGCCACCGTCCCGTCCGTCCTGCACGAACTGCGCGAGGTCACCCGCCGCTACTACGGCGACGTCCCCGCGGTCCTCGTCGAACCGGGCGTCAAGACCGGCGTCCCGATCCTCACCGACAACCCCAAGGAGGTCGGCGCGGACCGCATCATCAACGCGGTCGCCGCGGTCGAGCTCTTCGGCGGCCCGGCGATCGTCGTCGACTTCGGTACGGCGACCACGTTCGACGCGGTCTCCGCGCGCGGGGAGTACATCGGCGGTGTCATCGCCCCCGGGATCGAGATCTCGGTCGAGGCCCTCGGCGTCAAGGGCGCCCAGCTGCGCAAGATCGAGGTGGCCAGGCCGCGCAGCGTGATCGGCAAGAACACCGTCGAGGCGATGCAGTCGGGCATCGTCTACGGCTTCGCCGGTCAGGTCGACGGTGTCGTCACCCGGATGGCCAAGGAACTGGCCGACGACCCGGAGGACGTCACCGTCATCGCGACCGGCGGCCTCGCCCCGATGGTCCTGGGCGAGGCCTCGGTCATCGACGAGCACGAGCCCTGGCTGACCCTGATCGGCCTGCGGCTGGTGTACGAGCGGAACGTCTCACGGATGTGACCTGGTGAGCGGCGCCGGGCAGCGGCTGACCCCCGCCGGCGTCGCTCAGGCGCGCCCAGCGGGTGCTGTCGCGCCCGACGGAGCCGTAATGCCAGCGCAGTGCGCCTGCCCCGCGCGGTAGCGCCGTCGCCGCCCGCCCCGGGCGAAAAGCCCGCGCCACACCCGCCCCCTATGTCGAATTTGTCTGATTAGCGCGTATCGTCGGCACATGCCCACGCCATACGGATCCCGCGGCGGCATGGCGTTCGGTGCGGAGGAGCTGCGTGTGCTCCGTCGCGCCCTCGCCCTCGCCCTCCAGCCCCGAACCGCCTCGGCCGAGGATGTCCAGGACTGTCTCCGGCTCGCCGAATCGCTCGACGAGGCGGTACGCGAGGGAGTCCGACTGCGCGCCTTCCTGGTCGCCGACCTCGCCCGGTACCGCGCCGCCCTGCCCGGCACCACCGCCGGCTACCTCACCCTCCTGGAGGAGGCCCTCGGCGCCGGGTACCGCCCGGACGTCGACGACCTCTCCGCGCTGAGAGCACTGCGCGGGAACCCCTCCGCGGCCGCCCTCCTGGACCGCTGCCTCACCCTCGCCGAACAGGACGTACGCGCGCGCCTGGCCCGCCGTACGACCGCCAGGACCGCCGCCCCGACCGTCCCCGCCTCGCGCACCCGCCTCCTGGCGCTCCCTGGAGGTCTCTCCGGCGGCTTTCGCGCGACCGACGGCGAACTGGTCGGGGAGGACGCCAAGGAGCCCGTACGCAAGCCCGTGGAGCGGCCCGGCGGGCGGCCCGTGCCGGCGCCCGCGCCCGCGGCGCCGAAGCCGTCGCGGCCCATCCCCACCCCCGGCGAGGTCTTCCCCCGGCGCAAACCGGCACCACCTCCCGCGAACCCGTCGCAGCGGCTCGCCGCCGGCTGAACCGACCCCGTCCCGTCCTCCTTGGGGCCCGTGGCTACTCTGGGGGCATGGACTATGTCTCCGCGCTCGTGCCCCCGGTCGTCATGGCCGTGTTCTTCATCGGACTGATCCGGGTCATCGTGAAGACCCAGGGCGGGGCCATGAAGGCCAAGGAGGACGCGGCCGTCGACGCCGCCATCGCGCGCGCGGAGAGCGCCCGCCAGGCCTCTTCGGCCGCCGACGCCTGAACCCTCCGTTTTCCGCGGCGCCTTCAAGGGCGTACGACTCCTGCATGCGCACGCGTGCTTTCCGAGTCGTACGCCCTTTTTGTTCCTTTTCCACTATGGTTCTGAGCTGTGCCTCGCCCATTGGGAGAACTCGAAGACTCGGTCATGACGCGGGTGTGGAAGTGGAACCGCCCGGTGACCGTTCGAGAAGTCCTGGAAGACCTTCAGCGGGAACGGTCCATCGCGTACACCACGGTGATGACCGTTTTGGACAATCTCCATCAGAAGGGCTGGGTGCGTCGTGAGGCGGAAGGCCGGGCCTATCGATATGAGGCGGTCTCCACACGGGCCGCCTACTCCGCCGCCCTGATGAACGACGCCTGGTCCCAGAGCGACAACCCCGCGGCCGCTCTCGTCGCCTTCTTCGGGATGATGAGCGACGAACAGCGTGAGGCCCTCCGCAGCGCCGTACGCATCGTCCAGGGACCGGAAACACCCGAACCCGCGGATGGCGTCCAGAACCCCGGCTCCGCGCCCTCGGGCGGCGGGCGATAGCGTCCGCTCATGTCAGCAGAGCACCCCGAAGTCACCGCGAAAGCCATCACCGTCCGGCGGGCCCGGACCGGCGATGTCGAGGCGGTGCGCCGACTCCTTGACGCCTACGTCCGCGGTCGCATCCTGCTCGACAAAGCGACGGTGACTCTTTACGAGGACATCCAGGAGTTCTGGGTCGCCGAACGGGACGACAACGCCGAGGTCGTCGGCTGCGGGGCACTGCATGTCATGTGGGAAGACCTCGCGGAAGTCCGCACTCTCGCGGTGAAGCCCGGCTTGAAGGGTGCCGGTGTGGGCCATCAGTTGCTGGAGAAGTTGCTGCACACGGCTCGCTGGCTAGGCGTTCGTCGCGTTTTCTGTCTCACCTTCGAAGTGGACTTCTTCTCGAAGCACGGCTTCGTGGAGATCGGTGAGACACCTGTTGACACCGATGTCTACGCGGAGCTGTTGCGTTCCTATGACGAGGGCGTGGCGGAGTTCCTCGGTCTCGAACGAGTGAAACCGAACACCTTGGGCAACAGCCGGATGCTTCTGCATCTGTGATCGCGGCCCCCAATTCGGCCGGGTCGCCCTGCCCAGGTTCCCTATGTCCGAAACGCGCATCTTTCTGGACGAGGGAGGTCACTCGGTCTCTCCCAGGGGTTTGTGTTTTTCCAGCAAAAGCGGTTTGCTTTCCGACGTACTGCAGTACTGCATATAACAGGGGACGGCGAAACGGCGGACGCCGCAGACCCCAGGCCCGCAAGTAATCGATGAAAGGAAATCCGGTGGCACAGAAGGTTCAGGTCCTTCTTGTCGATGACCTCGACGGCGGCGAGGCGGACGAGACAGTGACGTTCGCGCTGGACGGCAAGACGTACGAGATCGATCTCACCACCGCGAATGCGGACAAGCTCCGTGGACTTCTCGACGCTTACGTGAAGGGCGGGCGCCGTACCGGTGGCCGCGCTTCGGGCGGTCGCGGAAAGGCGCGTGCCGCAACGGGCGGCAGCCAGGACACCGCGCAGATTCGCGCGTGGGCCAAGGAGAACGGCCACGACGTGAACGACCGCGGTCGTGTTCCCGCGGCCATTCGCGAGGCCTACGAGAAGGCCAACGGCTGAGCGCAGGAGCGCCGCAGCCGTACCCGGTGGCACTGAGTGGCCATCGTGTCCACAAGTCGTACGAGATCAGGGGCGTGCCCAACGCCCCCCACGGCCGGCATTGTCGGCAGCGAGGCCTCGACCTCGCACCCCGGCTCGGGGGGTCGCAGCCACACGGCGGCCCCCTGCAAGGGACGCGAACTGCCCGCGGGGAACGGTTGCACCTTCGCGACCCCCGAGCCCGGCAGTGGTGCCCCTGAGGGCCTCGCTCCGGGGAACGACGGCGCCTCCATGTGCCCGTCCGCGCCCAGCGCCACCAGATCCAGCGTCGGCGCCAGAGCGCCCCACTCCAGCCAGTCCAGCAGCCCCGGAAGTTCCTCCGCGCTGCCCGCGGCCACCAGAAGCCGCATCCGGTCGCCCCGTACGGCCACCGGAGAGTCCGGGCCCAGTCGCCAGAGCGCCGCGGCGCCGGCCTCGACCGGCACGTCCAGGACGTCGAAACGCAGGCCCGTGACGAGCCGTAGCGGCTCTCCGGGCACCGTGCGCCACCCCAGTTCGTTCTCGTACCAGTTCCGCTGCCACTCGTCCGGATCGAGCGGGCGGCGGGGGAGCGGGACCGTGCCGAGAGGGGGGACTGTGCGAACCATGCCAAGAGCAACCGCCGAAGCGGGCCGGGAGTTACGCTGGGTGGTCCAACGAATGCGCTGGGTACGGGAAACGGGGGCGTTCGGGGGTGCGGCGCGGCGCAAGGTTGTTCGCCCGTAGCGGAGGGAACCGGTGCGAACGGCATGGAGTGTCAGTCCGTACGGGTAAGACAATCCCTAGTGGGAGGGGGCGACACGCAGAAAAGGGCGTCTCACGTTCGCCATCGGCGTACTCATGGTGAGGGTAACTGCCTGGCCTGCGGGAACATCGTCTCGCACCATCAGGTTGGAGCAGATGTCGGCGTTCGGGTTCAGGAGGCAGTGTTGGATCTCGGTCCGGTGTCGGCAGTTGGAATGAGCGGTCCCCGCTTGCGGGACTAAGCTGCGGAAGGACAGGGAGGGGAGCGTCCCCTTACTGCCTGACCGCTCTGAGGAGCGATTAACGATGTTCGAGAGGTTCACCGACCGCGCGCGGCGGGTTGTCGTCCTGGCTCAGGAAGAAGCCCGGATGCTCAACCACAACTACATCGGCACCGAGCACATCCTCCTGGGCCTGATCCACGAGGGTGAGGGTGTCGCCGCAAAGGCCCTGGAGAGCCTCGGCATTTCGCTTGAGGCGGTCCGCCAGCAGGTGGAGGAGATCATCGGACAGGGCCAGCAGGCGCCGTCCGGTCACATCCCCTTCACCCCCCGAGCCAAGAAGGTCCTGGAGCTCTCGCTCCGCGAGGCCCTTCAGCTGGGCCACAACTACATCGGCACGGAGCACATCCTGCTCGGCCTGATCCGTGAGGGCGAGGGCGTCGCCGCCCAGGTCCTGGTCAAGCTGGGCGCTGATCTCAACCGTGTGCGGCAGCAGGTGATCCAGCTGCTCTCCGGTTACCAGGGCAAGGAGACCGCCACCGCCGGCGGCCCTGCGGAGGGCACCCCCTCGACGTCCCTGGTCCTCGACCAGTTCGGCCGCAACCTCACCCAGGCCGCTCGTGAGTCCAAGCTCGACCCGGTCATCGGGCGCGAGAAGGAGATCGAGCGGGTCATGCAGGTGCTGTCCCGCCGTACGAAGAACAACCCGGTCCTGATCGGTGAGCCCGGCGTCGGCAAGACCGCCGTCGTCGAGGGCCTCGCGCAGGCCATCGTCAAGGGCGAGGTGCCCGAGACCCTCAAGGACAAGCACCTCTACACCCTGGACCTCGGCGCGCTGGTCGCCGGCTCCCGCTACCGCGGTGACTTCGAGGAGCGCCTGAAGAAGGTCCTCAAGGAGATCCGCACCCGCGGCGACATCATCCTGTTCATCGACGAGCTGCACACGCTGGTCGGTGCGGGTGCCGCCGAGGGCGCCATCGACGCCGCTTCGATCCTGAAGCCGATGCTGGCCCGCGGTGAGCTGCAGACCATCGGTGCGACGACGCTGGACGAGTACCGCAAGCACCTGGAGAAGGACGCGGCCCTTGAGCGCCGCTTCCAGCCCATCCAGGTCGCGGAGCCGTCCCTGCCGCACACCATCGAGATCCTCAAGGGTCTGCGCGACCGGTACGAGGCGCACCACCGTGTCTCCATCACGGACGAGGCGCTCGTGCAGGCCGCCACGCTGGCCGACCGGTACATCTCGGACCGCTTCCTGCCGGACAAGGCGATCGACCTGATCGACGAGGCCGGTTCCCGGATGCGCATCCGCCGGATGACCGCGCCGCCGGACCTGCGCGAGTTCGACGAGAAGATCGCCGGCGTCCGCCGCGACAAGGAGTCCGCGATCGACTCGCAGGACTTCGAGAAGGCCGCCTCCCTCCGCGACAAGGAGAAGCAGCTCCTGGCCGCCAAGGCCAAGCGGGAGAAGGAGTGGAAGGCCGGCGACATGGACGTCGTCGCCGAGGTCGACGGCGAGCTGATCGCCGAGGTCCTCGCGACCGCCACCGGCATCCCGGTCTTCAAGCTCACCGAAGAGGAGTCCTCCCGGCTCCTCCGCATGGAGGACGAGCTCCACAAGCGGGTCATCGGCCAGAAGGACGCCGTCAAGGCGCTCTCGAAGGCGATCCGTCGTACGCGTGCGGGCCTCAAGGACCCGAAGCGTCCCGGTGGTTCGTTCATCTTCGCCGGCCCG
Source organism: Streptomyces sp. NPDC048504 (assembly GCF_043200035.1). NCBI lineage: Bacteria > Bacillati > Actinomycetota > Actinomycetes > Kitasatosporales > Streptomycetaceae > Streptomyces > Streptomyces sp. NPDC048504. The sequence goes on from NZ_JBICXA010000001.1 coordinate 875,690, forward strand.
TCCGGTGTCGGTAAGACCGAGCTGTCCAAGGCGCTCGCCGAGTTCCTCTTCGGTGACGAGGACGCGCTGATCTCCCTCGACATGTCGGAGTTCAGCGAGAAGCACACGGTGTCGCGGCTCTTCGGTTCGCCCCCCGGATACGTGGGCTACGAAGAGGGCGGCCAGCTCACGGAGAAGGTCCGCCGCAAGCCGTTCTCGGTCGTCCTCTTCGACGAGGTCGAGAAGGCCCACCCGGACATCTTCAACAGCCTTCTCCAGATCCTGGAGGACGGTCGCCTGACCGACTCCCAGGGCCGGGTCGTGGACTTCAAGAACACGGTCATCATCATGACGACCAACCTCGGCACGCGGGACATCTCCAAGGGCTTCAACCTCGGTTTCGCGGCCACGGGTGACACGAAGTCCAACTACGAGCGCATGAAGAACAAGGTCTCGGACGAGCTCAAGCAGCACTTCCGCCCCGAGTTCCTCAACCGCGTCGACGACGTCGTCGTCTTCCCGCAGCTCACGCAGGAGGACATCCTCCAGATCGTCGACCTGATGATCGGCAAGGTGGACGAGCGCCTCAAGGACCGGGACATGGGCATCGAGCTCTCCCAGGCCGCGAAGGAGCTCCTCTCCAAGAAGGGTTACGACCCGGTGCTGGGCGCGCGTCCGCTGCGGCGCACGATCCAGCGCGAGATCGAGGACACGCTCTCGGAGAAGATCCTCTTCGGCGAGCTGCGTCCCGGGCACATCGTGGTCGTGGATGTCGAGGGCGAGGGCGACGCGAAGACCTTCACCTTCCGGGGTGAGGAGAAGTCGGCGCTTCCCGATGTGCCGCCGATCGAGGATGCCGCCGCTGGTGGCGCGGGTCCGAATTTGAGCAAGGAGGCGTAAGGCTCAGCGGTTTGGGTTTTACGGCTGGGAGAGGGGCCGGTGCCTTTTGGGCACCGGCCCCTTTTGCTTGTTCAGAGGCGTGGCACTTCTATTACCTCGGCCGTGGGGAAGATTTCAGCGTACATGTCGTGGGAGGTCGCGCCCCCGTAGGTCCAGATGGTCAGCGTGCGCAGGCCTGGAAGGCGGGAGGCGAGGGTGCGAAGCCGACTTGGGTGCGCATCAGGGGCGGAAAGGCGGAGGGACTCGATGGAAGGCAGTTCTGGCATGACATCCACGGCGTAGCCGTTGAGCTGCCCGCTCAAGGCGAGGTGCCGCAGGGCGGGCAGGCCTTTCACTCTCCGCCAGTCTCTGGCGCTCAGTGGGGCGCGTGGTTCATCGAGGCGGAGCGTGGTGAGGGTCGGCCAGTGTTCCAGACCGCGTATGCCGGTGGAGGCCATCGTGTCCCAGCCCAGGTTCAGGTACTCCAGAGGCGCGTCCACGGGCAGGTGGTCGGGAAGCTGTCCGCCCTCCGGGAACGACTGGTCCAGGGAAAGCCGGGTGAGCCCGGACAGGGTGCGCAGACCTGTAGTGCGCCCGATGCGGAGACATGTCAGGTCTGTCAGGGGCGTTTTTGACAGGGCTGCCAAGGAGCGGACGTTGACGCAGTTCTGAAGCCGCAGCTCGGTCAAGGACCGGAAGGCCATCAATTCGTCCAGAGGACCTATGTCGTCGTTCCTCACAAAACTCAGCAGGTTGACGGCGTTCGGATCCACGATGGCGTCGACTATCTCGCCTATGCCGTGCGAACCGGTGAGCGTCAGTCTGGACCAGGGGCGCATCAGCCGCAGTGCCGCCAACTGTTCGGACGATGCGCAGCCCATGAAGAGACCGTCCCGGAGCAGATGGTCAAGGACCTCGACCGCGTACTCCCGGATGTCGAACCGGTCCCACGTTCCCGTGAGTTGACGCCGCACGCCGAGGGACGGATGGCTGCGGAAACGTCGCAGTACACCGAGGGCACCGTCGGGTTCCTCCGCGCCCAGGACCGAGGCGGTAACCGTGACGGCCCTCGCTTCATCGTCCGTCAGCCCTTCCGGCCCCGGCAGCAACTCCAGGACCAGCGGCCCGGCCTCGGCCAGCTCCTTTCCTTCCGCCGTCGTACGCGGCGGAATCAGCGCGGCGGCTCGTTGCTCCACCTGCGCCCGCACCGCCGGATCCAGCGCTGTCGCATGCTCAAGGCACGCCAGCGCCAGCAGGGTCAGGCGGGGGCTGTCCCGGGCCAGCAACTGCCTTAGCACTACGACCCGTTCGCGCGGCCGGGCGTGGGCCACCGCCATGCGGATGACGTCCTCCCACTGGGTGTCGTCCGCGTGACTGGTGAGGACGTCGAGGTGGCCCTCCTCCACCGCGTGCCGCGCGCCCAGGTAGTCCTGGAAGGTGCGGTGGACGAAGTCGACGACACCGTCGGCGGGTTGGCGGAGCAGGCCGCTTCTCAGCAGCAGGTCCCGTAGTACCGTCCTGGCGTCGCCCTGCCCGGCGACCGTGGGCAGGCATCGTTCAACGATTCCCTCCGCTGTCTCCTGGTCCATCTCCGTGCGGCCGCTCAACACCAGGGCGTACGCGAGGCGTTGGAGGATCTCCAGCTGAGCCTCCTCGCCCAGTTCCGCTCCCTCCAGCGCGCCCATGCCCCGCTCCCGGTCCCGCCGAGCCAGCAGCATTGTCAGAGCCGCGTCGTACAACTCCTTGCGGCCTGTGGGGAGATAGCCCCGGCGTTCGCGATGCAGGGCGCAGATCAGGCCGCACATCAGGGGATTGGTGGCGAGTCGCGCCAAGTCACGCTTCGTCCGCAGGGAGTCGAGAAGCGGGACCTCGTACTCCGGGGCCTGGGCCGCCGTGTGCCAGCGCTCGACGAAGGTCTTCACCTCGGAGCGGCGCATCGGGACCAGGGTCAGTTCGTGGAAGCCCTCGGAGGCCAGCCAGTCGGGGCGGATCGCGGTGGGGCGGGAGGTCAGGAGCCAGCGGTTGCCCGGGAAGGCTCGGATCAGGGACTGGAGCCAGTCGCGGGTGCGGTTGCGGTCGGCTGAGGGGATTTCGTCCAGGCCGTCGACGAGGACCAGGGCTCGTCCGGCGGTCAGGACGCGTTCCGTCCAGCCCTCCGGTGGGGTGTAGGGGCAGGCGGTGGCTGTCAAGAAGGCTTCGGGGGAGGGGAGTTGGCCGGTGCGGATCAGGGTGCGCAACGGGAGGACGTACGGGATGCGGTCGCCGTCCCGCGCCGCCGTCACCGCGAGCCACTGCACCAGCGTCGTCTTGCCCGAACCCGCGTCGCCGCGCAGCAGTACGCGGTCGTGGGTCGACAGGGCGTCCTCGGCCGGGAGTTGGACGGTGAAGGCGGCACCCGAGTGTTCGTCGGGGAGCTGCCGTTCCTCCGTCTCCGCTGCTTCCAGGCTGAGGTACGCCACCTCCAAGGGCCAGCGGTCCGGAGAGTCGCGGAGGTCGATGCCGTAGATGGTGATGTGGTTGTGGCGCTCGGCGACGTACGGGAGGTAGCGGCGTTCGAAAGCGCGGTCGTGGGCGCCGGGGCGTGGGGTGCGGGCGATCAACTCGTCGACGCGGGCGATCAGTTCGGCTTGCGTCCGGGTCTGTTCCACTAGCGTGCGGGCCACGAACGTGGACCTGCGGGTGAAGAACTCCAGGATCTGGAGGCAGGCCCACTCGGTGGCGTTTCCGAGGAAGTAGCGGGCGTCGGTGGAGAGTCCGTCGGGGGCAGGGGCGCCGTGCTCCAACTGCCTTGCAAGTTCCCGGTGTCCGAGGCGTACGGCCTGGACGTCGTCCATGTCCAGGTCGCCCAGGGCGAGCAGGCGGCGGGCCAACGCGTCGGCCACGGCGGTCTGTTCGTCGGGTGGGAAGGGGGTCTCGCCGGGGGAGTCCACCGCCCGCGCGACCAGGTGGGCGGCGAGCTTGTGGACGTCCTTCTCCGTCAGGGTGCGTTTCTCGCCCTTGAAGGAGACGAGGGAGGACAGGCGGACAGGTTTGTCGACCAGGCCCGCGCCGGGTGCGTCGGGCACGAACAGCTTCTTCAGCAGCGGTGTGATCAGGCTTGACGCCAACTTGCCACCGAGTACCGCGGGTTCCATCCGCCGCCTCACCCCCGTCGTCGAGCGAACGGACGGAGCCTAACGGCTCACGACAACTGGCCGTCGTAGTCCGGCAGTTTGAAGGTCTTCTCGGCGTGGCCGCCCGACAGGTCGGTGGCGCTGTTGCCGATGTTCGCGATGATCGTGTAGCCCTTGTTCTCGATCGTGGTGCGCTGGGCCGTCTTGTAGTCGGCGACGTCCTTGAAGAGGTCGAGGAGGCCGCGTACGTAGAGGCCGTCGACGTCGTAGCCGTCGTGTTCGAGGTTGTACTCGGTCGGCAGGTAGATGATGCCGGGGCGGGCCGTGACGAAGAACAGCGAAACGCCGTGTTCCTGGGCGTACTTGGCGACCGCGAGGACCGGCTTGTTGGCCGGCTGCGGCCAGCTGAAGCCGAAGTCGGTCTCCAGGGTGGTGTTGTCGATGTCGAAGACGATCGCCTGCTTCTCGCCGGGCTCGGTGGCCGCGATGCGCTGCTTCAGGTAGGGCAGGGCCTGGTTCATCACCGTCTGGCAGTCTGCCTGCCAGGTGGCGTAGTCCACCGTGGCGGTCGCGGTGGTGGTGCTTGTCGTCGCGGCCTCCGCGGGGACGGTCAGCGTCGCGAGGGCGGCCGCGGTCACGGCGACTATGGCGGTACGGCGAGCCCAGGGGCGTCGTCTCGTCATGGGGGTGGGGGTTCCTCTCACGTCTATGCGCTGCCGAGTGGTGCAGAAGGCATGGTCGCGGGCGCGGGTGGCGTGAGGGGAACCGTAAGGTTACTGAACGGTAGGTGTATAGAGGTCTGCGCCACATTTCGGCGGCCGGCGATGGTCCCCGCCGGTGACAAGCCGCACAGGCGATTCGGCCCCTACTAGGAGAGGTAGTCGCACGCCCCGATCGGGGCAAAAAGGACTTTTTTCTTGAGGTCCATGGAACCGAATGACCGATTTCGCCCTCCAGGGGGCTGAATCGGGATGCATGGGTGCTCTGTCAAGAAGTCTGAAGTTTTGTGGTGAAGTACTAGGTTCCGTCGTAGAAGAGGGGTTTGGGGGTCCGCGGGGTCCGGGGTTACCAATGAACGTGCCATCCGGCGGCCGTATGTGTGCCGGGTGGTTCTTCTGTCCCCGTCCCCCGTGAGGTTTCGATGTTCCAGCGCGCCACGTCCCGTTCTTCCCGTACGTCTTCGCTCCGCACCCGTGTGGCCGTCCTGGCCGTCGGACTGGGGGCCACCGCCGTACTGGGTACCGGGGTCGCCAGCGCCGCCTCCTCGACCGTCGCGCCGAAGGCCGTCAGTGCGAAGGTCGCCGCCTCCTGGGTCGACCCGGTGAAGAAGTACACCCTGTCCGCGAGCTTCGCCCAGGCCGGCAGCATGTGGCAGTCCACCCACAGCGGGCAGGACTTCGCCGTGGCCAGCGGCACCAACGTCATGGCCGCGCACGGCGGAACCGTCGTCAAGGCCGGCGGCAACGGCGCGGGCGACGGTGCCGCGTACGGCAACGCCATCGTCATCAAGCACGGCAACGGCACGTACTCCCAGTACGCCCACCTCTCGCGCATCGACGTGAAGGTCGGCCAGGTCGTCAGCACCGGTCAGCACATCGCCCTGTCCGGCAACACCGGCAACTCCAGCGGCCCCCACCTGCACTTCGAGATCCGTACGACCGCCAACTACGGCTCGGCGATAGACCCGGTCGCGTTCCTGCGCGGCAAGGGTGTCTCCGTCTAGGACCCGTCCCGGGCGGGCTTCGTACCCGCGTGGGCCTGCGTGATCATGTCGGTGGCGACCTCCAGGACGGCCTTGCGCTTGTCCTCGGGGTCGCCTTCGAGGTCCTGCACGGCGAACATGCCGGCGTGCAGCGTGAAGATCGCGCTGAGGGAACGCACCTGGTCGACCAGGCTCGCCCCGGGGTCGATCATGATCTCCCGCAGACCGCGCATGCGCTCCTTGAAGCGTTCGCCGATGCGCAGGTCCCGTACCGTCGCCTGGTTCTCCTGCATGAAGCGGAACAGCGGGGTCGCGCCGTCGAGCGCGACGGCGTAGCGCCGTACGATCTCCTGCTTGGTCTCCAGGGTGTGCGGCTGGTCGCGGCCCCACTCGATCAGATCCTCGATCGGCCTGGTCAGGTCCTCGAAGATGCTGACCAGGATCTCTTCCTTGGTCTTGAAGTGGTAGTAGAGCGCCGCCTTCGTGACGTCCAGGTGCTCGGCGATCTCGCGCAGCGAGGTCTTCTCGTAGCCCTGCTCGGCGAAGAGTTCGAGCGCCACGTCCTGGATGCGCTGGCGGGTGTCTCCGCGACGCTGCCGCTTGGTGCCGTCCATGGTGCCGCCCATTCGTCTCATGCTCCAGCAAACTTACTTGACGCCCGGCTAGTTACGGGTCTACTTTCCCTGAGTGTAGTCAACTAGCCGGGCGGCAAGTAAGTGGCCGGACGGTAGCGGTGTCAAGGGGAGTGGGAAAGATGGCGGACACACAGACGGTCGAGGCCGGGCCAGGGGCGCCCGGGCCAGAGGCGGACGGTAAACAGCCCAAGAGCGTGCGGGTCGTCCTGCTCGCGCTGATGATCACGATGATGCTCGCGATGCTCGACAACATGATCGTGGGTACGGCCATGCCGACGATCGTCGGTGAGCTGGGCGGCCTTGAGCACCTGTCCTGGGTCGTGACCGCGTACACGCTCGCCACGGCCAGCTCCACGCCCCTGTGGGGCAAGCTCGGTGACATGTACGGGCGCAAGGGCGCCTTCATGACCTCGATCGTGATCTTCCTGGCCGGTTCCGCGCTGAGCGGTATGGCGCAGGACATGGGTCAGTTGATCGGTTTCCGGGCCATCCAGGGTCTCGGTGCCGGTGGTCTGATGGTCGGCGTCATGGCGATCATCGGCGACCTCATCCCGCCGCGTGAGCGGGGCAAGTACCAGGGCATGATGGCCGGCGTCATGGCGCTCGCGATGATCGGCGGACCGCTGGTCGGCGGCACCATCACCGACAACTGGGGCTGGCGCTGGTCCTTCTACATCAACCTGCCGCTCGGCGTGATCGCGCTCGCCGCGATCAGTGCCGTGCTGCACCTGCCGAAGAAGCGGTCGCAGGCGCGGATCGACTACCTCGGCGCCGGGCTGCTGACCGTCGGCATCACCTCGATCGTGCTCGTCACCACCTGGGGCGGTTCGCAGTACGCCTGGACCTCCGTGCGGATCATGGAACTGATCGGGCTCGGTGTGGCCGCGCTCGTCGGGTTCGTGTTCTGGCAGACCAAGGCCGCCGAGCCGGTCGTGCCGCTGCACATCTTCCGCAGCCGCAACTTCACCCTGATGGCGATCATCGGCTTCATCACCGGGTTCGTGATGTTCGGTGCGACGCTGTTCCTGCCGCTGTACCAGCAGTCCGTGCAGGGCGCGTCCGCGACCAACTCCGGGCTGCTGCTTCTGCCGATGCTCGGCGCGATGCTCGTGACCTCGATGGTCGCGGGGCGGGTGACCACCAACACCGGTAAGTACAAGGTGTTTCCGGTCGCCGGCAGCGTTCTGATGGGTGTCGGCCTGTATCTGCTGTCGACCATGGACACGGACACGACCCGGTTCATGTCCGGGGTGTTCATGGCGGTCGTCGGGCTCGGCATGGGCTGTCTGATGCAGATCACCATGCTGGTCGCGCAGAACAGCGTGCAGATGAAGGACATGGGTGTCGCGTCCTCCACGAGCACGTTGTCCCGGACGCTGGGTTCGTCGTTCGGTGTCGCCATCATGGGGGCGCTGTTCAACAACCGGGTGCAGGACGTCATGGCCGAGCGGGCGGGTGCACTGGGGTCCAAGGTGACCGAGCAGTCCGCGACGCTCAACGCCGCGAGTCTGGCGAAGCTGCCGGCGGTGGCGCGGGAGGCGTATCAGCACGCGGTGTCTGCGGGCATCCACTCCGCGTTCCTGCTGGGGGCCGTGGTCGCTGTGGTCGCGATGATCGCCGCGGTGTTCGTGAAGGAGGTTCCGCTCAAGGGGGCGGGGCCGAAGGCTGAGGGTTCGGGCGAGGGTGCGGAAGCGGTGGCGCCGGCGTCGATCGTCGAGGCCGTGTGATTCGCCGACAGTGAGCTGAAGGTCCCCCGGTTGGTGTCCGCCCCGGGGGGCCTTCTTTGTGTGTGCGGGCACGCGCGCGTGCGTGTGTGTTTGGCTGCGGCGCCGTTGCTGGGGGCTCCGCCCCCAGACCCCCCATCGGCCCTGAAGGGGCCTCGTCCTCAAACGCCGGACGGGCTGATTGATGCCGGCCTGAGTTGAAAGGTGCCGGACGGCTTGGATGGTGCCGGCCTGAGTTGAGGGGTGCCGGACGGCCTGGATGATGCCGCCTGAGTTGAGGGGTGCCGCACGGGCGGATGAGACCGGCGCCGTTGTCAGTGCCGCGTGCCACCATCGGTCGCATGGACAAATTGCGGCAGTTGCGTCTTGCCAAGGACGCCATGGATCGCGACTGGGCCGAGCCGGAGCTCGATCTGGGCGTGGTGGCCGCGCATGCCGGATACTCGCGGTACCACTTCATCAGGGCCTTCAAGGAGGCGTACGGCGAGACGCCCGGGCAGTATCTGACGCATCGGCGCATCGAGCGGGCCGAGGAGATGCTCCGTAGCGCCGATCTGTCGGTGACGGAGATCTGCCATCTGGTCGGATTCAGCAGCCTCGGGACGTTCTCGGCGCGGTTCAAGGCGCGGACCGGGCTGACGCCGAGTGAGTACCGGGCCAAGCATGTGGGGCGCGGGGCCGCGCTCATTCCCGGGTGCTACGCGATGCTCTGGGCCGGTGGTTTCCCCACCGCAACTTTGAAGAAGCGTCGCGAGGTCCGCCCTGCCTACGGTGATGAGCGGGAAGCCGGCTCGACATCGACCTCGGCGTCAATCTCGTCCGACAGGAGTGCGGAGTCATGATCCAAGGCTTGGGCATCGCCACCGTGTGGACCTTCGACCAGCAGCGCAGCAAGGCCTTCTTCACCGAGAAACTCGACTTCGAGGTGCGCGACGACATCTCGATGGGCGACATGCGGTGGGTCACCGTCGGCGCCAAGAACCAGCCCGGCCTCGCGCTCACGCTGATGAGCCTGGACGGGCCGGGCCTCGACCCCGAGTCCGCCGAGGCGCTGAAGAAGCTGATCAGCAAGGGGGTACTGGGTGCCGGGGCGTTCACCACCGATGACTGCCGCGGTGATCACGCGGCCTTCAAGTCGCGCGGGGTCGAGTTCCTCCAGGAGCCGACCGAGCGGCCATACGGCATCGAGGCGATCTTCCGTGACGACAGCGGCAACTGGTACTCGCTGACCGAGCGCAGCGCCGAACTGGACTTCTCGAAGGACTTCGGATGAGCCCGGTGCAGCCGGTGGCGGAGGTCGAGCCGGACCACACGGCGGTGCGGGTCGCCCTGTGGCGGGCCCTGCACGTCCAGGCCGATCCGCCGCCGCACGTCATCGAGGACGAGGTCGGGCTGCGGCTCGCCGATCCCGGGGACGACTGGCGCGAGCGTCCCGACATGGACGTCGAGGCCACGCGGCGTATCCGTGCGTCGATCGTGGCCCGGGCCCGTTACGTCGAGGACGTGGTGGAGGAGCAGGCCGGGAGGGGTGTGGAGCAGTACGTCATCCTCGGCGCCGGTCTCGACACCTTCGCCCAGCGGCGGCCCGAACTCGGCGCGAAACTCCGGGTGTTCGAGGTCGAGCAGCCCGGCACGCAGGCGTGGAAGCGGCGACGGCTGACGGAACTGGGGTACGGCGTCCCGGACTGGCTGCGGTTCGTACCGGTCGACTTCGAGGGCGACTGGTGGGGTCAACTGGCCGCCGCCGGGCTCGACATGGGGCGGCCCGCCGTCGTGGCCGCGACCGGCGTGACCATGTACCTCACCCTGGACGCCATCACCACCATGTTCCGCCGGGTCGCCGGTCTCGCCCCGGGCTCCACCCTGGTCACCACGTTCCTACGACCCGTGGACGACGTGGAGCCGGAGCAGCGCGCGCAGTTGGAGGTCTCGGTGCGGGGAGCGCGTGCCGCGGGGACACCGTTCCTGAGCTTCTTCACTCCGGAACAGATGCTGGAGTTGGGGCGGGAGTGCGGGTTCCGGGCCGTGCGGCATGTGCCCGCCGCGGAGCTCGCTGAGCGGTATTTCGGGGGCCGGGTGGAGGGGGCTGCGCCGTCCCGGGGGGAGGAGGTGATGGTGGGGAGCACGTGAGGAGCCTCGATCCGCTCCCGTCCCCGATCCGTCCCCGTCCCCAATCCGCGCTCCCGTTCCGACGGTTCCACGCCCTCACCGCAGCACACCGGCCAACCGCCGGAGGCTACGGCAGCATCGGATAACTCCCCGTACTCGTAGGCGCATGCTCCGGCAGCCACAGCACCGCCACCGCACCCTCCGCCGGAATGTGGTCCGGTGCGCCCGCGGGGCGGACGTTGCGGAAGGTGAGGCGGGCGCCGAGGACGCGGGCCTGGCCGGCCGCGATGGTCAGGCCCAGGCCGTGGCCGTGGCCCGCACGGTCCTTGCTGCCGGTGCGGAAGCGGCTCGGGCCCTCCGCGAGGAGTTCCTCGGGGAAGCCGGGGCCGTGGTCGCGGACCCGGATGACCCGGCCCTCGACGGAGACCTCGATCGGCGGTTTGCCGTGCCGGGCCGCGTTGGCGAGGAGGTTGAACAGGACGCGTTCCAGGCGGCGCGGGTCCGTCGTCACCTCCGACTCGTGCACGACGTGCACCACCGCGTGCGGGTCCTTCGCGATCACCCGGCGGCTCACGAAGTCGCCCAGCATGAGGTCCTGCAGCTCGGCCCGCTCGGACGCCCCGTCGAGCCGGGCGACCTCCAGCACGTCCTCGACCAGCGTGCGCATCGCCTTCGCGCGGTCCAGGACCAGCTCGGTCGGGCGTCCCGGGGGGAGGAGTTCGGCCGCGGTCAGCAGGCCCGTCACCGGGGTGCGCAGCTCGTGCGCGATGTCCGCCGTGACTCGGCGTTCCGCCTCAAGCCGCTGCTGCAGCGCGTCCGTCATCGCGTCCACCGCGCGAGCCAGGTCGTCGGTCTCGTCCCGTACGACTCCGCCGATCGCGTCCCGCACCCGTACGTCCGTCTCGCCCTTGGCGACCTGGTTCGCCGCGGCCGCCGCCTTGCGCAGCCGGCGCGAGAGCTGGCCGCCGATCAGGACACCGAGCGCGCTGCCGCCGAGCACGGCCGCGATCGAGCCGATCACCAGCGCCTGGTCGAGATCCTTGAGGATGTCCGTGCTGCGGTCGGTGAACCCGGTGTGCAGGGACATGACGTGGCCGTCCTTGAGCGGTACGGCCGCCCAGATGTCCGGCACCCCGTGCGGCCGGTCGGTGACGTACGTCGCACGGCGGCCCTCCTCGACCTTCTCGCGCAGCGCCGGCGGCAGACTCGGGTCGTCGATCTTGATGCTGGGGAAGTTCGGCCGCCCGGACAGCTCGTAGTTGCGCTGCGCGATCTGGACGCGCTCGTCCGCGAGATCGCGTGCGTTGTCCAGCATCGAGACCCGGGCCGCGTTGTGCACGACCAGGCTGAGCGCGATCGCGACCAGCGTGCCGACCAGCGCGATGGCCGCGCTGAGCTTCCATCTCAGGCCCGTACGGATGCCCGCTCTGTCCATGAACGACGGGACCCTGCGCCGTGAATTCCCCCGCATACCCCTGCTCAGGCCTTCAACTTGTAGCCGAAGCCGCGGACCGTCTCGATCCGGTCCTGGCCGATCTTCGTCCGCAGCCGCTGCACATGGACGTCCACGACCCGGGTGTCACCGCCCCAGCCGTAGTCCCACACCCGCTCCAGCAGCTTGTCGCGGGACAGCACCGTGCCCGGCGCCGACGAGAACTCCAGCAGCAGCCGCATCTCGGTCGGCGTCAGCGCCACCGGCTGTCCGGCCCGGCGCACCTCCATGCCCTCGGTGTCGATCTCCAGATCCCCGAAGGTCAGCACCCCGCCGCCGACCGTGTCCGCCTCCGTGTCCGCCGTACGGTCGCTGCCGCTCGCGTGTCCGAAGCGGCGCAGGACCGCGCGGATGCGGGCCACCAGGACGGCGCCGTCGAAGGGCTTCGTGACGTAGTCGTCGGCCCCGGCTTCCAGGCCGAGTACGACGTCGATCGAGTCCGCGCGTGCCGACAGCATGATCACCGGGACCGTCGAGTCGTCCCGGATACGGCGGCACAGGCTCACCCCGTCCAGGCCCGGGACCATCACGTCCAGCAGCGCGATGTCGGGGCGGTCCGCCCGGAACGCCTCCAGGCCCGACAGCCCGTCGGGCATGGCGGTGACCACGAAGCCGTCCCGCTCCAGGGCGAGTTGGGTGGCCTCGCGGATGACGTCGTCGTCCTCGACGAACAGGACGTGGGTCTGGTCTGCCATCCCGGTGCTCTCAGTCCTCGTGTGGGTCGTTCTCAAGCATGGGACGCCTGGGGCGGCGTCCGCGTTCACTGAAGCATCGGATCGGGGCGGCCGATCGGTTCAGTCCCGACCGGTTCGGTTCCGTTCAGTTCTTGCTCGGAGCGGGCGAGGCGTCGCCCCCGACCGCGTTGCTGTACTCGTTGTGGGTGCTGTACTCCTGGACGAAACGGCCCGAGGTCCAGCGGTATGTGATCACGTTCTCCCCGGAGGGACTCGACACCGGGTCGCCCTTCTCGTACACCTGCTTGGTGACGACCAGATCGCCGCGGTCTATCTCCGCGTAGACCGGGGGTTCCTCGGCCTTGAACACATTCTCGTACGTCCCGGCCTTGTCGCGATACACGTACGAGCCGATCCCCACCGCATCGCCGCAGGTCATCACGTTGACGACGACGTCGTTCGCGGTGCCGCCGGTCAGTACGCCGTACGACACGTCGACCGCGTACTCGTCGGCGACGCACGGCTTCAGCTCGTGCTTGACCGCCGCCGAGACCTTCGGGTCGTCCATGACGAGCTTGACCGCGTCCACGTGGTCGTCGACGGTCGCGGAGGGCGAGGGGGACTTGGCCTCCGCGACGCCCGCCACCGAGTCGGAGTGCGCCGGGCCCTCGTCACGGGCACCCGTGCCGCCGGTTGCGCAGCCGGACACCAACAGGGCGAGGGCGGCGAGCACGGCCATCGCCGCGAACGCCGCCTCGAAGCTCCCGCGCACCCTGCTGGGCCCGGGGACGCTGCTCGGCCCGGGCCCAGGGGTGTCGTCGCTCAGGCCGCGCAACGCTCCCGCTCCTCACGCTCCAGCGCGCGTGCGTCCAGGTCGCGGGCCTCCAGCTCCTCCCGGAGCCGGGCGAGCGCCCGGTGCAGCGTGCTCTTGACCGTACCGGCCGACATGCCCAGGGCGGCGGCCGTCTCTTCGGTGGACATCTGCTCCCAGTGTCGCAGGACGACAACACTGCGCTGTTTCGGAGCGAGAACTTTCATGATGTCCATAAGAAGCGCCCGGTCCGCGTGCTGCTCGGTCGCGTCGTCGACGCTCGCGTCCGGCAGCTGCTCGGTGGGGACCTCTTCGAGCTTGCGGGCCCGCCACCACTCGGTCCGCGTGTTGATCATGACGCGGCGCAGGTACGCGTCCGCGAGGCGCTTGTCCTCGATGGTCTCCCAGCGGCCGTACGTCCGTACCAGCGCCGTCTGCAGCAGGTCCTGGGCGTCGACCGGGTCCGGCACCAGCCGGCGGGCGCTGCGCAGCAGCGCGTCCTGTCGGGTGCGGACGTACTCCTCGAATTCGAGCACCTCGCCCTGCGCCATGATCAACCGCCTCCATCCCCGTTTCCGACCCGCCTGCTGCCGGTTGTCCTCTGCTGCTGTCCCGCCGGTCTGCGGTACACAAATGAAGTTACGGAGGGGTTGTCACGGCACTGTGCGGAGCAGCCTGCGGAGAGCGCTCGGCTGTCCGTCGGTTGTGTAACGGAAGTAGGTCCGGGGTAAGGGGGCGGGGTTGTTGGGGTGGTTATGGTGCGATTTGCCCGTCGAGATGGAGCGGCGGGAGTGTTGCGAGAGCTTGGTGTGGGCTGTGGGACGGGTCGGAGTAGGGGCTCTGTCTGTGAAGTGACCGTGCGTCAGGTCGTGACGGGGTGTGTCCGGTTGTTTCAGGCGCGGGTCGCGGGGAGTCGGTACATGCCGTCGGGGAGGGGTTCGACGAGGCCGTCGGACACCAGGCCGTCCAGTGCCCTCGCCCGCTGTACCGGCTCGTGCCACACGCGGTCGAGTGCGGACTGCGGGACAGGGGTGTGCGCTTCGCGGAGTACGGCCAGGAGCTTGCCGCGGACCTGGCGGTCCGTGCCCGCGTACGTCTGGCCCTTGCGGGCCGGGCCCTCGTGTTCCGGCTTGCCCGCGAGGTTCCACGCGCACTGGGCGGAGATCGGGCAGCGGTGGCACGTCTCGTTCTTCGCGGTGCAGACGAGTGCGCCCAGTTCCATGGACGCTGCGGCCCAGCGGGCCGCGGTCTCGTCGTCCTGGGGGAGGAGGGCGCGGGCCAGCTTGCGCTCGGCGGCGGTGGTGGCGTTCGGGGGGTACTGGGTGCCGGTGACGGCGCGTGCGAAGACCCGGCGGACGTTGGTGTCCAGGACGGCGTGGCGCTGGCCGTAGGCGAAGGACGCGACTGCGGCTGCCGTGTACTCGCCGATGCCGGGGAGCGCGAGCAGTTGGGCGTGGTCGGTGGGGACGTCGCCGCCGTGGCGTTCCGTTATGGCGGTGGCGGCGCCGTGGAGGCGCAGCGCGCGGCGGGGGTAGCCGAGGCGGCCCCAGGCGCGGACGGCTTCGCCGGGGGCGTCCTGGGCGAGGTCGGCGGGGCGGGGCCAGCGGGCGAGCCACTGTTCGTAGACCGGGAGGACGCGGTTGACCGGGGTCTGCTGGAGCATGAACTCGCTGACCATCACGCCCCAGGGGCCGGCGTCGGGGCGGCGCCAGGGGAGGTCGCGGGCGTTGTCCTCGAACCAGTCGATGACGGGGGTGTGGAGGTGGGCGCCTTCTTTTTCACCTCCGTCCGGTGTGGTCGTGGCGGATGCGGTGTGCGGGGGTTTCGTGGGCGCAGTCATGGCGTTTCCGATCCTGCCACGGTTGGTGGGTGGGTCGGGGTCGTGGCGGTACGGCGAGCCCGCCGCTTGCGGGGCCCTTCTGTTTGTCACCACGGCTGAACGGGTTGGTGCCGGGTACGCGGCGGGCTGCGCCGTACCGCCACGACCCGCTCCCGTTTCGTCGGCGGCTGCCGGCTCGTGGTCCATCCCGGGCCATTCCAGGCTGGGTTGCCGGAATGATGATCCGGAAAAGTTGGGGCTGGGGCGGCGGGTGGGGCGAGGTAACTCGCCGATCTCTCGTACAGTTTGCGCCGTGGGATCACTGCGCAATCCGGTCGGGCCGCTTCCCTCCTCCATCTATTGGCGACGGAGGGTCCTCATGGTGTCCGTGGTCGCCTTGCTGGCGCTGCTGATCACCTGGATCGTCAACTCCGGTGGCGGGGGCGGCAAGAACGGTGCCGATGGGTCCAAGAACGGTAAGACTCCCGCTCCTACGATCACTGCCGGGCCGTCGGGATCCGGTCCCGCCATCAGCCAACACCCGGGCGGACGTGATGACTCGGGCGGCGGGAGTAGTTCGAGCGGGTCGAGTGGGGCGAGCGGTGGGAGCTCCGGCTCTGATGCCGGCTCCGGCTCCGGTGGGTCGAGTGCCGGGTCCGGTGGTGGTGACGGTGGTGGCAGTGGGTCCGGTGGCGGTAGTAACGGTGGTAGCAGCACGGGTACTACGGTTCCTGCCGACTCGACGCTTCCCAACTGCACCGCCGGCGCTGTGCAGTTGAGTCTGCGGAGTCTTCACAACTCGTACTCGCCGGACCAGACGCCGACGTTTGTGCTCACCGCCAAGAACTCCTCCGGCAGTGACTGCAAGGTCGATCTCGGGCCCAAGAGCGCCGTGTTGACCATTACGGAGGCCGGGGGCGCGTCTGATTTCTGGTCGTCCGCCGACTGCCCGAAGAGCGCCGGGAGTGTCTACTACCGGGTGTCCGCCGGGAGCAGCGTCACGTACACCCTGAAGTGGGACCGCAAGCCGAGTGCGCCCGAGTGTGCGACGCCCGCTGCTGGTTCGGCCGGGGCTGGGACCTATTTGGTCGAGGCTCAGGCCACCGGGTTCGCCAAGGCTCAGACTTCGTTCGTTCTGGCCAGCGACTAGCGGTAGTTGGCTCAGTAGGCGGTTGGGTCACACGTAGCGTTCGAGGATTGAGGACTCCGCCAGGCGGGAGAGGCCCTCTCGAACGCTGCGTGCCCTTGCCTCCCCTACGCCGTCGACTGTCTGGAGGTCGTCGACGCTTGCTGCCAGGAGTTTCTGGAGGCCGCCGAAGTGCTCCACCAGGCGGTCGATGATCGCGCCGGGGAGGCGCGGGACCTTGGCCAGGAGGCGGAAGCCTCGGGGAGACACTGCCGAGTCGAGGGCCTCGGGGGAGCCCGTGTAGCCCAACGCGCGGGCCACGGTGGGGAGTTCGAGGAGTTCCGCGTGGGAGAGGGCGTCCAGTTCGGCCAGGGCTTCGTTCACCGTGCGGGAGCGTTTCGCCGTGGGCTCGGGGACGTAGTCGCGTACCACCAGTTCGCGTTCCGGCTCCACGCCCGCGATCAACTCCTCCAGCTGGAGGGCGAGTAGGCGGCCGTCTGTGCCGAGTTCTACGACGTATTCGGCAATCTCGGTCGCGATCAGGCGGACCATTTCGAGGCGTTGGACCACTGCCGATACGTCTCGGACCGTCACCAGGTCTTCGATCTCCAGGGCCGACAGCGTTCCCGCCACCTCGTCCAGGCGGAGCTTGTAGCGCTCCAGGGTGGCGAGGGCCTGGTTGGCTCGGGACAGGATCGCCGCCGAGTCCTCCAATACGCGGCGTTGGCCGTCTACGTAGAGGGCGATCAGGCGCATGGACTGGGAGACGGAGACCACGGGGTAGGCGACCTGTTTGCTGACGCGGTCCGCCGTGCGGTGGCGGGTGCCCGTCTCTTCCGTGGGGATGTTGGGGTCTGGGACCAGTTGGACGCCCGCCCGGAGGATTTTGGACAGGTCGGAGGACACTACGATTCCGCCGTCCAGCTTGCAGAGTTCCCGTAGGCGCGTGGCCGTGAACTCCACGTCCAGGATGAAACCGCCCGTGCACATCGCTTCGACTGTCTTGTCGGAGCCGAGCACGATGAGGCCGCCCGTGTTGCCGCGGAGGATGCGCTCCAGGCCGTCGCGCAGGGCCGTGCCGGGGGCAACGGCGCTCAGTGAGGCGCGCATCAGGCCATCGCCGCCGGACTTTCCGGGAGCTGACGCCCGGTCGTTGGCTGCCACTGCACTCCTCCGGTCGCAGGTTTTTCCGGTGCTCCCGTTTCGCGTACCTGGTTCGTACGGACGGGCGAGACCAGGGCAAAGTCTACCGGCGGTCCTCGGCGTCCCGTGGGGCCTCTCGCTTACGGGACCTTGGAAGGACCCGGAGAGCGTCTCCTATGTCGGCTACTTCGATGACCTTCATGCCCGCGGGGATCTTGCCCGGGTCGGTCGGGACGAGGGCGTGGGTGAAGCCCAGGCGGTGTGCTTCGGAGAGTCTGCGCTGGACGCCTGTGACCCTTCTGACCTCGCCCGCAAGGCCTACTTCGCCGATCGCCACCAGGTTCTTGGGGAGGGGGGTGTCGCTTGCCGCGGAGGCCAGGGCGAGCGCGATGGCCAGGTCTGCGGCCGGTTCGGAGAGTTTCACTCCGCCCACCGTCGCCGAGTAGATGTCCCTTTTGCCCAGGGCGCTGATACGGCCTCGCTGTTCCAGGACCGCGAGCATCATCGAGACCCGGGATGTCTCCAGGCCCGATGTGGTGCGGCGCGGGGAGGGGATCTGGGAGTCGACCGTCAGGGCCTGGACCTCGGCCACCAAGGGGCGGCGGCCCTCCAGGGTGACCGTCAGGCAGGTGCCGGGGACCGGCTCCGCGCGGCGGGTCAGGAACAGGCCGCTCGGGTCGGCCAGGCCCGTGATGCCCTCGTCGTGCAGTTCGAAGCAGCCGACCTCGTCCGTCGTGCCGTAGCGGTTCTTGACGCCCCGTACGAGGCGTAGGCGTGCGTGGCGGTCGCCTTCGAAGGAGAGCACTACGTCGACCAGGTGTTCCAGGAGGCGGGGGCCCGCGATCGCCCCGTCCTTGGTGACGTGGCCTACGAGGAGGGTGGACATGCCGCGCTCCTTGGAGGCGCGGATCAGGGCGCCGGCCACCTCGCGGACCTGGGCCATGCCGCCGGGTGCGCCGTCGATCTCCGGGGAGGCCACCGTCTGGACGGAGTCCAGGATCAGGAGGGAGGGCTTCACCGCGTCCAAGTGGCCCAGGATCGTGGCCAGATCGGTCTCGGCGGCGAGGTAGAGGTGGTCGTCGATCGCCTTGATGCGGTCGGCGCGCAGCCTGACCTGGCTCGCTGATTCCTCGCCGGTGACGTAGAGCGTGCGGTGCTCTTCGCTCGCCGACTTCGCCGCCACGTCGAGGAGGAGGGTCGACTTGCCGACTCCGGGCTCGCCCGCGACCAGGACCACCGCTCCGGGGACCAGACCGCCGCCGAGCACCCGGTCCAGCTCGGGGACGCCGGTCGAGCGGGCGGTGGCCGTGCGGCCGTCGACCTGGCCGATCGGTACCGCGGAGGTGGTGACGCGGCCGGGGGCGGTCGTCCGGACCGCGGGGGCGCCGTACTCCTCGACCGTCCCCCACGCCTGGCACTCGGAGCAGCGGCCGAGCCACTTGGCCGTCTGCCAGCCGCACTCGGTGCAGCGGTAGGACGGTCGGTCCTTGGTGGTCTTCGTACGGGCAGCCATGCGTGAACCGTAACCGCCGCCACTGACAACGCGGTCGGCGGCCGAGTCGTGCCTCTTCGGTATCCGGCCACTGACCGTCAGGAACGAGCCATGCAGGTAAGGGTGCCTGTCCCCTTTTGAGGGATCGTTTCACCCGTACGGATTAAATGTGCTCAAGGGGGCGGAAGGGGGCATCGCCCGCCGCCTACGGTCGCACGGGTGATGAGCAGCAGTCCGGAGACCTCGACCCGCACCACCGGCGCACACCGGGCGCATCGGGAGGCGCGCGACCGCGCTGCGGCGCGCACGCTGGCGCAGCGCACGCCCGCGCGCTACGAGCCGTATCTGGACGGCCTGTTCACGTACTGCCTGTCCGTGCTGTGCGACCACGACGCGGCGACCGCCGCCCTGGGGGACGTGCTGGCGCTGGCCGAACGCCGGGGCGCGCGGGTGCCGGAGACTGACGGTGACCGGCGGGCCTGGCTGTACGCGCTGGCCCGCTGGGCATGTCTGCGCAAGCTGGCCGAGGCCAAGCAGAAACGTCAGGGCACGCACGCGGTGGGGCGTGGTCAGGTGGAAGAGCCCGCCGTTTCCGAGGAGTTGAGGGAGCAGCGGGGGCGTGAACTCGCCCTGCTGGCCTGGCCGGAGGCCGCCGGGACCACCCCGGAGCAGCGTGAGGCGCTCGAACTCGCCGTGCGTCACCGGCTCGCCGCCCATGAGGTCGCCGCCGTTCTCGGCATGGATCTCGCCAGTGCGCGGGAGTTGCTGGCGGCCGCGGCCTGCGAGGTGGAACGCACGCGTGCCGCCCTCGCCGTCGTGGAGACCGGGAGCTGTCCGAGCGTCGCCCGGCTCACCGGTGACCATCAGCTGGTGCTCAGCAGTGCCCTGCGCCGCGAACTCGTCCGGCATGTCGACGACTGCCCGCACTGCCGTCGTACCGCCGAGCGCGCGGTGCCCGGCAGTTGGCCCGGCGCGAGTGTCACGCCCGCCGAACTGCCCGTCCTGGAGGCGCCCCGCGCGGCCCTGCATGTCGCCATGGCGCATCTCCCACGCGCGCGTGGCGCCGCCGCACCGCGCTTCGACCGGCGGGGTTTCCCGATGGACCCGAAGGACCGTGCGGCCCGGAGAGACCGCCTCCGCGCGCGTGCCGTCACGACGACCGTCGTCGCCACCGTCATCGCGGCGCCCGTCCTCGCCCTGTGGGCCGCCTACCGGGGCACGCCGACCGGCGAGGGCGTCGAAGGCCGGGCCGTCACCGCGAGCGAGCAGCACGGCCCCGGCAGCCTGGAGGGCGAGGTCGCGAGCGGCGGCTACGAGAACACCGGGAACGTCGGCACGAGCCCGCGGCCCGGCAAGAAGGGCACGAACGACGTCTCCGTAGAGGTCATCAGCGTCACCGGCGCCGGCCGGAAGGGCGCCGGTCACCTCGCCGTCTCGGCCGCCAACAGCAGCGACACCACGCTCATCACCCTCACCGCGTCAGGCTCCGCCCCGGTCCGCTGGTCCGCGGCCACCGCGGCGCCCTGGCTCTACCTCAGCCAGTCCTCGGGAACCCTCGCCCCGGGCGAATCGTTGACGATCAAGGTGTACGTCGACCATCTGCGCGAGCCCTCCGGCCACTGGACCGCGCGCGTGGCCGTCTCACCGGCCGGGGCCATCGTCTCGATCGAGGGCTACGGCACCGCGCCGGCCCCGACCGACCCCACGCACCCCACCGATCCCGGCGACCCGCCCTCGTCGAGCCCGGACCCGACGCCCACCAGCACGGCACCCACCGACCCCACACCGAGCGACCCGCCGCCCTCGTCCGCCGACCCGACCCCGACACCGACCGCGACGGACTCGTCCTCCGCCGGCCCCGGGAGCTCGACGCCGCCGCCCGACGGCGGCGGCGACCCGAGTTCGTCGTAACCCGTCAGGCGACCGGGTCCGCGGGATGCGGTGCCAGCAGGGGGAGTTGCGAGGCCAGGCGCTGTTCGCACAGCTCGACCAGGCGGTCGTAGCCGGCCTTGCCCATCAGCTCGGTCAGCTCCGGGCCGTAGGACACGTAGACCGGGTCGCCCGCGCCGTGCGCCGAGGTCGCCGACGTGCACCACCAGTGCAGGTCGTGGCCGCCGGAACCCCAGCCCCTGCGGTCGTACTCGCCGATCGACACCTGGAGCACGCGCGTGTCGTCCGGGCGGTCGATCCACTCGTACGTCCGCCGCACCGGCAGCTGCCAGCAGACGTCCGGCTTGGTCTCCAGGGGCTCGCGGCCCTCCTTGACGGCCAGGATGTGCAGCGAGCAGCCCGCGCCGCCGGCGAAACCGGGGCGGTTCTGGAAGATGCACGAGCCCTGGTAGGGGCGGGTCTGGCGGTCGCCGTCCTCGTCCTTGGAGATCCAGCCGTTCTCCACGCCCTCGTCGTGGTGCTGCCAGATGTCGGGCGTGAGCCTCGCCACATGCCCGGCGACCCGTTTCTCGTCGTCCTTGTCGGAGAAGTGCGCGCCCAGGGTGCAGCATCCGTCGTCGGCGCGGCCCGCCTGGATGCCCTGGCAGCCGCTTCCGAAGATGCAGTTCCAGCGAGAGGTCAGCCATGTCAGATCGCAGCGGAACAGCTGCTCGTCGTCCGCCGGATCCGGGAACTCCACCCACGCGCGCGCGAAGTCGAGCCCCTTCTCGTCGGCTTTCAGGGCCTTCTTCGTCGACGGCTTCGGGGGCTTCGGGGACTTGGCCGACGTCACCGGCAAGGAATCGCCGGGTGATTTGGCCGCCTTGTCGGTCTTCGCCTTTTTCGTCTTTGGCACGCGTCCAGGGTAAGTCGCCCAGGGCGGCCCGAGACACCGCTCCGGGGACCGAGATAGGTGCAGGTGGCAGTAGCGTTCCGTATATGAGACTCGGTGTCCTCGACGTGGGATCGAACACGGTGCATCTGCTGGTGGTGGACGCACACCCGGGCGCGCGCCCGCTGCCCGCGCACTCGCACAAGGTGGAACTCCGCCTTGCCCAACTCCTCGACGAGGACGGCGCGATCGGCCCCGAAGGGGTCGACAAACTCGTCGGCGTCGTCCAGGAGGCGCTCCAGGCCGCCGAGGACAAGGGCGTCGAGGAAATCCTCCCGTTCGCCACCTCCGCCGTCCGCGAGGCCAGCAACGCCGACGACGTCCTCGCGCGCGTGCAGACCGAGACCGGCGTCGAGCTCCAGGTCCTCACCGGCGCCGAGGAGGCCCGGCTCACCTTCCTCGCCGTCCGCCGCTGGTTCGGCTGGTCGGCGGGCAAGCTCCTCGTCCTCGACATCGGCGGCGGCTCCCTGGAGATCGCCTACGGCATCGACGAGGAGCCCGACGCGGCCGTGTCGCTGCCCCTCGGCGCGGGCCGCCTCACCGCCGCCTGGCTCCCCGGCGACCCGCCGGAACCGGACGCGATAAGGGCCCTGCGCCGCCATGTGCGCGCCCAGATCGCCCGTACGGTGGGCGAGTTCAGCCGTTTCGGCGCCCCCGACCACGTTGTCGCCACGTCGAAGACCTTCAAGCAGCTCGCCCGCCTGGCCGGCGCCGCCCGCTCCGCCGACGGCCTCTACGTCCAGCGCGAACTCAAGCGCGAGTCCCTGGAGGCCTGGGTCCCGCGCCTGGCCGGCATGACCACCGCCCAGCGCGCCGTCCTGCCCGGCGTCTCCGAGGGCCGCGCCGAACAGCTCCTGGCGGGCGCGATGGTCGCCGAGGGCGCGATGGATCTGTTCGCCGTCGAGACCCTGGAGGTCTGCCCGTGGGCGCTGCGCGAGGGCGTGATCCTGCGACGGCTGGATCAGATGCCGTCGGCGTAGGTGCGGTCGCGTATGGGGAAGGGGGGCGCGGTGCACACGCGCGTGGCCGTTCGTGACGTGCACGCGTGCGTGGCCGTTGCCGGTGGCGCGGGCGCGCGTGGTTGTCCGTCGGGGCCTGCGTGCGTGGCCGTAGCGGAGGCGTGAGCCTGTGGTCGTGGTGCACGCGCGCGGTCGTGACGCACGCACGCGCGGCCTTCCGTGCCGGCGCTGCCCGGAACCCGCTCAGCCGCGACGCACGCGCGGGACCTCCCCGTGCCGCACGCGTGTGTGCCCGCACCGGACGCCGGCCCGGTACATGACACAGCCGAGCCGTACTGAACGCCGGCACGGTACGGGACGTATCGAACCCGCATGAAGTATCGCCACAACGCGGCCCCGCGCCGGAGATGGCCGGTTGCCGTCTCCCGCACAGCGCGGCCACAGCAACCGGCTCCCTCGCGCAAAGCGCCGCCCCGTAGTCTGTCCTCCGTGGCAGAACCAGTCGTGCGCATCCCGGATGCGAAGGTCGCGCTGTCCACGGCGTCCGTGTATCCGGAGTCGACGGCGACGGCCTTCGAGATCGCCGCACGCCTCGGCTACGACGGCGTCGAGGTCATGGTGTGGACCGACCCGGTCAGCCAGGACATCGACGCGCTGCGCCGGCTCAGCGACTACCACCAGGTCCCGATCCTCGCCGTGCACGCGCCGTGCCTGCTCATCACGCAGCGGGTGTGGTCCACCGACCCGTGGATCAAGCTCCAGCGCGCCCAGGCGGCCGCCGAGAAGCTCGGGGCGAGCACGGTCGTGGTGCATCCGCCGTTCCGCTGGCAGCGCCAGTACGCGCGCGATTTCGTCAGCGGGATCTGGCGGATGGCGAACGAGACGGATGTGCGGTTCGCCGTAGAGAACATGTATCCGTGGCGCTACCGCGACCGCGAGATGCTCGCCTACGCCCCCGACTGGGACGTCACGAGCGAGGACTACCGGCACTTCACGATCGACCTCAGCCACACCGCGACCGCCCGCACCGACGCGACCGACATGATCGAGCGCATGGGCGACCGGCTCGGCCATGTCCACCTCGCGGACGGCAACGGCTCCAACAAGGACGAGCACCTCGTCCCCGGCCGCGGCACCCAGCCCTGCGCCGAACTGCTGGAACGGCTCGCGACGACCGGCTTCGACGGCCATGTCGTCATCGAGGTCAACACCCGGCGCGCGATGTCCAGCGCCGAACGCGAGGCCGATCTGGCGGAGGCGCTCGCCTTCACGCGGCTGCATCTGGCCTCGGCCGTGAAGGTGCCCCGGCGGTGACCGACGCCACCGCCAAGCGCCGGGGCCGGCCCCCTCGTACGGAATCCGCCGACACCCGGGACCGCATCCTGACCGCGGCCCGCGAGGAGTTCTCCGAGCGGGGGTACGAGAAGACGTCCGTGCGGGGGATCGCCAAGGCGGCCGGGGTCGACTCGGCGCTCGTGCACCACTACTTCGGTACGAAGGAGCAGGTCTTCGAGGCGGCCATCGAGGTCGCGTTCGCGCCGGCGCAGAACGCGCCGGCGGCGGTCGCCGAGGGCCCGCTGGACGGCGTCGGCGAGCGGCTGACCCGCTTCATCTTCGGCGTCTGGGAGAACCCTGCCACCCGTAAGCCCCTGCTGGCGGTCGTCCGTTCCGCCGTCAACAACGAGGCCGCCGCTGCCGTCTTCCGCCGGCTCGTGGTCTCCCAGGTGCTGAGCAAGGTCGCCGCCCAGCTCGACCTCCCGGACGCGGAGCTGCGCGCCGAGCTGGCCGCGGCGCAGCTGGTCGGTACGGCGATGCTGCGGTACGTGATCAAGGTGGAGCCGCTGGCCTCGGCGGACGTGGAGCGGATCATCGCGGGGGTGGCGCCGGTGGTGCAGGGGCATTTGACCGGGCCGTGAGCCGCCGTTCTCCGAGATGGGCGTCCCGCGATGTGGACATCGTGTCCGACCCCTGGATGACCGGCGTACGCTCGTCAGCAGCCCTATCTGTCTGAAGGAGCGATCGACGATGCCCGAGCTGAGGTCCCGTACAGTCACCCACGGCCGCAACATGGCGGGCGCACGCGCCCTTATGCGCGCCTCCGGTGTACCCGGTGCGGACATCGGCCGGAAGCCGATCATTGCGGTGGCGAACAGCTTCACGGAGTTCGTGCCCGGCCACACCCACCTCCAGCCCGTCGGCCGGATCGTCAGCGAGGCGATCACCGCGGCCGGCGGCATCCCGCGAGAGTTCAACACGATCGCGGTGGACGACGGCATCGCGATGGGCCACGGCGGCATGCTGTACAGCCTGCCCTCCCGCGACCTGATCGCCGACTCGGTCGAGTACATGGTCGAGGCGCACTGCGCCGACGCCCTGATCTGCATCTCCAACTGCGACAAGATCACGCCCGGCATGCTCATGGCGGCACTCCGCCTGAACATCCCGACGGTCTTCGTCTCCGGCGGTCCCATGGAGGCCGGGCGCGCCACGCTGCAGGACGGCACGGTCCGCACGCTGGACCTGATCGACGCGATGGTCGACGCCGCCAACGACAGCATCTCCGACGCGGACGTCCTCAACATCGAGGAGAACGCCTGTCCGACCTGCGGCTCCTGTTCCGGCATGTTCACCGCCAACTCGATGAACTGCCTGACGGAGGCCATCGGCCTCTCCCTCCCCGGCAACGGCTCGGTCCTCGCCACCCACACGGCCCGCAAGGGCCTGTACCAGGACGCGGCCCGCACGGTGATGGACATCACTCGCCGCTACTACGAGCAGGACGACGAGACGGTCCTGCCGCGCAACGTCGCCACCTTCGCGGCCTTCGAGAACGCCATGGCCCTCGACATCGCGATGGGCGGCTCCACCAACACGATCCTGCACCTGCTGGCGGCGGCGCAGGAGGGTGGCGTGCAGTTCGGCCTGGAGGAGATCAACGCGGTCTCGCGCCGGGTGCCGTGCCTCGCGAAGGTCGCCCCGAACGTCGCGAAGAACCGCACGTACTACATGGAGGACGTGCACCGCGCGGGCGGAATCCCGGCCCTGCTGGGCGAGTTGCACCGCGCGGGCCTGCTGAACGAGGACGTCCACTCCGTCCACAGCCCGTCCCTCGCGGACTGGCTGAAGACGTGGGACGTGCGCGGCGGCTCCCCGTCCCCGGAGGCCGTGGAACTGTGGCACGCGGCTCCTGGATGTGTGAGGTCGGCTGAGGCCTTCTCCCAGTCGGAACGCTGGGAGGCGCTGGACGAGGACGCGGCCGAGGGCTGCATCCGCTCCGCCGAGCACGCGTACTCCAAGGACGGCGGCCTCGCGGTCCTCAAGGGCAACCTGGCCGTCGACGGCTGCGTGGTGAAGACGGCAGGCGTGGATGAATCCATCTGGACGTTCGAGGGCCCGGCGGTCGTCTGCGAGTCGCAGGAAGAGGCCGTCGAGAAGATCCTCAACAAACAGGTGACGCACGGCGACGTCGTCGTCATCCGCTACGAGGGCCCCAAGGGCGGCCCCGGCATGCAGGAGATGCTCTACCCGACGTCCTTCCTCAAGGGCCGCGGCCTCGGCAAGACCTGCGCCCTGATCACCGACGGCCGCTTCTCCGGCGGCACTTCAGGCCTCTCCATCGGCCACGCGTCCCCCGAAGCGGCGTCCGGCGGCACCATCGCCCTCGTCGAGAACGGCGACCGCATCCGCATCGACATCCCGAACCGCTCCATCGAACTCCTCGTCGACGACGCCGAGTTGGCCCGCCGCGAGGCCGCGCTGAACGGGCGGTACGCCCCGAAGCAGCGCGAGCGGAAGGTGTCGGCGGCGCTGCGCGCGTACGCGGCGATGGCCACCAGCGCGGACCGCGGAGCGGTGCGGGACGTCAGCAAGCTGGGCTGAGAGTCCCTGAGGGGGCCCTGGGGGCCTGAGGGGCGGGGCCGCAACTCCGGTGGCCCTGTGGTTCGTTCGGCCTTGGGCCGTCCCTTTCCTGAGGGGCGGCCCTTTTGCCTGCCTGTGCTACCAGGCGCCTGGGGTACGGGAGTCGACGGCGAAGACCGTGCCGTCGGGGGCGGCGGCGTAGACGTGGTTGTTCGCTACGACGGGTTCGGGCAGCGTGGCGACCACCTGCCCGGAGTTCGCGCCGAGCCGTGCGGCCGTCTGCCCGACGAGCTGCCCCGTGCCCTCGTCCACCGCCAGGAGGCGTCCGTCCGGGGCGGTGACGTACACGTGCTTGTCGTCGACGACCGGCACGGAGCCGCGGCTCACGGACGTCTCAAGATGCCACAGCCGCTTGTGGGCGTCCGTGTCGATTGCCTCCAGCGAACCACCGGTGGCCAGTACGTACACGACGTTCCCGCGCATGGCGGCCACGGCGTCCTGGCGCGGGACGGGCAGCACCACGCGGCTCGACGTCCTGGTCCCGGGGGAGTAGCGGACGATGGCCTTCGTGTCGCCGGAACTCCAGTCGGTGGAGAGGAAGAACACCGATGCGCCTTGAACGCCGACGGGCTTCAGCATCCCCTGCACCCGTGCCTTCCACCGCACGTCACCCGTGTCCGGATCGATCGCGGTGACCTGGGTGTTCGACCCGTCGTCGGACGGTCTCGTCGCGTACGCCAACGGACTCCCGGCGATCGAGGCGAACGAGGAGACGCCAGGGATCGGGCGACTCCACTTCGTCTTGCCCGACGCGGCGTCGACGCCCTTGACCGTGCCGTCCGCCCAGGTGAGCAGGGCCATGCCGCCGACGTAACTCACGGAGTCGCTCCCGGGCAGGGTCCGCTGCCAGACCCTCGCGCCCGAGGACGGATCGAGCGCCTCAAGAAGCCGGCCCCCGCCAATGTTCGGATGCACGAGCCCGTCGGCGACGACCGGTGCGCCACCGGGTCTCTCCTCGGCGACGGAATGCCGCCACAGCAGGGTGCCGTCGGCCGGTGCGAGAGCGTAGACCACTCCTGGCTGAGCACACAGCAACTCGCCCGCGCCGTAGGCGCATTGGGGCACACCCCCGGCCTTCGCCGCAGGCTTCACGGCCCAGGCCTTGGACGCCGTCGGCGAGGTCCGCGCGCCGGTGGTGCTCTTCGGCGCGGGATCCGCGCCTCCGGCCAGTTGGACCGAGGCGAGGACACCACAGGCGACCAGCACCGCGGTCCCGGCCGCCAGAATCGCCAACCGGCGCCGTCGGGGCTTGGGTTCGGGCTTCTGCACCGGGTCGGGCTGGGGCGCCGGTGCACCACCGGTCCGCTGCTCCGGTATGAACGCCTGTGTGTCGTACGAGGCCGCCACGGACCGCAGCTCCCGCATCAACTCGTCGGGTGTGGGCCGGTCTTCGGGCTCCTTGGCGAGGCAACGCAGCACGAGCGGCGCCAGGTCGTCCGGCACCTCGGCCAAGTCCGGCTCGTCGTGCACCACTTGGTACGCCACGACGTACGGGCTGTCCGAGTCGAACGGCCCACGCCCGGTCGCCGCGTGCACCATCAGGGACCCGAGCGCGAAGATGTCCGCGGCGGGGCCGACCTCCCTGGGCCGCCGGAACTGCTCGGGCGCCATGAAGGGTGGAGTCCCGATCAACTTGCCGGTCTCGGTGCGCAGTTCGCTGTCCTTTGGCCGAGAAATACCGAAGTCGATGACCTTCGGCCCGTCCTCGGCGAGCAGCACATTGCTCGGCTTGAGATCTCTGTGTACGACGCCGACCCGATGGATGTCGCGGAGCGCCTCGGCCAGTCCGGCCATCAGCTGGCGCAACTGGGCCGGAGCCATGGGCCCGTTCCGCTTCACATGCTCGGACAGGGTCGGCCCGGGAATGAACAGCGTCGCCATCCAAGGTCGTTGAGCCTCGGGATCGGCATCGACAACCGGCGCGGTGAAGGCCCCGCTCACCCTCCGGGCGGCGGCCACCTCCTGCCGGAACCGCCCCCTGAACTCGGGGTCCTGGGCGAACTCCGCGTGGACGACCTTCACGGCGACCTTCATCCCGGAGGTGCTCTGCGCCAGATGCACCACGCCCATGCCGCCGGAGCCCAGGCAGGACTCCAGGCGGTAGTGACCGGCGTACTCGGGAAGTTCCGCTTCCGCGCCCGCTCCGGTGTTGCGCTGTGGCGCCATGGAACCACCCCCGTGCTGATCGTTCGCGCGCGCGACGCACGGAGCCTAGTCCATGACACGTACGGGACAGAGGCGACTTGCCCGCCTCCCCGTGTGAGTTGCGCACATGTGTTTCATGGCGTGTTTTAGGGGAATCAACGGGACCCCATGGCAGTCATGGGGTGCAACGGGGGAGGTTTTTCATGTCTGTTGACCGCGCTCAAGAGGCCGAGGGCAGCGAGGCCGAGGCTGTCGCGACGGCAGCGGCCGTGCACTACTACACGACCGCCGACGTCCGCCTCAACATCCGCAGCGGCCCGGGAACGAGCTACAGCATCGTCGGCAGCCTGCCCGGGGGGTCGCGGGTGCCGATCTACTGCCAGACACCAGGCACGACGGTCACCGGCACCTACGGGACGTCGAACATCTGGGACAACATCAGCAGCGGCGAGTTCATCTCGGACGCCTACGTGAACACCGGCAGCGACGGCTACGTGGCCTCCCGCTGCTCCTGAACCCACGTCACCGACCCAAAGGACACGCATGTCATCCCGTAGACGCAGATCCGTCTTACTCGCCGGCGCGGCCGGAGCCCTGCTCATGGTGATGGGTTCACCGGCTCAGGCCAACGCGGCCGCGGCAGTGACGTACTACTCGACCGCACCCGGTATCAGCGTCAACGTCCGCAGCGGCCCCGGGACCGGCTACACCATCGTCCGCGTCCTGCCCGCCGGCTCGAAGGTCCCGATCTACTGCCAGACACCGGGCACAACCGTCTCCGGCTACTACGGCACGTCGAGCATCTGGGACAACATCGACGACGGCGAGTACGTCTCGGACACCTACGTGAACACCGGCAGCGACGGCTACTTCCGCCCGCGCTGCGCCTGAGCCCCCAACGGGAGCCCGCGCTGACCTCCGGAGCCATAATCGTCCCGTGAACGACGAGACGACCGGCACCCAGGACACCTCCGCGGGCTCCCCAGGCGAAGGCAGGGCCACAGGCCCCCGCCCCGAACCCCTCCGCTTCTTCGGCACCACCTGGGTGAACCACGACAACGGCTACACCGCACGCCGCGTCGCCACGGCCGTCGGCTCACTCGCCGCCGCGGTCGCCGCCTGCCTGGTCCTCCGCTTCGCCTACCAGGGCATCCAGATCGCGGACGTGGGCAGCTTCGTCACCCTCCTCGTCATCGTGATGTTCGCGATCTGCAGCGCCCTCGCCTTCGGTCACACCTGGGAAACCTTCAGAAAACGCCCCGACCCCGACCGCCAGGCCTCCCTCCGCGGCCTCCTGGGCATCGGCTTCGTAGGCTCCCTCCTCGCCTACTTCTTCCGCTCCCTGGTGGAGGCCCCCGGCGAGAAACTCCAGCGCCAGGAGTACGAGGCGGCACTGGCCCAGCACGAGAAGCGCACGTCCCGCCGCACCCGTAACCCGTCGAAGAGGCGGCGGGGCGCCTGACGCGGAAGGCCACGGGTTCCGGGCACGCGCAAGGCTTCGGGCACGGGCAGGTCTCCGGGCACGCGGAACTCTCTGGCTGGGCGAGAGCCGGTCGTACGGCAGCGCGCGACTCCGCGGGTCACGGCGGTTGCCTGTTTCATTTCTCACCAAAAACCACCTGCACCCTGCACCCACCCAGGTAACGATGGCCGTATGACCACCTCCGCGAATCCCCCCTCACCCGCCACCCGAGCCCACTCCTTCAACGCGGCCGCAGCCCAGTACGCCGAGAACCGCCCCTCCTACCCACCCGCCCTCTTCGACGCCATCGAGGACCTCGCCGGCCACCCCCTCACCGGCGCCCGCGTCGCAGACGTCGGCGCGGGCACCGGCATCGCGACAGCCCTGCTGCACGCCCGCGGCGCCGAGGTGATCGCGATCGAACCCGGCGACGGCATGGCGGCCCAGTTCCGCCGGACCCTCCCCGACGTCCCGATCGTCCGGGGCAACGGCAACGCCCTCCCCCTCACCGACCACTCCGTCGACTTCCTCACCTACGCCCAGGCCTGGCACTGGACCGACACCACCCGCTCGGTCCCGGAGGCGCTCCGCGTACTGCGCCCGGGCGGCGCACTCGCCCTGTGGTGGAACACCGGCGCTGTCGACGTGCCGTGGATCGCGGAGCAGTCGGAACGCATCAGGATCCACTTCGGCATCGACCGCATCGTGGAGCAGAACGGCAGCGGTGTGCGTGCCGCGCTGGCCGACCCCACCGGCCGCCTCGACTTCGCCCACCGCAGGGTCCGCTGGAGCCGCCACGTCCCGATCGACACACACCTGGCCAACATCGGCAGCCACTCGGCCTTCCTCGTCCACGACAAGACGAGCACGAACACCTTCCTGACCGAGGAGCGGGACCACCTACGAACCGTCTTCCCGGACGAACTGGTGGAAGAGACCTACGTCGTGGAACTCGTCGTAGCCCTCACACCATGACCCCCTGACACCCATTCCGTCACCCGTCCGGCGCCCACCGAGTCACCCCGCCAGCCTTGATGCCTCAGGGGCGCGGGGCTGTACCGATATGCGGCTCCGCCGCGAGGGCGAGCCCAGCCCTCACCCGCACCCTTCACCCTGCGAGCCTTGATGCCCCAGGGGCGCGGGGAACTGCGCGACAAGCCCCCACCCACCCACTGGACGACACCTCAAGCCGCTTGACGGCCTCGCCCCACCCACCCACTGGACGACACCTCAAGCCGCTTGACGGCCTCGCCCCGCGCAGCCACCGGACGACACCCCGCCCTGCTTGACCGCCTCGTCCCGCACACCCACCGGACGACACCCCGCCCCGCTTGACGGCCCCGTCCCGCGCGAGCATTATTCATCACATGATGAATTACCTCCCCGGCCCGTCCGCATCACCGGCCACCCCACCCGGCGCGGACCGCGAACCCGCCGTCCAAGCCGAGGCCCTCACCGTCGTCCGCGGCCCCCGCACCGTCCTCCGCACCCTCGACTTCACCGTCCCCCGAGGTCAGATCACCGGCCTCCTCGGCCCCTCC
The DNA here is from genome assembly GCF_043200035.1 of Streptomyces sp. NPDC048504. Taxonomy (NCBI): domain Bacteria; kingdom Bacillati; phylum Actinomycetota; class Actinomycetes; order Kitasatosporales; family Streptomycetaceae; genus Streptomyces; species Streptomyces sp. NPDC048504. The sequence continues at coordinate 907,234 of NZ_JBICXA010000001.1, forward strand.
GGCTGCGGCAAGTCGACGCTCATGCGCTCGATCGTCGGCACCCAGGCCAAGGTCACCGGCACCCTGAACGTCCTCGGCCACCCCGCAGGACACCCCACCCTCCGCACCCGTATCGGCTACGTCACCCAAGCCCCCTCCGTCTACGACGACTTGACGGTCCGTCAGAACCTCGACTACTTCGCCGCGATCCTCGACCCCGGCCGCGCCGCGGCCACCCGCCGCCACGACGACGTCACCCGCGCCATCACCGACGTCGACCTCACCACCCATGCCGACTCCCTCGCCGGCAACCTCTCCGGCGGACAGCGCAGCCGCGTCTCCCTGGCCGTGGCACTCCTCGGCACCCCGGAACTCCTCGTCCTCGACGAACCCACCGTCGGCCTGGACCCCGTGCTCCGCCGCGACCTCTGGGCCCTCTTCCACGACATCGCCGCCTCCCGCGGCGCCACCCTCCTCATCTCCTCCCACGTCATGGACGAGGCCGAGCGCTGCCACCGCCTCCTCCTCATGCGCGAGGGGGAGATCCTCGCCGACGACACCCCGGACGCCCTCCGCACCAGCACCGGCTCCGACACAGTCGAAGCCGCCTTCCTGCACCTGGTCGACGAGGCCGTAGCCACCGCCCGCCAGAAGGAGACGACCCGATGAGCACGAACACGGCCACGAACACGACCGCCGCGACGACTGGCGCCCTCACACCCGCCAGGCCCCGCGCCCTCAGCGCGTCCCGCACCACTGCCACCGCCGCCCGGGTCCTCCGCCAGCTCCGCCACGACCCCCGCACGATCGCGCTGCTGATCCTCATCCCATGCGTGATGCTCGTCCTGCTGCGCTACGTCTTCGACGCCAGCCCGCGCACCTTCGACAGCATCGGCGCCTCACTCCTCGGCATCTTCCCCCTCATCACGATGTTCCTGGTCACGTCCATCGCCACCCTGCGCGAACGCACCTCCGGCACCCTCGAACGCCTCCTCGCCATGCCCCTCGGCAAGGGCGACCTGATCGCCGGTTACGCCCTGGCCTTCGGCATCCTCGCGATCATCCAGTCCGCCCTCGCGACGGGCCTCGCCGTCTGGTTCCTGGGCCTCGACGTGACCGGCAGCCCCTGGCTCCTCCTCCTGGTCGCCCTCCTCGACGCCCTGCTCGGCACCGCCCTCGGCCTCTTCGTCTCGGCCTTCGCGGCCTCCGAGTTCCAGGCCGTCCAGTTCATGCCGGCGGTGATCTTCCCCCAGCTCCTCCTCTGCGGCCTCTTCACTCCCCGCTCCGACATGCACCCCGTCCTGGAGGCGATCTCCGACGTCCTGCCCATGTCGTACGCCGTCGACGGCATGAACGAGGTCCTCAAGCACACCGACATGACCGCCACCTTCGTCCGCGACGCACTGATCGTGGCCGGCTGCGCGCTGCTGGTGCTGTGCCTGGGCGCGGCCACCCTGAGAAGGCGTACGGCATAGAGGTGTACGGAGGTCTTGTTCCGCCAGCCGGACAGCCACCGCTCCTCGCCACGGCCGGTGCGAGGATGGGCCCATGAGTCAGAAAGTCGCAGTCCTCGGCACCGGCAAGATCGGTGAGGCCCTGCTCAGCGGAATGATCCGAGCGGGCTGGGCCCCGGCCGACCTGCTGGTCACCGCCCGCCGCCCCGAGCGTGCCGAGGAGCTCCGCGCCCGCCACGGAGTCACCCCGGTCACCAACCCGGAGGCAGCGAAGACCGCCGACACCCTGATCCTCACGGTCAAGCCGCAGGACATGGGCACCCTCCTCGACGAACTCGCCCCGCACCTCCCCGCCGACCGCCTGATCATCAGCGGCGCGGCGGGCATCCCCACCTCCTTCTTCGAGGAGCGCCTGGCCGCAGGCACCCCCGTCGTCCGTGTCATGACGAACACCCCCGCCCTCGTCGACGAGGCCATGTCCGTCATCTCCGCCGGCAGCCACGCCACCGAGGCCCATCTCGCGCACGCCGACGAGATCTTCGGCGCCGTGGGCAAGACGCTCCGCGTCCCCGAGTCCCAGCAGGACGCCTGCACCGCCCTCTCCGGCTCCGGCCCGGCGTACTTCTTCTACCTGGTCGAAGCCATGACGGACGCCGGCATCCTGCTCGGCCTGCCGCGCGACAAGGCCCACGACCTCATCGTCCAGTCCGCGATCGGCGCCGCCGTCATGCTCCGCGACAGCGGCGAGCACCCGGTGAAGCTCCGCGAGAACGTCACCTCGCCCGCCGGCACGACGATCAACGCCATCCGCGAACTGGAGAACCACGGCGTACGCGCCGCACTCATCGCCGCCCTGGAGGCCGCCCGCGACCGCAGCCGCGAACTGGCCTCCGGAAACAGCTGACCGGCTAACCGCTCACGCGGCTACGCAGGCAGAAGCCCGATGGCTCGATAGGCGCTGTCGACCATCGGCTTCGCCATCTCTCTCGCCTTCTCCGCCCCATCCCGCAACACCCCTTCCACATAACCGGGATCCGCGCACAACTCCTTGTGCCTCTCCTGCACGGGCCTGAGCAGCTCGACAACGGCCTCCGCCGTGTCCTTCTTCAAAGTGCCGTACGACTCATATACACCGCTCAGGTCCTCGGGGTTCCCACCACCGCAAGCGGCCAGGATCTCCAGCAGATTGGCCACCCCCGGCCGCGCCTCCCGGTCGTAGACGACCTCCGTGCCACTGTCGGTCACGGCCCGCATGACCTTCTTCCGTACGGCCTCCGGCTCGTCCAGCAGATAGACGATGCCCGGCCCGGAGTCGTCCGACTTCCCCATCTTCGAAGTCGGCTCCTGCAGGTTCATCACCCGGGCCGCCACCCCCGGCCGAGTCGCCCGAGGGACGACAAACGTGTGCCCGTACCGCTGGTTGAACCGCACCGCCAGATCCCGGGTCAGTTCCACATGCTGCGTCTGGTCGTCTCCGACCGGCACCTCGTCCGTCCCGTACGCCAGGATGTCCGCCGCCATCAGCACGGGATACGTCAGCAACGACAGCCGCACACTCCCGCCCCGCTCCCGCTCGCGCGCGGCCTTCTCCTTGTACTGGACCATCCGCCGCATCTCACCATCGGTGGCCACACACTCCATGACGTACGACAGCCGCGCGTGCTCGTCCACATGACTCTGTACGAACACGGTGCACAGCTCGGGATCCAGCCCTGCCGCCAGCAACAGCGTGGCCGCCTGCCGACTGAGCCTGCGCACCCGCGCCGGATCGTGGTCCACGGTCAGCGCGTGCAGATCGACCACACAGAACAGCGCGTCGCTCTGCCGCTGATCCACGTCGACCCACCGCCGGATGGCGCCCAGGTAGTTCCCCAGCGTCAGATGCCCGGTCGGCTTGACCCCGCTGAAGACCCGCGTCATCTCTCCACCTCCTGATAGAGACCGCCGCACTCGGCCGGCCGACCCTCTGGAGGGAGAAACGCGAACGGCCGCCGATGCGGCGGCCGTTGAGTACATACGTGTGTACGGCCGCCGTCAGGCGGCCCACCACTGCTGGGTGCACGTATGCGTAGTCACGTCACCCAGCGTACGCCTCCACAGTGCTCTCCGGAGCGGAGTTGACACGCCTCTACCGCGTACGTAGTGTTCTCCGAGTTGTCCGACGTGAGAGCCGACTCCGGTCGGTCCCCGGACAGCCATTCCGCAAGTACCTACAAGCAATCGACGATCCGTCGTCGCGTTGTATTGCCATGCGTATTTGCGAAATGAGGAATCCGCGTTCGAAAGGACGCACCCCCGATTCGCTCGGGACTCAGGAATCCGCTAAAGTCTCACTCGTCGGAACGGCCCAAGGGCTGGGAAGGCAAGCCCCGCTGACTGGGAGTCAGGCCCGAAAGGATCTGATAGAGTCGGAACCGCCGGAAAGGGAAACGCGGAAGCGGAAACCTGGAAAGCACCGAGGAAATCGGAACCGGAAACGGTCTGATAGAGTCGGAAACGCAAGACCGAAGGGAAGCCCGGAGGAAAGCCCGAGAGGGTGAGTACAAAGGAAGCGTCCGTTCCTTGAGAACTCAACAGCGTGCCAAAAATCAACGCCAGATATGTTGATACCCCGTCTCCAAACATCATCTGATGTCTGGGGCGTGGTTCCTTTGAAGAAAACATACAGCGAGGACGCTGTGAACGGTCGGGCTTATTCCGCCCGACGGTTCCGCTCTCGTGTGTG
>NZ_JBICXA010000002.1:0-137980 GCF_043200035.1 Streptomyces sp. NPDC048504
ACAAACGTGACTACATCTTCAACGGCACCCTGACCGTCACCGCGATCGTCATCTGGCTCCGTGACACCGTCCAAGAGCCATCAGAAACGGCCTAGTTGCTGGGGCAGCGGGGCTCGTCGGACGTCTTGGCGGCCCTGTTGCCGTAGCGGCGGAGGGGCTCAGTGTTCGGCGGGGTGCTGGGCCGGGCCTCCGGGGGTGGCTTCGCGGTCGGGGCCCTTGGTGGCTTCGGACTCGCTGTAGATGTCGGGTTCGAGGTAGATGACGCGGGCGATCGGGACGGCTTCGCGGATGCGGGACTCGGCGGCGTTGATCGCGGTGGCGACCTCGGTGGCCGTGTCGTCGTGCTGGACGGCGATCTTGGCGGCGACGAGCAGTTCCTCGGGGCCGAGGTGGAGCGTGCGCATGTGGATGATGCCGGTGACCGTGTGGCCGTCGACGATCGCGGTCTCGATCTTCTTGACGTCCTCGATGCCGGCGGACTCGCCGAGCAACAGGGACTTGGTCTCGGCGGCGAGGACCAGCGCGATCAGGATGAGCAGGATGCCGATGCAGAGCGTGCCGATGCCGTCCCAGACGCCGTCGCCGGTGAGCAGGGCCATGCCGACGCCGCCGAGAGCGAGGACCAGGCCGATGAGCGCGCCGAAGTCCTCCAGGAGGACTACGGGCAGCTCGGGGGCCTTGGCGCGGCGGATGAACTGCGACCAGGAGTGCGTGCCGCGCAGTTCGTTCGACTCCTTGATGGCCGTACGGAACGAGAAGCCCTCGGCGATGATCGCGAACACCAGGACGCCCACCGGCCAGTACCAGTGCTCCAGTTCGTGCGGGTGCCTGATCTTCTCGTAGCCCTCGTAGACGGCGAACATGCCGCCGACCGAGAAGAGGACGATCGAGACGAGGAAGGCGTAGATGTACCGCTCGCGGCCGTAGCCGAAGGGGTGTTGCGGGGTGGCCTCGCGCTGGGCCTTCTTGCCCCCGATGAGCAGCAGGGCCTGGTTGCCGGAGTCCGCGAGCGAGTGGACGCCCTCGGCGAGCATCGAGGACGAGCCGCTGAAGGCGAACGCCACGAACTTCGATACCGCGATCGCGAGGTTGGCGCCGAGTGCCGCCACGATCGCCCTGGTGCCGCCTGACGCGCTCATGTGTTCGCGGTGTCCCTTCGCCTTCGTACGTCTGCCCCGGACGTCTGCCCTGAGCGGCTGTCCGGTCGTCTTTGCCCGTCCTTTGCCGGTGGGCCATTCTTGCAGCCCTGCCCGGCGACGGCTCGTCAGGTATCCACAGGCCCGGTCATACGATCACAGTGGCCCGGAAGACCGTGCCGACTCCGGACACCTCCGCCGTGTCTCCCGCCGGGACGAAGACCGACTGGCCGGGCGCCAGTTCGAACTCGCCCGCCTTCACCGCACCGGCCGTGCAGAGCAGGATCTGCGGGGTGCCGAGGGTGAGGTCGTGGGCGCCGGTGCCCTCCGGGAGGACGTACCGGGACAGCCGGAACTCGTCGATGGGGGTCTCGTAGACCTCCTCCCCGTCGGGGGACGCCTCGGGGCGCAGCACTCCGGGGTCGCTCGCCTCGAAGCGGACGATGCGCAGGAGTTCGGGGACGTCGACGTGCTTGGGGGTGAGGCCGCAGCGCAGGACGTTGTCGGAGTTGGCCATGATCTCGACGCCGAGGCCGTTGAGGTAGGCGTGCGGGATGCCCGCGCCGAGGAACAGGGCCTCGCCGGGCTGGAGTCGGACGTAGTTGAGGAGCATGGCCGCGATGACGCCGGGGTCGCCCGGGTAGTGGTGGGCGATGTGGGCGTAGGGGGCGTAGTCGCCGCCCAGGCGCGTGCAGGCGGTCGCCGCCGCGGTGACCGTGTGGCGCGTCTCCTCGGGGTCGGCGGTGAGGATCGCCGTGAGGACCTCGCGCAGGGCGGCTTCCTCGGGGTGTGCGTGCAGGAGGTCGACGTACGGCTTCAGGGAGTCGACGCCGAGGCCTGCGAGCAGGTCGGCGGCGTGCAGCGGGTCGCGGAAGCCGCACAGGCCGTCGAACTCCGTGAGCGCGCAGATCAGTTCGGGCTTGTGGTTGGCGTCCTTGTAGTTGCGGTGCGGGGCGTCCACGGGGATGCCCCGGCGCTCCTCGTCGGCGTAACCCTCCTTGGCCTGCTCCAGGTTGGGGTGCACCTGGAGGGAGAGGGGGGCGCCGGCGGCGAGGATCTTCAGCAGGAAGGGCAGTCGCGGGCCGAACTTGGCCACCGCCTTCTCCCCCAACTCCCGCTCCGGAGCTGCCTCGATGACCTCGACGAGCGTCCCGCGCGCGGTGCGCGAGGGTGCGCCCGGGTGCGCGCCCATCCACATCTCCGCCTGCGGCTCGCCGGTCGGCTCGACGCCGAGCAGCTTGGGGATGGCGGTGGGGGAGCCCCAGGCGTAGGGGCGGATGGTGTTGTCGAGGCGGTCCATGTGGCTCTCTACCGGTTCTCTCTGCGTACGACCCGAGGACGACCTGGGTACGACGTGGCTTCGCGCCCCGTACGACGGTGTACGGCGGCTCAGGGCTTCGACGACAAGATCAGGCGCCCGAGGCGAGCGCCAGGTAAACGGCGGCGAAATCCGTCATGGCGATCAGCTCCGCGAGGGTCTCCAACTCGCCGCCCTCCTCGGGCTCCAGCTCGCTGATCGGCGTGTCGTGGCTGAGGGCCAGGTCACGGGCGGTGGGCGCCGCCGTGAGACCGCCGATCGGGCGGTCCCGAAGCAGCACCACGCGTGCGTGCAGCGCGGGTGCCTCGTCGACACGGTCGCGGAAGAAGTCGTCGGGGTCGGCGCTGGCGGCGAGCGGGCCGGCCAGCAGCGCGTTGTGCTCGGCGAGCGCCTCGGGGAGTTCGGAGACGAGCGCGGGGCGACCGGCCAACTCGGCGAGCGCGGCGGCGAATCGACGGCCCGCCGGGCCTGCGGACGTGCCCTCCGTCCAGATCACCGGGAGCGAGTCGGCGAGTTCGGAGGCCAGGGTCTTCGCTGGATTGCTGTATGTCGCGACGGCGGGCCCGCAGCGCTCGGCAACCTGGTCGAGCCGGTCGGCGACCTTCTCCAGCGCCTCAGGCGGCGCGCTGAGCAGGCCGGTGCGGTCCAGGATCGCGAGCAGCGGGGTGAGCAGCGCCCAGAGCACTCCGGGGGCGGAGGCGGCCAACGGCTCGTCGTGTTCGTACGGTGCCGTCGCCATCGGTACGAAGAGGCCGTGGGCGCCGTCCACCGCCTCGGTGAGCGGGCTGCGGGTCGGTGCTACGGCTACGACGGTGCAGCCGCGCCGGTAGGCCTGCTCGGCGAGGAGGGACAGGCCGGGTTCGGTGCCGTCCGGGGTGGTGATCAGCAGGAGGTCCACGGAGCCCGCCCAGCCCGGGAGTTCCCAGCGCAGGGCGCCGGCCGCGGGGGCGACGCCGGTGGGCGCGAGGCGGGTGACGGGGCTGCCGGCGCCGGCGAGGGTGCCGAGCAGGTCGGCGACGCAGGTGGCGGCGGCGCCGGGGCCGGCGATCAGGATGGCGCGGGGGCGGCCGTCCGGTTTCAGGTCGTGAACCCCGGCCTCGGCGGCGTGCCGGGCGGCCGTGCGCACCCGGGCACCGGCTTCGGCAGCACCGCGGAGCAGGGCTCGGCGGTCGGCCTCGGCCAGTGCCTCCGGGGTGTCGAGCAGCGATTCGTCGAGCATGGGCGGCGGCCTCCGATCGCGTCGTCGTCGGTTACGCGGGGTGGCGGGCCTCGTCGACGAGCAGTACGGGGATGCCGTCCCGGACGGGGTAGGCCAGGCCGCAGTCCTCGCCGGTGCAGATCAGCTCGGTGTCCTGCTCCTTGAGGGGGGCGTGGCAGGCCGGGCAGGCCAGGATCTCCAGGAGGCCGGCTTCGAGCGGCATGAGGTGTCCCTCCGAGGGGGTGTCTGCGACGCTTGGGCGGATGTGCCTGGTCAGGGTACCGCCGCTCGAGAAGGCTCGCCGGGGTTGGGGCCGACGTCCCTGGGGGCTGCGCCCCCAGACCCCCCTTCGGCCTGAACGGCCTCGTCCTCAAACGCCGGACGGACTGAGAACGGCGGCCTGCGTTGGAGAGGCGCGGCTCCCCTCCTGGGTGGGCGTTAGGGACGCTGAACTCGGCCCCGACGCCAGACAGGTTGAAAATGCCAGCCTGCGTTCGAGAGGTGCGCCCCTCCAGGGCGGGTGGGGGTTCGAGACAGCTGACTCGGCCCCCAACGCCAGACGGGTTGAACTTGCCAGCCTGCGTTGCAAGGGTGCGGCCCCCTCCTGAGTGCGTGGGGGTTCGGGACAGCGAGCGCAGACTCCGGCGTGAGGCACGCCGAAAATGCCGACCCGCGCCGCAAAGGCGCACCCCCTCTGGATGGGGGCTGGAACGGTGCGCTCGGCCTCGGACACCGGACCGGCTGAGAATGCCGACCGGCGCCGGAGATGTGCGCCCCTCCTGGTGGGCGGGACGGTGAACCGGGCCCCAGATGCCGGGTGCGCTGGATCTACCGACCGGCATCGAGCGGAACCTCAGCCCAAGCGCCCGTCACCCCCGGATGATCCCCAGCACCTCGTCCCGCACCTTCGTCATCGTCGCCTCGTCCCGTGCCTCCGTGTTGAGCCGCAGCAGCGGTTCCGTGTTGGAGGGGCGGACGTTGAACCACCAGTCGGCGGAGGAGACGGTGAGGCCGTCGAGTTCGTCGAGGGTGAGGTCGGTCTGGTTCTCGTAGGCGGTGCGGATCGCCGCGAGGCGGGCCCGTTGGTCGTCGACCGTGGAGTTGATCTCGCCGGAGCCCACGTAGCGGTCGTACTGGGCCACGAGGGCGGAGAGGGAGCCGTCCTGGCCACCCAGGGCCGCGAGGACGTGGAGGGCGGCCAGCATGCCCGTGTCGGCGTTCCAGAAGTCCTTGAAGTAGTAGTGCGCGGAGTGCTCGCCGCCGAAGATCGCGCCGGCCTTCGCCATCTCGGCCTTGATGAAGGAGTGGCCCACGCGTGTGCGTACCGGTGTGCCGCCGTTCTCCTTGACGACCTCGGGGACCGACCAGGAGGTGATCAGGTTGTGGATGATCACGCCCTTGCCGCCGTTCCTCGCCAGCTCGCGGGAGGCCACCAGGGCGGTGATCGCGGACGGTGAGACCGGGTCGCCGTTCTCGTCGACCACGAAGCAGCGGTCGGCGTCGCCGTCGAAGGCGATACCGAGGTCGGCGCCCTCCTCGCGGACGCGTGCCTGGAGGTCGACGATGTTCGCCGGGTCGAGCGGGTTGGCCTCGTGGTTCGGGAACGTGCCGTCCAGCTCGAAGTACATCGGGACCAGCGTGAGCGGCAGGCCGGCGAACACCGTCGGGACCGTGTGGCCGCCCATGCCGTTGCCCGCGTCGACGACGACCTTCAGGGGGCGGATGGAGGTCAGGTCGACGAGGCCGCGGAGGTGCGCTGCGTAGTCCTCCAACGTGTCCCGCCGGGTGATCGTTCCCGTCGGCCCGGAGACCTCCGGCGCGCCCGAGTCCAGCCAGGACTCGACGAGTTGGCGGATATCGGCGAGGCCGGTGTCCTGGCCCACGGGGGCCGCGCCCGCCCGGCACATCTTGATGCCGTTGTACTTCGCGGGGTTGTGCGAGGCCGTGAACATGGCGCCGGGGAGGTCGAACGCGCCCGACGCGTAGTACAGCTGGTCCGTGGAGCACAGGCCGATCTCGGTCACGTCGACGCCGCGCGCCGCCGCCCCGCGCGCGAAGGCGGCGGACAGGCCCGGGGACGAGGGCCGCATGTCGTGCCCGGTCACGATCGCGCTCGCGCCGGTCACTTGGACGAAGGCCGCTCCGAACAGCTCGGCCAACGACTCGTCCCACTGGTCCGGGACGACGCCCCGTACGTCGTACGCCTTCACGAGCTGTGACAGATCAGCAGACACGGCCAACCCTCCAGAGTTCCATCGGTCGCCTCAAACTACCCGCCAGGGCCGCCGTGCGACGTGCGGCAACCGAGCCGTCCACACACCGTTACCTCAGCTCAGGGCGGCATCTACCCGAGCGGCACAGGGTGGTTGGGTGAGGGGCCGCGTGAATCGTTGAACAACTCGCCCGCGGGTCAGGCGGATCGTTGAACGACTCGATCACCGAACGAGCGGATCGTTGAACGACCGGCTCGCCGAGCGACAGGATCGTTGAACGAAACTCCAGGAGCGAACTCCGGGACAGGCGCCGTCAGTTGTCCGGTGAGCGCAGCACCCGAAGATGACCTCGGCGTGCGACCTCCATCGGGTCCGCCGTGCGGGCCCCGCCTCCGCCGCCGGCGCCTGCCGCGCGCTCCTGAGGGCGGGCCGCCTCGCGCACGGCGTTGGCGAGCGCTTCCAGGTCGTCGCCGCTCGGGCGGGCCGGAGCGGAGCTGTCGAGGAGGCGGACGACTTCCCAGCCGCGGGGCGCGGTGAGGCGCTCGGAGTGCTCGGCACACAGGTCGTAGCAGTGGGGTTCGGCGTAGGTGGCGAGCGGGCCGAGGACCGCGGTCGAGTCGGCGTAGACGTACGTCAGCGTCGCGACGGCGGGGCGGCCGCAAGCGGTGCGCGAACAGCGACGTACAGGGCTCACGACGTTGGACGGTACCGCACTCTTGAGCGGGCCGCGACGACTCTCCCCCAGGTCACCCCACCGTGTCGGGCTGTGAAACGCCCCACACACACCACCGGCAACACGCCGCTGACCTGCACGGACACCCCTTCCCGAGATCTCGAACGGGGTCGGACCCGGTCACCACTCGGCACAAACACCGTCAATTGCCTTGAGAGGGACGGTCTTCGAGACATACGGAATCGAGCCCAACCTTGGCCGGAATGGTCATCCGGCGACATGCCGTGCGGAGCACCCGACGGCGGGTGGAGTCGGGCGGCCGGACCCGGCGGGGACTACGCTTCACCAGTGATGGACACCCCCGTACCGCCCTCCGCCGCCGGCCCCGGGCCCCGCCGCCGCGATCGCCACGGCCGGGGCATGCGCGGCCCGATCGCGCCGCCCCAGGTTCCGCTCGCCGCGAGCCGCGCCGACGCGTTCGCGGACCTGGTGCAGGACTCCGTGGAGCGCCTGGAGCGACGCTGGCCACAGTTGTCCGAGATCGATTTCCTCGTCCTCGAAGTCCCTCGACTGGGTGGTGCGGGCGAGGGCTGGAACGACGAGTCGGTGCCCCTGGGGGGCACGATCGCCGCCCGCGAGGGGCAGCCCGCGCGCGTGGTGATCTACCGGCGCCCGGTCGAGATCCGCACGAAGGGGCGCGACGAACGGGCCGCCCTCGTCCACGAGATCGTCGTGGAGCAGGTCGCCGAGCTGCTGGGGCTCACCCCGGAGACGGTCGATCCGCGCTACGGGGAGGACTGAAACCCTCCCCACGCACGCGTGCCCCCGACTCCTACTTCTTCTGCAGCACCGACAGGTCCTCGTCCGTCTGAGGCACCGACACCGTTCCCCGGTCGTCGGGCAGCGTCTGGATCGTGAAGCCCGGTACGCCCTCCTCGGTCGCCGACAGCGTCCGGGCCGCGTACACCGGGCCGCCCGACTGCGGTTCGACCGTCAGCGCGTACGTGCCCTTCAGGCCTGCGGGGACCGGGAGTTCGACGTCCTCGGTGGTGCCGGCCTTGATCGTGTACGTCTTCGAGACGGGCGTACCGCCGCCGCTGCCCGCGGACGCGGTGACCTTGACCGTCGCGGCGCGGGTGGGGGCGACCAGGGACAGCGTGGAGCCCTTGGCGCTGTTGTCGGCGGACGTCGCGCGCGTGCCGACCTGGCCGGTCGCCGGGATGAACGCCGTCTCCTGCTTGCTGCCCTTGCCCCGTACGACCTTCAGCGCGGCGACGATGGGCACGGACTGGTCGGTCGGTGTCAGGACCAGGGAGCCCGGGTCGCCGCGCGTGACGTCGCCCAGGTCGACGGCGGTCGTCATGCCCGCCTTCACGTGCACGGTCTCGTGCCCGGCCGGCGTGATCATCCCCGTGGGTGACGACAGCCGCACCTTCAGGTCGGCGTCCGAGTCGCCCGGCGTGAAGGCGATCAGCCGCACGGAGGTGGCGTCCTTCGGGATGCCCGGCATCACCAGGCTGCCGGCCGGGTCCGTGGACGCGGCCAGCCAGTCACCGCCGAGCTTGGCGTCGAGGGCCTGCACGGACGCGCCGACCCGGCCGCTGCGCACGCTCACGTGCACGGTCAGGTCGGTCTCCTGGTCGTCGGTGAGCGTGGACAGCAGGATCGGCTCGCTGGCGTGCGGCTCGACCGTGATGCCCTCCCCCACCGTCGACTTGAGGTCGCCGTCCTTGCCGTAGAGCTCGATGTCGACGACGGCGGCGGAGTCGTCCGGGTTGGTGAGGTGCACGTAGTCGGTGCGGCCGGTGGCGGTGCTGGCGCCCGGGAACCAGAACTCGGTGTCCGGGGCGGTGCAGTTGACGCCCTGGAGGCCGCGGCCGTTGCCCGCGGCGACCTCGGTGGTCTCCTGGACGGACCAGCCGGGCGCGTACTTGCCCTCGGCGGTGCCGAGCAGCGCGGGCGCGTCGGCTCCGGAGCTGTCGCCGGTGGCCGGGGTGCCGGGGGCCTTCGGCTCCAGGACGGGCTTGGCGGGCTTCTTCTTGCTGCTCGTGCCGTCGCCCGACTCCTCGGTGGCGGACTGGAGTTCGGCCTTGCCACTGCTGTCCGCGCCCGTAGTGACGGGTGTGAAGGACGTGTACGAGGTGTCGGCGAGATCGGAGGTGCTGGGCGCCGGGCAGAGCAGGCTGGTGCGCTCCACGGGCAGCCGGGCGGCCGCCTGGGCGGTGCCGGTGCCGGACGCGGCCGGTGCCTTCATCTCGGCGAACCCGGTGACGGCGGCGAGCGCGACCACGCCGGCGAGGAGGGACAGGGTGGGGCGGTTCACTGCTGGCTCCCGTCGGGGCGCTCATCGCCGTGCGGTTGTTGCTGCTGGGCCGGGTCGTACGTCGGGTCGTAGGCGGGGTCGTAGTTCGGGTCGTAGCCCTGGTTCTGCCCCTGGTTCTGGTCGTAGCCCTGGTCGTACGTCGGGTCGTACGCCGGTGCCGCGGGCTGGCCGCCGTACGCGTACGGGTCGTACTGGCCGCCCTGGTAGGGGTCCGCCTGGTACGACTGGTCGTACGTGCCCGCCGGGTACTGCTCGCCTGCCTGGTACTGCTCGCCGCCGTAGGTGCCGTACTCGGCGCCCGCGTAGCTCGCCGCGTCCCACTCGCCGTAGGACTGCTGCTGCGGGATCGCGGCGACGGCCTCCTCCTCCGGAGGAGGCGTGGCACCCGCGGCGAAGGCGTCGAACTGGCCGGTGTCCGCGGTCTCGTCGGTCTCGTCGGCGGTCTCGGCCTCCGCCTGGGCGCGCAGCCGGCGGGCCCTGCGGCCCTCGCCCGCGACCGCCTGGGCCGGGATCAGCTCCTCCTCGGGGAGGTCGTCGTCGACCTCACGGCGGCGGCCCGGGAGGGCGAGCACGACGAGGACGAGGGCGAGCGCGCCCTGTGCCCACAGCCAGGCGGTGTGCCCGATCGGGTCGTCGTAGGTGACGTCCAGCTTGCCGCCGGAGGCGGGGAGTTCGAAGCCCTGGGCCCAGCCGTCGACCGTGGTGCGGGTGAGCGGTTTGCCGTCCAGGGTGGCCGTCCAGCCGGCGGCGGCCGAGTCGGCGAGGCGCAGGACGCGGCCGGTGGCGCCGGACGGGATCGTGGTGTGGATGTCGACGGGTCCGGCGGCGACGGGCTTCGGGGTGGCGGAGCCGGTGACGATCGCCGCGCGGGAGACCTCCTCGTCCACCTGCCACAGGGCACTGCCGTCGGCCTGGCTGAGCCTGCTGAGGCCGGGGGTGGCGTCCAGGACGCGGCTGACCTCGCGGGGCGCGCCCTTGTGGACGAGGACGTAGCGCACGGCGAAGCCGCCGAGTTCGTCGGCCTGGTCGGCGCCGGAGCCGGCGACGAGGTTGGCGACGACCTTGTCGAGCTTGGTGTTCTCGCCGTCCGCCGCGGCGAACTCGCCGTCGCCCATGCGGGCGCCGGAGCCGCGCACCAGCATGTAGCCGACGTGGGCGGCGGAGTCGCTGTCGAGGACGAGGGTGCGGGCCTGGTCCCGGGTGCCGCTCTCCTCGGCGACGAACGCGGGCACCTGGGTCGGGTCGTGGCGCTCCAGGGGGCCGTCGGCGCCGCGGATCATCCAGCCGGCGGCGACGAGCAGCGGGCCCGCGGCCGAGGCGAAGGCGATCAGCACGGCCACCGGCTGGCGCCAGCCGAAGCTCTGCTCGGCCACACGCGCGCGTGCCCCGTCGGCGCCGAGCGCGGCGGCGGCGAGGAGGGCCAGGCCGTAGACGAGGGTCGCGGGGCCCGCCCAGGTGGAGCTGTTGGACAGGACGGCGAAGACGAGGCCCACCAGGGCGACGCCCCAGGCCGTCCAGATTCCGAACTGACGCTCACTGCGCAGCAGGGCGGCGAGCGCGGCCAGGACGATGCCGATGAGCATCAGGCCACTGACCGTGCCGGGGCCGCCCGGGCTGGCGCCGAGCAGGTCGAGGGGGGACGCGGCCCCGGAGCCGTACTCCAGGCCTGCCTGCTGGAAGAAGCCGAACGGGAGCAGGGTCAGCGACCAGGGCGCCAGGATCAGCAGGGGGGTGCCGTACTGGGCCAGGAAGCGCGGTCCGTAGCCGACGAGGTCGCCGCGGCGCACGGCCAGCAGCGCGACGCCCAGGAGCAGCGTGATGGGCCAGATGATCGGCGTGAAGGCCGTGGTGACCGTCAGGAGCAGGGCGTACGCCCAGGTGGCGCGCCAGCTGCCGCGGGCCCCGGAGGCGTGGGTGAGGCCGCTGGCCGCGATGCCCGCGCGGGCCATCAGCGGGAGCAGTATGGCGAGTACTGCGGTGCCGATGCGGCCGCCGGCGAGGGCGCCGGTGGCGGCGGGCAGGAAGGCGTAGACGACGGCCGTCCACGCGCGCAGCAGGCGCGACTCGACGAGCGGGCGGGACGCGAAGTAGGCGGTGAACCCGGCCAGCGGGACCGAGGCGACCAGGAGGACCGTGACCGCGAGGCCGGTCGAGCCGAAGAGCAGCGAGGAGAGCATCGCGACGAACGCGAGGTACGGCGGCGCGGACGGGGTGCCGCCGACGCCCACCGGGTGCCAGGAGTCCAGGAAGCGTGACCACAGCTCACTGGAGTCGCCCGGGGCGGGCAGCAGCGCGCCGCCCGTGAGCGCGCCGCTGGCGAGCAGGCCGCGGCAGGCGACGAGGGAGACGAGGAGCAGCACCAGGAACAGCACCGGGCCCGGCTTGCGGGCGATGCGCTTCACGCGCGCGAACTGCTCGATCTCCAGGAAGTCCGCGTCGTCGCCGCCGGGTCCGGACTCGACGGCGCCGCCGTGCCGGCCGGCTCCGGAGGTGATCTCGGGGTCGGAGGTGTCGACGAAGCTTCCGGCGACCTGTTCGAAGGTGGCCCGCACGGTCGCGCCCGGCGGCGGGAACAGCGGCCGCAGTTCGGCCTTGTCGATCTGGGCGCCGGCGCGCCTGCGCCGTCCGGCGAGGATCCGCTCGGGGCGCAGCAGGGTCCCCAGGAGGCCGCGGATCTCGTCGAGGGCCTGTCCGGGGACCTTGCCGACGAGGTTGGCGACGGTCCGCAGCAGTGTGCCGACGACGACCCTGAAGAGGACCCAGGGCAGCACGGCCGTACGGCTGTTGACGAGCAGGGTGTAGACGGCGCCGGCCTTGTCGACCTTGTGCGGGGAGGCGACGGTGCGGCCCGCGCAGTCGACGGCGCGGCGCTCGCGGGAGGCCGCCTCGGCGTGCCGTACGACCGCCTCGGGGGCGACCAGGACACGGTGGCCGGCGGCGGTGGCGCGCCAGCACAGGTCGACGTCGTCGCGCATCAGGGGCAGCCGGCGGTCGAAGCCGCCGAGTTCGTCGAAGACGTCGCGCCGGACGAGCATGCCGGCGGTGGACACGGACAGCACGGGCCGTACGTGGTCGTGCTGGCCCTGGTCCTGTTCGCGGCGGTCGAGGCCGGTCCAGCGGCGGCCGGAGTGGGCGATGGTGACGCCGACCTCCAGCAACTGCCGCCGGTCGTACCAGCCGCGCAGCTTGGGGCCTACGACGGCCACGTCGTCGCGGCCCAGTTCGTACTCCTGGTCCACGACCCGCAGCAGTTGTGCCAAGGCGTCTGGCTCCGGGGCGGAGTCGTCGTGCAGCAGCCACAGCCACTGGACGGGCTCGCCGTACGGCAGTTCGGGCATGTCGTAGGCGTCGTCGCGCCACGTGCGCGTGACGGGGTCCCAGCCGCTGGGGCGCTTCAGGTACGGCAGCTCGTCCGGGGTCAGCAGGGGCGCGGTGCGGTTGGCCTCCTCGACGGCCTGGCCGAAGCCGGTGCGCCGGGCGAGGTGGAGCACGCGGTCGGCGCCGAGGGCGTCGGTGACCAGCTGGGCGGAGTCGTCCGCGCTGCCGGTGTCGGCGGCCATGACGCTCTGCACGGGGCGCTCCTGGCCGAGCAGCCCGGCGAGCGCGTCGGGCAGCCAGCGGGCGCCGTCGTGGGAGACGAGCACCGCGGTCACCACGTGACGCGGGAACTCAGGAGTGGCAGCGTCGTGTTGGCCTGCCGTGTGGCTGTGCACGGACATCGAGGTACGGGCCCCGGTTCGATGGACTGCGGTGGACGCCCGTGTCCCGAGGGGACCGCGGTACGTCTCGGACGAGCGCCCACACTATCGGCTGGGCATGACGACGGCCCGCCGCCTGTGGATAACCCAGCTGCGACGGGCCGTTCAGTACATCCCGAGGTATGCCCCGAGCCATGTCCCGAGGTGTGCCGTCCGGCTTCAGACGGCGGCCTTCTTGAGCCGACGGCGTTCCCGCTCGGAGAGGCCGCCCCAGATGCCGAAGCGTTCGTCGTTGGCGAGGGCGTATTCGAGGCACTCGGAACGGACCTCACAGGCCAGGCAGACCTTCTTGGCCTCGCGGGTGGAGCCGCCCTTCTCGGGGAAGAAGGACTCGGGGTCGGTCTGGGCGCACAGCGCGCGCTCCTGCCAGCCGAGTTCCTCGTCCGCGTCGTCGACCAGCAGTTGCTGCACCAGCTCGGTCATGTGCGCCCCTCGTCTGTCTTTCGCGTCCCCGTGATGTGGCCGCCGTTACCGATGTCGGCTGAACGACACGAGTGAAATTACAAGTGTGCTGCTCCGGGCGAGTCAAGCCGAGATCTGCTATTGGGCCCCTTATTCACTCTGCGGAACCAAGGGCTAGCGGAAAGTGTTCAAATCGGCATAAACCTTGACAAGCAAAGGAGACCCCCTGAGCGCCTCCTACCCCGAGACGGAGCCTGTACGGGGGAGGACGCTCAGGAGTTCGATCTCGTTCCACTGGGGTTTGTGCGCCCGGTTGTGCGCCATGTGTCCCGGTAGACACCTGAACAAACCTTTCACCTCGGAGATGAACCGGATGAGGTGAAACATGTCCCACATACCGGGCGTCGAGTTGACAGTGCGGGTGTGAACCGCTGTCCTTGTGGGCATGTTCGCGAACTCGGCACTCACCTCGACCCGCACCGCCGGGTCCCTCGGTGCTGCCCACGCTCGCTGTAGCTGTTGTTGCTGTTCCGGCTGTTGAGCCCCACGCGCTCCGGCCCCACTTGCTTGTCTGTTTGGTGACACCCAGCCCCCGCCGTTACTTCTTACGCCGAGGAACCACCGCACCCCCATGAACAGCGACAGCGACCTCCAGATCGCCGGCGACATCCTCGAAGTCCCGCACCTCCTCCAGCCGCCGCGCGAACACCCCGCCACCCTGGCCGAGTTCGTCGGCCTGGCGCGCTCCGTCGCGGCCGACCGCGCCCAGTGGGAGCACCTCGTCGAGTACGACGCGACGACCCGCTGGTACCACCGGCTGAGCACGGGCCCCGGCTACGAGGTGTGGCTGCTGTCCTGGGTGCCCGGACAGGGCAGCGGGCTGCACGACCACGGCCGCTCCTCCGGTGTGCTGACCGTCCTGGACGGCACGCTGACCGAGCGCACCGAGCGGGGCACGCGCTCGTTGGGGGCGGGCGCGCAGCGGGTGTTCGCGCCGGGGTACGTCCACGAGGTCGTCAACGACACCCTCGAACCGGCCATAAGCCTGCACGTCTACTTCCCGGGCCTGACCGAGATGCCGATGCACACGGCGTGCGCGCGGCGCACCGGGTCGGAACCGGTCGATGCCGTGACTGCCTGAGACTGCCTGCCGCGTTGTCGTACCCGCCTGCAAGACTTGTGCCCATGCGCATTGTGGTTCTGGCAGGCGGTATCGGTGGTGCCCGGTTCCTGCGCGGTCTCAAGCAGGCCGTGCCGGACGCGGACATCACGGTGATCGGCAACACGGGGGACGACATCCACCTCTTCGGGCTGAAGGTCTGCCCGGACCTCGACACGGTGATGTACACGCTCGGCGGCGGCATCAACGAGGAGCAGGGCTGGGGTCGGGCCGACGAGACCTTCCACCTCAAGGAGGAGCTCGGGGCGTACGGGGTCGGGCCCGAGTGGTTCGGGCTCGGCGACCGGGACTTCGCCACGCACATCGTGCGGACGCAGATGATCGGCGCCGGGTTCCCGCTGAGCGCGGTCACCGAGGCGCTGTGCGACCGGTGGCAGCCCGGGGTGCGGCTGATCCCCATGACGGACGACCGCGTCGAGACGCACGTCGCCGTCGAGGTGGACGGCGAGCGCAAGGTGATCCACTTCCAGGAGTACTGGGTACGGCTGCGCGCGTCGGTCGCCGCCGAGGCCGTCGTACCGGTCGGGGCCGAGCAGGCCAAGCCCGCGCCCGGTGTCCTGGAGGCGATCGCGGAGGCGGACGTCATCCTCTTCCCGCCGTCCAACCCCGTCGTCTCCGTCGGCACCATCCTCGCCGTGCCCGGCATCCGGGAGGCGATCGCCGAGGCCGGGGTGCCCGTGGTCGGCCTCTCCCCCATCGTCGGGGACGCACCCGTGCGCGGGATGGCCGACAAGGTGCTCGCGGCGGTGGGCGTGGAGTCCACGGCCACGGCGGTGGCCGAGCACTACGGCTCGGGGCTGCTCGACGG
Source organism: Streptomyces sp. NPDC048504 (assembly GCF_043200035.1). Classification (NCBI taxonomy): domain Bacteria; kingdom Bacillati; phylum Actinomycetota; class Actinomycetes; order Kitasatosporales; family Streptomycetaceae; genus Streptomyces; species Streptomyces sp. NPDC048504. The sequence continues at coordinate 15,010 of NZ_JBICXA010000002.1, forward strand.
CTGGCTCGTCGACACCGTTGACGCGGCCGCCGTGGCGGAGGTCGAGGCGGCCGGGATCCGCTGCCGGGCCGTGCCGCTGATGATGACCGACACCAAGGCGACCGCGCGGATGGCGCGCGAGGCGCTGGCGTTGGCGGAGGAGGTGCGGGCGGCATGAGCGACGTGGCACCGGTGGAGGGGTACCGGGTCTGGGCCGTGCCCGGGATGCCCGAGGTGGCGGCCGGGGAGGATCTGGCCAAGCTGATCGCCGCGGCCGAGCCCGGGCTCGTCGACGGGGACGTGCTCCTCGTCACCTCGAAGATCGTGTCCAAGGCGGAGGGGCGGATCGTCGAGGCGGCCGACCGGGAGGCCGCGATCGACGCCGAGACCGTACGGGTCGTCGCGCGGCGCGGGCCCCTGCGGATCGTGGAGAACCGGCAGGGGCTGATCATGGCCGCCGCCGGCGTCGACGCCTCCAACACCCCTGCCGGGACCGTGCTGTTGCTGCCCGAGGACCCGGACGCGTCCGCGCGCGCGATCCGCGACGGGCTGCGGGACGCGCTCGGCGTCGACGTCGGCGTCGTCGTCACCGACACCTTCGGGCGACCGTGGCGCACGGGGCTCACGGACGTCGCGATCGGCGCCGCCGGGGTGCGTGTACTGGACGATCTGCGCGGGGGCACGGACGCGTACGGCAATCCGCTGAGCGCGACCGTCGTGGCCACGGCGGACGAACTGGCCGCCGCCGGTGATCTCGTCAAGGGCAAGGCCGCGGGGCTGCCGGTCGCCGTGGTGCGGGGGCTGCCGCATGTCGTGACCCCCGAGGATGACGAGTTGGGCGCGCGGGCCATGGTGCGGGGCGGGCGCGACGACATGTTCCGGCTCGGGACGTCGGAGGCGGTACGGGAGGCGGTGACCCAGCGTCGTACGGTGCGGGCCTTCACGGACGAGCCGGTCGACCCCGGTGCCGTACGACGGGCCGTGGCCGCGGCGGTGACCGCGCCGGCGCCGCATCACACGACGCCGTGGCGGTTCGTGCTGCTGGAGTCCGCCGAGTCGCGGGGTGCGTTGCTGGACGCGATGCGGGACGCGTGGATCGAGGATCTGCGGCGGGACGGGAAGCCCGAGGAGTCCATCGCGAAGCGGGTGCGGCGCGGGGACGTGTTGCGCGGGGCGCCGTATCTCGTGGTGCCGTGTCTCGTCATGGACGGGTCGCACACGTATGGGGACGTGCGGCGGGACGGGGCGGAGCGGGAGATGTTCGTGGTGGCGGCGGGGGCGGGTGTGCAGAACTTCCTGGTGGCGCTCGCCGGGGAGCGGTTGGGGTCGGCGTGGGTTTCGTCGACGATGTTCTGCCGGGATGTTGTGCGGGGTGTCTTGGGGTTGCCGTCGGGGTGGGATCCGATGGGGGCGGTGGCTGTGGGGCATGCGGCGGCGGCGCCTGCGGCTCGGGCCGAGCGGGATGCCGGGGCGTTTATTGAGGTGCGGTGATTCGCCGTCGAGGCTCGTCTCGGTTGCGGGTGCGGGCCGTTTGTGGCTGGTCGCGCCCACGCGGCGGAGCCGCAAATAAACACAGCCCCGCGCCTGAAGGGGCGCTTACGCCTAGGCTCCTAGCACTCTTCAGGTACCTCTCATCACCTCTGGAATCTCACCGTGGCCGGACGTTTTGCTCCTCGGCCCACTCGTACGACTGTGCGGGGTGGGGACGTTGTCGTGCCTGGGGGTGTGCCCCGGCAGGGCTTGGAGGCCGGGCGGGTTCGGACCTGGGTGCCGAACGGGGTGCTTGATCTGGGGCTGGTGCTGGGGCCGTTGCGGCGGGGGCCCGGGGATCCCACGTTTCGGGTGGACGCGGACGGGGCTGTGTGGCGGGCCAGTCTTACGCCCGTCGGGCCGGGGACCCTGCGGGTGTCCGCTCACGGGGCTGCGGTGCGTGGGGAGGCCTGGGGGCCGGGGGCGGAGTGGTTGTTGGAGCGGTTGCCGGAGATGCTCGGCGCCGCTGACGAACCTGAGGCGTTCGTGCCTCGGCATCGACTGGTGGCGGTGGCTCAGCATCGGCGGCCGGGGTTGCGGTTGACGCGGACCGGGCTGGTGCTGGAGTCGTTGATTCCGTCGGTGTTGGAGCAGAAGGTGACGACGGACGAGGCGTATCGGGCCTGGCGGTCGTTGGTACGGAAGTTCGGGGTGCCGGCGCCTGGGCCTGTCGGCGGGCGGATGTGGGTGATGCCGACGCCGCGGGCGTGGGCGTTGATCCCGTCATGGGAGTGGCATCGGGCCGGGGTCGACGACAAGCGGGCCTCGACGATTCTGCGTGCCGTACGGGTTGCCGCGCGGCTTGAGCAGGCCGGGGCGATGTCCGCGGAGGATGCGCGGGCTCGGTTGGAGGTGGTGCCGGGGGTGGGGGTGTGGACGTCCGCGGAGACCGTGCAGCGGAGTCATGGGGCGGCGGATGCGGTGACCGTGGGGGATCTGCATCTGCCGGGGATCGTGGGGTGGGCGTTGGCCGGGGACCGGGACGCGGACGACTCGGTGATGTTGTCGTTGCTGGAACCGTATGCGGGGCAGCGGCACCGGGCGGCGCGGTTGATTCTGCTGAGCGGGAGGACGCCGGCCAGGCGGGCGCCGAAGATGCCACGGGGTGACATCGGGAAGTTGTGATGCCGGTGGAGACAGCCAGCCAGTCCGGCGTTTGAGGACGAGGCCGTTCAGGCCGACGGGGGGGCCGGGGACGCAGCCCCTGGACAGCGCCCCCGGACCACCCGCACGAACTACTGGTCCGAAGAGAACCGAACCGACCCCGCCGGAATCCGCGCGTCGCACCACACCCGCATGCCGTCGCGGAGTTCGTTGTCGGCGCCGATGACCGCGCCGTCTCCGATGACTGTGCCGGTGAGGACGGAGCGTTCGCCGACTCGGGCCCGGGTGCCGATCAGGGAGTCGGTGATGACCGCGCCCGGTTCGATGACCGCGCCCGGCAGGATCGTCGAACCGAAGACCCTCGCGCCCTCCGCCACGAAGGCGCCCTCGCCCACCACTGTGCCGCCCGTCAGTTTGGCGTCGGCGGCCACACGGGCCGTGGGGAGGACCAGGCGGTCGCCGCAGCGGCCTGGGATCGCGGGAGATGGGGCTCGGCCCAGGACCAGGTCCGCCGAGCCTCGGACGAAGGCCGCCGGAGTGCCCAGGTCCAGCCAGTACGTCGAGTCCACCAAGCCCTGCAAGTGGGCGCCGGCCGCCAGCAGATCAGGAAACGTCTCCCGTTCCACCGACACCGGGCGGCCCGCCGGGATCGTGTCGATGATCGAGCGGCGGAAGACGTAGGCGCCCGCGTTGATCTGGTCGGTGACGATCTCCTCGGGGGTCTGGGGCTTCTCCAGGAAGGCCAGGACTCGGCCCGTGTCGTCCGTGGGGACCAGGCCGTACGCGCGCGGGTCCGTGACCTTCGTCAGGTGGAGGGAGACGTCCGCGCCCGTTGTCTCGTGGGTGTGGACCAGGGCCCTGATGTCGAGGCCCGTCAGGATGTCGCCGTTGAAGATCAGGACCGGGTCGTCGGGACCCGAGTGGAGACGCGAGGCCACGTTGCGGATCGCGCCGCCCGTGCCGAGGGGCTCGTCCTCCGTGACGTACTCGATGTGGAGGCCGAGGGACGAACCGTCACCGAAGTGCGGTTCGAACACCTCCGCCAGATAGGAAGTGGCCAGGACGATGTGGTCCACGCCCGCCGCTCTCGCTCTCGCCAGCTGATGCGTGAGGAACGGCACCCCCGCCGCCCTGACCATCGGCTTGGGGGTGTGCACCGTGAGCGGGCGCAACCGGGTGCCCTTGCCGCCGACCAGGAGGATCGCTTCTGTCACCTGTCGTCTCTGCTTCCTGCCGGGACCGGCCGAACTGTTTTTTCGGCCGGCCAGTGTATGCAGACCGTGAATCTGCGCAGCCACGCGTCACTGTGCGGCCGCGCAGGTGTTCCGCAGACCCTCCCCGGCCCCCCTGTCGGTCCGTCCCGGTCAGCGGCCCTGGTACCGGGCCGACGTGGAACGGGCCGAGCCGAGCTTGCCGTAGAGCTGCCGTCCTGGGCAGTCCGTGGCGAACCCGTCCCGATGGCCGGAGATCACATTGAGTCGTACGTTCTTTCCTTTTCGGTAGAGATTGCCACCACCGGACTTCAGGTATGTCTTGCCGCGCGGATTGACCCCGTAGAGGCCGAGCTTCCAGGCGGTGAGCCTGGCGATGGCGGTCACTGCCGCCGAGGACGGTCTGGCGCTGCTGAAGGTCCCGAGGACCGCGATCCCCATGCTGTTGGTGTTGAAACCGAGGGTGTGGGCGCCCATGACCGGCTTCGCCACTCCCCCGGCGCGGCCCTCGTAGATGGTCCCGCACTTGTCGACGAGGAAGTTGTAGCCGATGTCGCGCCAGCCACTGCTCTCGACGTGGTAGCGGTAGATACCGCGAATGACTGAAGGAGCTTGCGAGCAGCGGTAGTTGTTGCCGGTCGCGGTGTGGTGCACGAAGGCCGCCTTGACCTTCTTCGTGTACACGAACCCCTTCTCCCGCAGCTTCTCGTCGGCACCCCAGCCGTGCCGGGTGACGATGCGCGGCCGCGGCCCGATGTACGGCTGCACCTTGCCGCCCACGGCGACCAGTTCCCGTTCCGTGGCCTGCCTGCTCAGCGCCGGGAGCTCGGTGGCGGCGAGGCGGGGGGTGGCGGTGCGGTTGGTGGTCGTGGGGCGGGCGCCCGCGGACGGGGCTTCCCCCGCGCCCGGGTCCACCAGTTCCAGGTGCAGGCCGGTGGGGAGCAGGGACGGCTGTTCGTCGGTGTTTCCTACGGTCCTTGTCGCCGCCGTGTCCGCTCTTACGCGTACGTCCACTCCGTCCGAGTCGCCCACCCACAGCGGGGCCGTGGAGCCGTGGACGTGGCCCGAGTCGCGTTCGGCGGTGCCGGGGTCGGCGCCGTGGTCCTCGTTGTGGGTGTCGATGTCCTGCCAGCCGGACCAGTTGCCCGTGGCGGTGGCCCGGGTGCGGACCTGGACCCGGCCGCGCAGTTCGGTGTCGGGGTCGGACCAGGTGACGCCGACGAGGGAGAAGCGGTGCACGTCGTCGCGGGTGAGGCCCTGTTCGGGGGCCGCGCCCAGGATGCGGTCGCGGGTACGGGGGGTGAGGGGCAGCGACTGGGTGCTGCCGGGGAGGTCCGGTGCGGCGGTCGTCGACGCGGTTCTCGCGCCGCTCGTTGGCTGCGCCGCCGATGCCGATGCCGGCGCCGCGGCCGCGGGCAGGGTGAGCGGGAGGGCCAGTGCGGCCGCGCAGGTGACGCCGATCGAGGAAGCAAGGAATCCACGCATGCCCCTGATCCTGGACATAGTCATACATATCTGTCTATCGGGGAATTGACGGACCGTCGGCTGCCGTTCGTCCGAACCGGTGGTCCGGCGCCGGACGCGGGGGCGTGCGGCGGTGGGCGCCCGCGTACGCTTGCGCGGGTGAACGCCACCGATCGCACCCCTGCCGACCTGCTGCGTTCCGCGCTCGCCGCGGATCCCGGCCGTCCCCTGGTGACCTTCTACGACGACGCCACGGGGGAACGTGTCGAATTGTCCGTGGCCACCTTCGCCAATTGGGTGGCCAAGACCGCGAACCTCCTCCAGGGGGATCTCGGTGCCGGCCCCGGTGATCGGGTCTCGGTGTTGTTGCCGGCGCACTGGCAGACGGCGGTGTGGTTGCTGGCGTGTTCGTCTGTGGGGGTGGTCGCGGACGTGGGTGGGGATCCGTCCGGGGCCGATGTGGTTGTCAGTGGGCCGGAGTCGTTGGACGTGGCTCGGGCGTGCGGTGGGGAGCGGGTTGCTCTTGCCTTGCGGCCGCTCGGGGGGCGGTTTCCGCAGACTCCGGCCGGGTTCGTCGACTATGCCGTTGAGGTGCCGAGCCAGGGGGATCGGTTTGTGGCGTTCTCTCCCGTTGACCCTGAGGAGCTTGCGCTGGTCGTGGGTGGGGTGGAGTTGACCGGGGCGCAGGTTGTCGAGCGGGCTCGGGCCGACGGGGATGCCGGGGCTCGGGTGTTGTCCGGGCTCTCGTACGACACGTGGGACGGGTTGAGCTCGGGGTTGTACGCGCCGCTTGCCTCTGGGGGGTCTGTGGTGTTGTGCCGGAATCTGGAGCAGCTGGGTGAGGGTGCCTTGGCCAAGCGGGTTGAGAGTGAGCGGGTGACCGTTTCGCGCCTCTGAGAGGGGGTGGCGGGGGTTGTTTGGCGGGTGCGGGCGCGTTGGGGCTGGTCGCGCAGTTCCCCGCGCCCCTTAAGGGCGTCTCGTCACCCGAATAGCCCCCTACCGCCCACCCTCCCCACCCCATCCACGCCATGGTCGTAAGAGCAGAACCACACGCAGGACCACACACTCTTACGACGGCCATGAGGGGTGGAACCGCACGTGTTGGACGACACCGTGGGAGGCGTTCTCGGGCCGGGTGCGGGGGCTTCCGCTTCCGGGGCGGGGCTCGTACGGCGGCGGCGTCGGCGGTGGGTGCGGTGGGTCGGGGCCGGGGTGGGAGTGGTCGTCGTAGGAGCCGCCGGTGTCGGATGGGGTGTCTACGCCAAGCTCGACTCGAACATCACGCCCGACAACGCCGCCGCCGCCGAGCTCGCCCGGTATGAGAAGGAGCGGCCGACCGCCCTCGTGAAGGGGGCGCAGAACATTCTGCTGATCGGGTCCGACTCGCGGTCGGGGGACGGGAACGCGGAGTACGGGCGGGACTCGGGGACCGAGCGGTCGGACACGACGATCCTGTTGCATCTGGCGGCGGACCGGCGCAGCGCGACCGCCGTGTCGTTGCCGCGGGATCTGATGGTGGATGTGCCGGGTTGTCTGCGGCCGGACGGGACGCGGACCGAGCCGATGTTCGCGATGTTCAACTACGCGTTCCAGGTGGGGGGTTCGGGGTGCACGATCCGGACCGTGGAGAAGCTGACGAACGTGCGGATCGACCATCACATGGTGGTGGACTTCCATGGGTTCAAGGACATGGTCGATGCCGTGGACGGGGTGGAGGTCTGCCTGAAGGCTCCTATCCGTGACAAGGCCGCCAAGTTGAGGCTGCCCGCGGGCAAGGTCACCCTCGATGGAGAGCAGGCGCTCGGATATGTGCGGGCCCGGAAGTCGCTCGGGAACGGGAGTGACACCGATCGGATGGACCGTCAGCAGGGGTTTCTGGGGGCGCTCGTCAACAAGGTGCAGAGCGATGACGTGCTGTTCAATCCGGTCAAGCTGTATCCCGTGCTCGATGCGGCCACCTCTTCGCTGACCACCGATCCGGAACTGGCTAATCTGCGCGGTTTGTACGAACTGGTGCGCGGGCTGCGGAACATCCCCACCGAACATGTGCAATTCCTCACCGTTCCGAGGGAGTCGTACATTTACAACGCGAATCGCGACCAGCTCGTGGAGCCCGAGGCCGAAAAGCTGTTCGCCCGGCTGCGGGCGGACGCGACCGTCGCCGTGCGGAAGCAGGTTCCGCAGGATTCCGTCGCAAACGCCCGTAATACGGCGCCCGGTTCAGGGGTCTCGCCCGCGCCCACGTTTCGTGGGAACACCGCCGCCGAGGACACCTGCGGGTAAGGCGACCACCAAGTCGACGAACTTTTGTTCCGAAAAATAGGGCGGATTGACCGGTTGTAGGGACGTGGAATTTGTCACCGCAGTCACTTGCCGCTCAACTGGACGGATAGTGTGAGCGATCCGGTGTGCTTGCCGCACTGGATGAACGAGACCCGAGCGCCTGGAGGGGGAAGGCGCCGCGTGGCCCCGACGGAGGATTCGGTAAACCGTGGACGCGCAAGGCCGTGGGCGGGCGGACGACATCGACCCCGCAGACCAGTGGGTACTCAATCCGAACACTGGTGAATACGAACTGCGACTGACTCCTTCCACACCGCAGTCAGCGGTGCCGGGGCCCCGCAGAGCCACTGCGCAGAACCGCAGTGTCGCGGCGCCGGAGCGGGAGACGGTCCCGAGGAGTCCGGGGCGTGAGGTGCCGCCGCCGCGCAGACGGCGCGGCGCGCCCGAGGAGCCACCGGCCCGGCGCGGACGCCGGCCGGTGAAGAAGAAGGCCAAGGGCAAGAAGGTCCTGATGTGGACCGGCGGCGGGCTGGCCTTCGTGCTGGTCGCCGTCTCCGCGGCCGGGTACCTCTACATCAAGCACCTCAACGACAACATCACGGCCGTCTCCGACGACGGCGCGAGCACCGGTGGCTTCAGCAAGGGCAAGGCCATCAACCTGCTGGTGATCGGCACCGACAAACGCACCGGCGCGGGCAACGAGGGCTACGGCGACGCCGGCAGCGTCGGCCACGCGGACACCACGATCCTGCTGCACGTCTCCAAGGACCGCTCGAACGCGACCGCGCTCAGCATCCCCCGCGACCTGATCACCGACGTCCCGGACTGTCCTACGACCCAGTCGGACGGCACGTCGAAGGTCATCCCGGGGACGACCAGCGTCCGCTTCAACACCAGCCTCGGGCAGGACGGGCGTACGCCCAGCTGCACCGTGCGGACGGTCACCGAGCTGACCGGGATCCAGCCCGACGACTTCATGGTGGCCGACTTCAACGCCGTGAAGACGCTCACGGACGCCGTCGGCGGGGTCGAGGTCTGTCTGGCCAAGGACATCGACGATTCGGACTCGCATCTGAAGCTGTCCAAGGGCACGCACAACCTCTCGGGCGAGCAGGCGCTGGCCTTCGTGCGGACCCGGCACTCGGTCGGCTTCGGCGGTGACCTGAGCCGGATCACGCTGCAGCAGCAGTTCCTGAGCGCGCTGATGCGGAAGCTGAAGTCCAACTCCACGCTCACCAACCCCACGAAGATGCTGAAGCTGGCCGAGGCCGGCACCAAGGCGCTGACCGTCGACGACAACCTCGACAGCATCAGCAAACTGAAGGACCTCGGTCTGGAGCTGGGCAAGCTCAACCCGAAGAACCTGACCTTCACCACCGTGCCGGTCGTCGACAACCCGGCCGAGAAGACCCCGGTGACGGTCGTCCTCAACAACACGACCGCCCCGCAGGTCTTCTCCCTGATCAAGAGCGACACCTCCTTCACCGCGGTCAAGCAGAAGGCCGCGAAGGAGAAGGCCGCCGTGGCCGCCCGGCTCAAGGGCACCAAGTCCGCCGCCTCCGCGGTGCGGGTGCGGATCCTCAACGGAGGGGCCGTCGCCGGCAGCGCACAGGAAACTCTTACGTGGCTGCAGAATGATGAGGGCGTGCTCAAGTCCGAGAACGCGGGCAACGCTCCGGCGGTGCTCGCGAAGACGACCCTTGAGTACGCGCCCGACCAGGCGGACCAGGCTCGCAGGCTCGCCGCCATCATGGGCCTCTCGGGGTCCGCGATGAAGCCGGGCAAGAGTGTGCAGAACTCCCAGGGACTGCCGGCGATGACGCTGACCCTGGGCAAGGACTTCAAGGGAGCCGGCGTCCCGCTCACCTCGACCGCGGGGTCGACGCCGGAGGGGGTCCAGAAGTCCACGGCGGACAAGGTTGAGTGCGCCAAGTAAGTGACCACACGGGTCCGTTCCGCGTCTCACAGGGCGCGGGGCGGACCCGTGCGTCAGGGCGCGTCGTGGAGGGGTGGGGACTTGACTCGGAGCAGTGTGCGTGGGGAGGTGCCGGCGGTTGAGGACACGATGTCGCTCACGCCGGCGGACGGAAAGAGACCGGCGGCGGGGAAACGCCCGTCGGACGGGGACGGGGGCAGACGCAAGGGCCGTAGCCGGCGGGCGTTGCGCTGGTCGGCGAGTGTCCTCGTGCTGGTCATACTCGGGACGGCCGGCGCCGGATACCTGTACTACCAGCACCTCAATCACAACATAAAGAAAGACCCCCTGAACATCGGGGACGAGAAGGACCGGGCGGCCGAGTCCAAGGCCAACGCGGCCGGGCAGAAGCCGTTGAACATCCTGCTGATCGGTTCGGACGCGCGGGACTCCGCGGAGAACCAGAAGCTCGGCGGCGCGAAGGACACCTTCGACACCCCGGCCCGCGCCGACGTCCAGATGCTGCTCCACGTCTCCGCGGACCGCAGCAACATGTCGGTCGTGAGCATGCCGCGCGACACGTTGACGGACATCCCCAAGTGCACGGACCCGGACACCGGCAAGACGTACGCGGCCGAGACCGACGTCATCACGAACGACTCGCTGGGCCGCGGTGGCCCCGGGTGCACGGTGGCGACCTGGGAGAAGCTGACCGACATCCACATCGACCACTTCATGATGGTCGACTTCTCGGGTGTCGTGTCGATGGCGGACGCGATCGGCGGGGTGCCGGTCTGCGTGGACGCCAACATCTACTCGCACACCTCCTCCGGCAAGGGCTCGGGCCTGAAGCTGAAGGAGGGCACCACCGCCGTGAAGGGCAAGCAGGCCCTGCAGTGGCTGCGCACGCGCTACGGCTTCGAGGACGACACCGACATCGCCCGGACCAAGGCGCAGCACCAGTACATGAACTCGATGGTCCGCCAGCTGCGCGAGAACGCCACGCTGAGCAACCCGACGAAGCTGCGCAGCCTCGCCGAGACGGCCACCAAGGCGCTCACGGTCGACAACGGCCTCGGGACCGTCGCCAAGCTGTACGACCTGAGCAAGGAACTGAAGAAGGTTCCGACGAACCGCATCACCATGTCGACGATGCCGTGGGAGTACTCGGGCAGCAGCGGCCGGGTAGTTCCCAAGACGACCGACGCCGACCAGCTGTTCCGGCTGGTCCGTGAGGACATCGCGCTGGACGGCAAGGACAAGAAGAAGTCGGCCACGGCGGTGAAGGCGTCCACCGATCCGGCCGCCGCCGACGACGAGATCGCCGTACAGGTGGAGAACGGCACCCGCACCGACACGACCGCCGCGGTCCGCGGCCGGGCCACCTCGATCGCCCAACTCCTCGTCGGCAAGGGCTTCAAGGAGGCGGTCGCCGACTCCTCGACGACCCCCAGCCAGGCCACGACGCTCGTCCGCTACCCGAGCGCCGACCTGGAGGGCGACGCCCAACGGGTCGCCAAGGCGCTCGGCATCCCGACGAGCGCGGTGAAGAAGTCCACGAGCGTCTCCGGCGTCACCCTGGTCGTCGGCGCGGACTGGACCACCGGCACGAAGTACAAGGCCCCGGCCGAGGACGACAAGACCCCGACGTCGGCGGACGCCCTCAACGGTTCGGACACCACGGCGTGCATGCACGTCGACCCGAACTACGTCTGGTAGCGGTCCGGGCCGTCGTCGCCGCGGTGCTCGGTTCAGCTGCTGGTCGAGCTGAGCACCGCGGGCCGTCGGGACGCGATGACCCTGCGCGCAAGGGACTTGGGGCTGGTGAGGAAACCGTAACCCCAGGACATGTGCATGGTGGCGAGGGCGACCGGGATCTGGAGGCGGGCCTTCAGGGACAGGCCCTTGCCCGCCGGAAGGGAGCCGAGGGCGATCGCCGCGAGGTAGCCGGCGGGGATCAGGAAGCCCCAGGGGGTCAGGGCCGCGCCGACGACGATGCCGGCCGCGATCGCGCAGACGGCGGTCGGCGGGGCGAGGTATCGGAGGTTGATGGAGCCCTCGTGGTAGCGGGCGACGACGTGCCGCCAGCGGCCGTAGTCCTTGTACTGCTTGGCGAGGGCCTTGACGCTCGGCCTCGGGCGGTACGACACCCGCAGCTCCGGTGAGAACCAGATCAGGCCGCCCGCCTCGCGGATGCGGAAGTTCAGCTCCCAGTCCTGGGCGCGGATGAACTCCTCGTTGTAGCCGCCCTGTTGCTCCAGCGCCTCGCGCCGGAACACGCCGAGGTAGACCGTCTCGGCGGAACCCGCCTCCCCTCCCGTGTGGAAGGCCGCGTTGCCGACGCCGATCTTCGAGGTCATCGCGGCGGCGACCGCGTCCTCCCAGGCGTTCTCGCCCTCGGCGTGCATGACGCCGCCGACGTTCTGCGCGCCGGTCTCCTCCAGGAGACGTACGGCGGTGGCGATGTAGTTCGGCGAGAGGATGCCGTGGCCGTCGACGCGGACGACGATCGGATGGCGGGAGGCCTTGATCGCGGCGTTGAGGGCGGCGGGTGTGCGGCCGGCCGGGTTCGGGACGGTGTGGACACGGGGGTCTTCGCGCACGAGCTCGGCCGCGATCTCGTCCGTGCGGTCCTTCGAGGGACCGAGGGCGAGCACGACCTCCATCTCGCCGGCGTACTCCTGCGCGAGGATCGCTTGGACGGCTCCGCGCAGATGCCGCTCCTCGTCGAGGACGGGCATGATCACAGAAACGGCGGGGAGTCGCACGTCGGGATTGGCGTTCATAGGGGGCTCACGTTACCGCGAACGGGGGACACGGACGCGCCCCGCCCGGGCGGCTGCGGTGGTATCAGATCGTATCGGCCTACGGTGCTCAAGATCCCACGTACGGCCCTCGCGGAGGTGTCCCCCATGCCCACGCCGCCCCGCCGCTCCCCCGCCGCCCGTCCACCGCAGCGGCGCCCACGGCCACCCGTACGACCGAAGAAGAAGCCGCGCTGGGCCATGCGGGCGGCGACCACGCTGTCCGTGGTGGTGCTCGCGTCCGCCGGGATCGGGCACGCGGTGGTCACCAGCCTCGACGCCGACATCGCCCGCGTCGACCCCTTCAAGGACATGAAGAACCGCCCGCGCGCGGGCCACGGCATGAACGTCCTGCTCGTCGGCACCGACGGCCGCGACAAGATCACCGAGGCGGAGCGGCACAAGTACCACCTCGGCGGCGCGCCCTGCCACTGCACCGACACGATCATGATCGTGCACATCTCGGAGGACCGGGAGCGCGCCAGCGTCGTCAGCCTCCCCCGCGACTCCTACGCCATGACGCCCCCGCACGTCGACCAGACCACCGGCGAGCACCACGGCCCGCACCCCATCAAGATCAACGCGGCGTACGCGGAGGGCGGTCCCAACCTCACCGTCCAGACGGTCGAGTCCATGACCCACGTGAAGATCGACCACTACCTGGAGGTCGACTTCACCAGCTTCATGAAGACGGTCGACGTCCTCGGCGGGGTGAAGATCTGCACCGCCGAACCCTTGAAGGACTCGTACACCGGCCTCGATCTCCCCGCCGGCACGCACACCCTGATGGGCGGGCAGGCCCTGCAGTACGTCCGCTCGCGGCACGTCGACGGGGCCTCCGACCTCGGCCGGATGAAGCGCCAGCAGCGCTTCCTGGCGGCGCTGATCGACCAGGCCACCTCCTCCGGGGTGCTGCTGAACCCGCTGAAGTTCCGTGACGTGACCCGGGCCGTGCTCGGCTCGGTCCGCGCGGACAAGGGCTTCGGCACCGACGAACTGCTCGACCTGGGCCGCGCGATGCGCACCTTCTCGCCGTCCTCCTCCGAGTTCACCACCGTCCCCATCGGGCAGATGGGATACGTCGTCAAGGGCATCGGCTCCACCCTGAAATGGGACGAGCCGAAGGCGGCCAAGCTCTTCCAGGCCCTGCGCGACGACAAGCCCCTGACCGTGCACAAGGCGCCGCGCGCCAACGCCGTGAAGGTGGACGTGGCCCCGCAGCAGATCCAGGTCCAGGTGGAGAACGGCACAGCGACCGGCGGTCTCGGCAAGCGCGTCGACGCGGCACTGGCGGCGACCGGCTTCCGCACGACGCACCTGCCGACGAGCGCAGCCGACCACGCCGTACGACGGACGGTCGTCGCCTACGACCCCCGCTGGGACCGTTCCGCGAAGTCCCTCTCCGCCGCGCTGCCCGGGAGCGAGCTGCGGGCGGTGAAGGGGCAGGGGCCGGTGCTGAAGGTGATCGCCGGGAGTGACTTCAAACAGGTCACGCGGGTGCGGGCGACGGATGTGCAGCAGGGTGAGTTCGGGGTGGTGACCGGGGACGAGGTGGGGTGTTCGTAGCGAGGCGGGGCGTTCGTAGTGAAGTGGGGTGTTTTGTAACAGCGTCGGCGGGTGGGCCTCAGTCGTCGAGGCCCTCCGCGGCCCGCTTCTCGCGCAGTTCCATGATGGCGCGGCGGCGGGCCAGGCGGTGGGTGCGGCGGATCTGGGCCTCCTGGTAGCGGCGCTCGTCGCGCTCCGTCTCCGGGAGGACGGGCGGCACCGCGCGGGGCTTGCCGTCGGCGTCGACGGCGGCGAAGACGAGATACGCGGAGCCGACCTGGGTGGCCGGGGTCGACTCGTTCCACCGCTCGGCCATGACCCGTACGCCGACCTCCATGGAGCTCCGCCCGGTCCAGTTGACCTGCGCCTTCACATGGACGAGGTCGCCGACGCGGACCGGCTCCAGGAACGCCATCTCGTCCATCGACGCGGTGACGGCCGGTCCGCCGCTGTGCCGTCCGGCGACGGCGCCCGCCGCGTCGTCGACCAGCTTCATGATGACCCCGCCGTGCACCGTCCCCAGCAGGTTCGTGTCGGCGTTCGTCATGATGTGGCTGAGGGTGGTCCGGGAGGCGGACGTCGGCTTGCCCGGCAGATCTGTCATGGACGCCACCCTATGGGAGTGGACATCTGCGGACTTTGTGTTGGCTTCGCAACAGCAGTGCCCTGATTTTCCTACGACCCTTGTAAACGACATAGCCGCTACCTGCACACTGGGCCCCATGAACGATTGGCCCGAGGCATGGTCCGGCGACGACCGCGGCAATCAGTACGGACGCGGCAGCGCGAACGCACAGCCGGAAAGCGCACGTGTGATGCGCCAGGTACGACGCGGCCCGCAGGCCCCGCCGTACGGCGCGGGAGTCCCGCCGCAGCCGTCGTACACGGGCGGCCAGGGCTATGACGAGGGCCAGAACGGCTACGGCCAGGGCGGCTACGACAACAACGGGTACGACGGCTACAACACCGGCCAGGTCTACGGCGGTGGCGGGCCGGGCGGACCCGAGGGCCCCGGCGGCCGCGGCCCGCGCCGCGCGCCGAACTGGCGCCGTCGTATCAAGTGGGGCGCGATCACCCTGGTCACCGTGCTGGTCGTGACCTCCGTGGCGACCTACTTCTGGGCCGACTCCAAGCTGAACCGCGACGTCGACCTGTCGAAGGTGATCGACCGGCCGGAGGCGGGCGACGGCACGAACTACCTGATCGTCGGCTCCGACAGCCGCGAGGGGCTGACCGCGGCCGAGAAGAAGAAGCTGCACACCGGTTCCGCCGCGGGCAAGCGCACGGACTCGATGATGATCCTGCACGTGGGCGACAGCGGCGACACGCTGATCTCGCTGCCGCGCGACTCGAACGTCACGATCCCGTCGTACGTGGGCTCCACCTCGGGCAAGACGTACCAGAACACGGGCCGCCAGACGAAGCTCAACGCGGCGTACGCGGAGGACGGCCCGACGCTGCTCGTCCGCACGGTCGAGTACAACATGGGCCTGCACATCGACCACTACGTCGAGATCGGCTTCAACGGCTTCGCGGACATCGTGGACGCGGTCGGCGGGGTCACCATCGACATCGACAAGGGCTTCAAGGACTCGTACTCGGGCGCCGACTTCAAGGCCGGCAAGCAGACCCTGAACGGCGAGGAGGCCCTGGCCTTCGTCCG
This sequence comes from Streptomyces sp. NPDC048504, assembly GCF_043200035.1. Lineage (NCBI taxonomy): Bacteria > Bacillati > Actinomycetota > Actinomycetes > Kitasatosporales > Streptomycetaceae > Streptomyces > Streptomyces sp. NPDC048504. Next base: position 30,508 of record NZ_JBICXA010000002.1, read on the forward strand.
CACCCGGCACGCGTTCGCCGCCTCGGACCTCCAGCGCACGAAGAACCAGCAGAAGTTCCTGTCGGCCCTGGCCCACCAGGTGGCGACCCCCGGCACCCTCCTGAACCCCTTCAAGCTCTACCCCACGCTCGGCGCGGGCCTGGACTCGCTGAGCGTCGACAAGGACATGTCGCTGTGGGACCTGGCGTCCATGTTCTGGGCCATGAAGGGCGTCAGCGGCGGCGACGGCACCTCGATGAACATGCCGATCTCCGGCTCCACCGGCGGCAACCTCGTCTGGGACAAGGCGAAGGTGAAGACACTGGTGAACGAGCTGAACAACGACCAGAAGGTCACGGTCTCCGGCAACTGAGGCCCGAGGCTCAGGCCCTGCCGCACGCCAGCACGGCGATGTGCGGCAGGGCCAACTCATGTCCTTCTACGGCGAATTCACCGGCCAGCCGCTCGTACTCCCGCCTGATCCGTACGACCGTCCCCTCGTCCTGCGAGGTGACGATGAGCCCGGCGGTGGCGACACCGGCGGCGGGCCCGCCCCACCACTCGCCGACGGTGGTGCGGTGGTCCCACTCCAGCTCGGCGGCCCGGGCGTCGGTGAAGCCGGCCTCGCGGAGCAGCTCCGCGAACCCGTCCGCCGTGCGCACGAAGTCCTCCGCGGGATCGAGTCGCCGCAGATCGTCCGGCACCACGGCCCCCGCCGCCGCGAAGGCCCGCCCGAACAGCTCCTGCCCGGCACCGCGCCGCGCGCCCCACGAGGTCAGCGCGACCCGTCCACCCGGCTTCAGCACGCGCCGCAGTTCGGCCAGGGCGGCACGCGGGCGGCCCACGTGATTAACGACGAAGTTGGCTACGACTGCCTCGAACTCGCCGTCGGGGTAGGGCAGTTCGGGCAGGAGAGCGACCTCCGCCTCGACGCCCGCGGCCCGCGCGGCGGCCACCATCCCGGCGTCGGCGTCCACGGCACACACCCGCGCGCCCCGCGCCGACGCGGCCAGGGCCGCCGTACCGGTCCCGGTGCCGACGTCGAGGACGTACGTCCCCGTCCCGACCTCGGCCGCGTCCAGCAGCCGTTCCACCGGGTGTGCGCAGAGCCGCGCGAAGCTCGCCGCGTAGGCGTGGGCGCGGCCGGCCCACATGGTGCGTTCGGCGGTGTCGAAGGCCTGGCTCGGGTCGGTCATGGGCCGCAGCATGCCTGACGAAACGGCGAGGGCACCCGCCAGGGGTGCCCTCGCCGCTGTTCGTCGTTCCTTACGGCAGGTTGCGCGCCATGACGATGCGCTGGACCTGGTTCGTGCCCTCGTAGATCTGGGTGATCTTGGCGTCGCGCATCATGCGCTCGACCGGGTAGTCGCGAGTGTAGCCGTAGCCGCCGAGGAGCTGGACGGCGTCGACGGTGACCTCCATCGCGACGTCCGAGGCGAAGCACTTGGCGGCCGCGCCCCGGAAGGTGAGGTTCTTGTCGCCGCGCTCCGACGCCGCCGCGGCCTGGTAGGTGAGGGCGCGGGCGGCCTCGATCTTCATGGCCATGTCGGCGAGCATGAACTGGATGCCCTGGAAGTCGGCGATGGGCTTGCCGAACTGCTTGCGTTCCTTGACGTAGCCCTTGGCGTAGTCGAGGGCGCCCTGGGCGATGCCGAGGGCCTGGGCCGCGATGGTGATGCGGGTGTGGTCCAGGGTCTTCATCGCGGTGGCGAAGCCGGTGCCCTCCGCGCCGATCATGCGGTCGGCCGGGATGCGGACATTGTCGAGGTAGACCTCGCGGGTCGGGGAGCCCTTGATGCCGAGCTTCTTCTCCGGGGCGCCGAAGGAGACACCCGCGTCGGACTTCTCGACGACGAAGGCGCTGATGCCCTTGGAGCGCTTCTCCGGGTCCGTCACCGCCATCACCGTGTAGTACTCGGAGACGCCCGCGTTCGTGATCCAGCGCTTCACGCCGTTCAGGACGTAGTGGTCGCCGTCGCGGACCGCCTTCGTCTTCATGCCGGCCGCGTCGGAGCCCGCGTCCGGCTCCGAGAGGGCGTACGAGAACATCGCGTCGCCCTTGGCGAGCGGGGTCATGTACCGCTTCTTCAGGTCCTCGGAGCCCGAGAGGATCACCGGGAGCGAGCCCAGCTTGTTCACCGCGGGGATGAGGGAGGAGGAGGCGCAGACGCGGGCCACCTCCTCGATCACGATCACCGTGGCCAGCGCGTCCGCGCCGGTGCCGCCGTACTCCTCGGGTACGTGGACGGCGTGCAGGTCGTTCGCGACGAGGGCGTCGAGGGCCTCCTGCGGGAAGCGGGACTCCTCGTCGACCGCTGCGGCGTACGGCGCGATCTTCGCCTCGGCCAGGGAGCGGATCGCGTCGCGGAGCATGTCGTGCTCCTCCGACGGGCGGTACAGGTCGAAGTCAGCCGATCCGGCCAAGGTCTCTCACGCTCCAAGGACGCTGTGATCACAGTGCTAATTACCGTTAAGTAACCCAAATTTTAGGGGCCCGCCCACGGGAGGGATACGTGAGCTTGGCGACAGGGGGAAAGGTGCCCGGTGAGAGCGCCGGTTATGCTCGGGCGCGCATCGCCCCCGTACCCCTTCTGGAGCACTCATGGCCCTCAAGATCACCGTGATCGGCACCGGCTACCTGGGCGCCACGCACGCCGCGGCCATGGCCGAGCTGGGCTACGAGGTGCTGGGTCTGGACGTCGTCCCCGAGAAGATCGCGATGCTCCAGCGGGGTGAGGTCCCGATGTACGAACCGGGGCTTGAGGAGCTGTTGCGCAAGCACGTCGCCGGGATCGAGGGCTCCACCGGGCGGCTGCGCTTCACCATGGACTGGGCCGAGGTCGCGGAGTTCGGCGACGTCCACTTCATGTGCACGAACACCCCGCAGAAGCACGGCGAGTACGCCTGCGACATGTCGTACGTCGACCGGGCCTTCGAGCTGCTCGCCCCGCACCTCACCCAGCCCGCGCTCATCGTCGGCAAGTCCACCGTGCCGGTGGGCTCCGCGGACCGGCTGGCCGCGTATCTGGCCGAGCACGCGCCCGTCGGCGAGGACGCCGAGCTGGCCTGGAACCCGGAGTTCCTGCGCGAGGGCTTCGCCGTCCAGGACACCCTGCATCCGGACCGGATCGTGGTCGGCGTACGGAGCGAGCGGGCCGAGAAGCTGCTGCGCGAGGTGTACGCCTCGCCGATCGCGGCCGGGTCGCCGTTCGTCGTGACGGACTTCCCGACCGCCGAGCTGGTGAAGACGGCCGCGAACTCCTTCCTCGCCACGAAGATCTCCTTCATCAACGCGATGGCCGAGGTCTGCGAGGCCGGGAACGGCGATGTCGTGAAGCTGGCGGAGGCGATCGGGCACGACGAGCGGATCGGGAAGAAGTTCCTGCGGGCGGGGATCGGTTTCGGTGGCGGGTGTCTGCCGAAGGACATCCGGGCGTTCATGGCTCGCGCCGGTGAACTGGGTGCCGACCAGGCGCTGACCTTCCTGCGCGAGATCGACTCCATCAACATGCGGCGCCGCGGGGCGATGGTGGAGATGACCCGCGAGGCGCTCGGCGGCGGCTCCTTCCTGGGCAAGCGGGTCGCCGTGCTCGGCGCGACCTTCAAGCCGGACTCGGACGACGTCCGCGACTCCCCCGCACTGAACGTCGCCGGCCAGATCCACCTTCAGGGCGGCCAGGTCACGGTGTACGACCCGAAGGGCATGCCCAACGCGCTACGGCTGTTCCCGACGCTGGGCTACGCCGACACCGCCGCCGAGGCCGTACGCGGCGCCGACGTGGTCCTGCACCTGACGGAATGGCGCGAGTTCCGCGAACTGGACCCGGCGGAACTCGGCGAAGGCGTGCGGGCCCGGCTCATTCTCGACGGGCGGAATGCGCTCGACCCGGAACTGTGGCGGCGGGCCGGGTGGACTTACCGGGCGATGGGCCGGCCCACCGCATAACGACCCCGGGAACGGGGGTTTCTGAAGTACCTCATGGCGCGGCCTTCCGGAATTCCGGGAGGCCGCGCGGTGCCGTACCACCCGGGCCGGGCTTGGGCTCTGAGGCCTGTACGGCCGCGCGCACGCACGCACTGGCATATGCCATCTTCGGGAATTCGTGGACCGGGTTCGCATCCCATTCTCGTCATGTGTGGGAATCGCTCCGCCTCTGCTCGCTTTCTTCACATTCGTATTGCGCGGAATAACGTCGATGTCACCCGGTCTCACAGTCGGGCCGCACCCGAAAGAGAGCTAGGCAACAGGCGGTTAACTGGCCTGTAGCCACGGGGAATCCGCATTCCACTGCACTGAGTCGCGTTCGCCGCATTCAGCGGTCGGATTGACCTGAGCATGCCAGGAGTGTCTCATCATGCCCTTGTTCCGCCGGGCGGAGTGGCCGAGAGATCACCGCGACGAGCTGGTCGCGGGCGCGCTGGTCGGAGCCGTGGTGATCGTGCTCGGCTACGCGTCGGGCATCGGCGCTCCCACGGCCTCCGGCGAGGCCGCCGCTCCCGCCCCCACGCCGCCCGCCGCCACCGCACCGCCGGCCGCCGCATCGGTGCCGGCCGACTCCGCCCCGGGCGGTTCGCAGGCCCAAGTCCCGGGCGACACCGGGGTGTTCCCGATCTCCGGCGGCACGGGCGCCGGGACCGGCACGGGCGTCGGCACCGGGCAGACCGGCACCGGTCACGACCACGGCACCTCGCCCACCTACGGGCCCACGCCGACCCCCACCTCCACGTCCCCCTCTCCCGCCCCGTCCGGTTCCCCGACCGCGACGCCGCCCGCCGACGGCGACGGCTGCGCGGACGGCGAGGTGCGTCTCGTACGACCGCTCCTCACCGGCCTCACCCAGTCCCTCTTCGGCGTCCTCGACGGCGCGGACGCCGAAGGGCCCACCGCGCAGCCCTCGCCGTGCGTCGGACTCGCCCCGCTCGACGGTCTGCTGGGCGCCACGGCGGCACCGTCCGCGTCCCCGTCGCCGGAGGCCACCCCATGACGACCGTGCCCGCCGTGACGACCGTCCGCCGCGTTCTCCTGGTCCTGTTCTCCGCCGCCCTCCTCGGTCTCCTCACCACCACCCCCGCCGCCGCCCACACCGAACTGGTCCGCTCCACCCCCAAGGACGGCGCCCGGCTGGCGAAGGCCCCCGACGACCTCACCCTCGTCTTCGACGAGCCGGTCGACCTGGCGGACGTACGCGTCATGACCCTGGACGGCGACCGGCTGCCCGTGACCCGGGTGCCGGGCAGGAGCAGTGCCACAGTGCGGGTCGCGCTGCCCCGCGCGACCGGGAACACCCTCGCGGTCACCTGGTCCGTGATCGACGAGGAGGACGGCCACGCCTCCTCCGGCCGGCTCACCTTCGGTATCGGCGCGAAGGACACGAAGACCGCGCCGGACACCCAGGACCGCGGCGGCGAGACCACGGCCGCTCCCGCACCGTCCCCCTCGGTACGGAAGGGTCTCGTCGCCGCTCGCTGGACCGGTTATCTGTCGCTGGCCCTGTTCGTGGGCGGGCTCGCCTTCGTCGCGCTGCTGTGGCCGCGTGGCGCGGGCGAGCCGCGGGCCCGGGTGCTGCTCGGTCTCGCCTGGACGTGCGGGCTGCTGTCGACCGTGGCGAGCCTCGGACTGCAGGGCGCGTACACCGCGCTCGGCGGCCCACGGGACGCGCTGCGCGCGGCGACGTACGCCGACGTCCTCACCACCGGGCCCGGTCTCGCGCTCGCCGCCCGGGGCCTGTTGTGGGTGCTCGCGTCCGTGGTGCTGGCGGCTCTGTTGCAGGGCGGCGCACGGACCGCCCGCTCGCCCGGCTGGCGGGTCGGCGCCGGCGCGGTGGCCCTCGGGCTGCTGCGGGCGACCGGCATGGCGGGCCACAACTCCGAGGGCACCGAGCCCAGTTGGGGCGCGGTCGCCGATCTCGTCCACCTGCTGGGCGTCTCCCTCTGGATCGGCGGGCTCGTCATGCTCACGGTGGCCGTGCTGCCGCGCCGCGAGCCGGGCGAACTGGCCGCCGTGGTACCCGGCTACTCGAAGCTGGCCGCCGTGAGTGTGACGGCGATCGTCGCCGCCGGCCTGGTGCTCGCCTGGCAGATCGTGGGGTCCTACGACGCCCTGCTGCACACCTCGTACGGGCATCTGCTGCTGCTCAAGACGGGCGTCCTCGCCGTCGTGCTGGCCGCCGCCTGGTGCAGCCGCCAGTGGACGCGGACGCGTCTCGATCTCGCCGTACTGCTGCGCGGCGACGCCGCCACCGTGCGGCCCTTCGGTTACTCGGTCGCGGCGGAGACGGGGCTCGTCCTCGTCGTGCTCGTCGTGACGAGTCTGCTGGTCACGGCCGATCCCGGCCGCTGAACTCCCCCATGAAACAAAGGAGTTGTTTTGAAACGCACTGAAGAGACCGGTGACCGGCGGCGCCGCTCACCGGCCGGCAACCGGGCCCTGCTGGTCGCCGGGCTCGGCGCCGCCCTCGCGGCCGTGCTCAGCCTGGGGCTGCTGCAGGCCGCCGCGGGCAGCGCCAAGACCTCGGACACGTCGGCAGCGGGCGCGGCTCAGGCGCCCGCAGCCGCCGCGGCCGAGGTGCGGCCGGCGGCGGCCGCCACGCCGGACTACCAGGTCGACATCTCGAACTACACGTTCGGCGACGGCAAGCAGCTCGTCGTCAAGGTCGGCCAGACCGTCCGGTGGACCAACAAGGACACCGCCCCGCACACGGTCACCACGACGAAGGCCCCGGTGAAGTTCGACTCGGGCACCCTGAACCAGGGCGACTCGTGGTCGTACACGTTCACCAAGGCCGGCACGTACGAGTACTACTGCGCCGTGCACCCGGACATGGTGGCGTCGGTGAAGGTCGTCGCGGACGACAGCGGTGGCGGCACGGGCGGCGGCTCGGGCGGTACGACGCCGACCGCCACGCCGACCGCCGGCCCCACTGGCATGCCCATGCCGACCGCCACGCCCACCGCCACGGCCACGCCGACCGCGACCCCGACCGGCTCCGACGGCGGCGGTGACAGCACACAGTGCACCAGCGTCCAGGACGTGCTCCTGCCGATCCTGCAGCACATCAACACCGCGCACCTGGAACGCTCTCCGGCCCAGCAGGTGCAGGACGCGCTCGCGCTCGACTCCTACATCAAGATGCACACGGTGTGGGTCGAGACGATCCTCAAGCCCGTCACCGAGGGCGGGGGCACGGTCCTCGACAGCACGCTCACCGTGCTCCTCAACCACATCGACAAGGCACACCTGGAGGAGTCGCTCGGACAGCAGATCACCGATCTGCTCGACGTCGACGGCTACGTGAAGATGCACACGGTCTGGGCCGAGCAACTGCTCACGCCCACCGAGGACTTCGTCACCGGCAGCTGCTGACGCGGTCCGCGAGGGGACAAGGACGCCGGTCCGGCCGAGGCTCAGTCGGCCGGACCGGCGCCCGCTCATTCTCCACGCGTTCACCTCATCTCCGGAACCGCTTTCCAAGGAGACCTGGATGACAACCGTCACTCTCCCCACCGTCCCGCCCCCACCGGAGTCGCATACCGGCACACGTCGCCTGCCCCTGCCCGGCGACTACACGGTGGCGCCCGGCCGCTCGCTCGTCGAACTCACCGGCTGGTACGGCCCGTTGCCCACGCTGCGCCGCCGCATCGCCCTCGCCGACGCGTCCCTCACCGTGCCGGACTCCTCCGAACACCCGTCGTTCCGCTTCGAGTTCGACGATCCGCGCCTCACGGCCCGGCTCACCTCCGAGGAGGTAAAGCCCCTCGCCGGCGGTCGCCGACTGCAGCTCGCCGCCGACCTCGACATCGACGGGACCGCCTTCCCCGTCCTCCTCCGGCTGCGGGTCGTCGAGCACGCGGACGACCGGCTGCTCGTGGTGGGTACGGCCACGCTGCCGTACCGGCTGCTGCGCCGCGCCACGGGATTCCGGGCCGGCCGCCCCGCCACCCGGCTGCGGCTGCTGGTCGCCGCGGAGTTCGCGTGAGGGCGGCCGGACGGGCGGCGTGGGGTGTCGCGGCCGCCGTACTCGCCCTCCTCGGTCTGCTGGTGCTGCCCGCCGGGCAGGCCTCGGCCGCGTCGTACCACGTGCTGATGAAGGGGTACGCCTTCTCGCCCGCGGCCCTGACGATCACGGCCGGCACCACGGTGACCTGGACCAACGAGGACACCGCCCCGCACGACGTGAAGACCACATCGGGTCCAGTCGCGATCCACTCCCCCATGCTCAGCAAGGGCCAGAGCTGGAGCTTCACGTTCACGACGGCCGGATCGTACGGCTATGTCTGCACCGTCCACCCGGACATGACGGCCCGGATGGTGGTGAAGGCGGCGGCACCGGCGACCTCCGCGGCCCCCACGGCGCACGAGCACAGCGGCTCGTCGTCCGGGTCGGGGCAGCGGCACTCGACCGTGCCGAGCCGGACCGTCGCGGCGAGGACGCCCGCGCACACCTCGTCCCCGTCCCACGCGATGTCGATGCCGGCCACCTCACCGACCTCCACCGCGGCGGCGGCCGCACCGGCGCCCACGACGGCCGCACCGCAGGCCGGGCAGGTCCAGCAGGCGGCTTCGACGTCCCGCCCGCTGGATCCGTTGCTGGTGCTGGCCGGGCTGGTGGCGGGAGTGGCCGTCATGTGTCTGCTGCTGGTGGGGTCGCGGGCCGCGCAGGCAGGCGGGGGCGAGGCGAAGGGCTAGGACGTCTCTCCGGCCTGCCGGGCGCGGTACGTCCGCATCTTCGCGCGCGCACCGCAGACCGCCATCGAGCACCAGCGGCCCCGGCCGGCCGGGCTGCGGTCGTAGTACGCCCAGTGGCAGGTCGGGGCCTCGCAGGCCTTGAGGCGGGGCCAGGTGCCCTCGACCAGTGATCCGGCGATCGCTGCCGCCACTCGGGAGAGCAGGGGTTCCGCGTCGGCGGGGGTGAGGCGGGCGGAGCCGTCGTGGGCGTCGAGTTCGATCAACAGCGGGGCCCGTGCGAGCAGTTCACCCAGCGGGGTCACGTCCTGGTGCGCGGGGTGGCCCGCGTGGGCCAGCAGCGTGGCGCGCAGGGACTCGCGGAGTTCGCGGGCGTGCGGGACCTGGTGTGCGGTGAGCCCGAAGGGGGTCCGGCCGTCCTCGGTGTCGAGCGCGTCGGCTCCCGCCTCGATGTCCAGCGTGTTCACCAGGGCCTCGATCAGGGCCAGGTCGCCGGGCGCGGAAACTCTCTCACTCATGCTTGCGACGTTACCTCCTATGCGGGAGCATGCAGTAACCGTTACCGCCTGGCGGTATCTATGGGTAACCCGAAGGAGTCCGTCATGGCCATCGCCGAGCTGGGTGCCGTCGTCCTGGACTGTCCCGATCCGCGCGCGCTCGCCGCCTTCTACGCCGGGATCCTGGGCGGCACCGTCGAGGACGAGGACGGCGGCGAGTGGGTGGACCTGAAGCTGCCGGACGGGCGGACGCTGGCGTTCCAGAAGGCCCCCGGGCACGTACCGCCGGAGTGGCCCGCGCCCGGCGGCTCCCAGCAGTTCCATCTCGACCTGACCGTCACGGACCTGGACGCGGCCGAGAAGGACGCACTGGCGCTGGGCGCGACGCCGCTGGACACCGACGATCACTCGCGCACGTGGCGTGTGTACGCCGACCCGGCGGGGCACCCGTTCTGTCTCTGCGCCTGCTGAGACCGCCGACACCGCCGACACCAGGGAGATCACCATGCCCGCCGTGGCACGTTTCCGTTCCACCGTGCTCGACTGCCCCGACCCGCTCGCGCTCGCCGAGTTCTACGCCGGGATTCTCGGCGGCACGCCCCACGTCGCCCACGACGAGTGGGTCGTCCTCGAAATTCCGGACGGGCCCCGGCTCGCCTTCCAGCGGGTGGCGGACTACACCCCGCCCCAGTGGCCGCGCGCGGACCGGCCGCAGCAGCTCCATCTCGACTTCGACTCCGGGCCGACCTGGGAGGAACTGGAGGTCGCGGAGGCGAAGGCGCTGGCGCTCGGCGCGCGGCCGTTGCACCAGGAGGACAAGGAGGACTTCCGGGTGTACGCCGATCCGGCAGGGCATCCCTTCTGCTTCTGCCGGATCGACCAGCCGTAGGTCCTGTGCGCTAACTGTCCAGCTCGGCGATCTTCGCCGTCGACGGCTCGCGGCGCTGCTGGGCGGCGCGGGCCGTGAAGTCGGCGCTGCGCAGGGCGCGTTGGACGTTGCCCCAGCTGAGCAGGGCGAGGTCGGGCTCGGACCAGCCGCGGTGGAGGAGTTCGGCGAAGAGGTTCGGGTAGCAGGAGGCGTCGGCGAGGTCCTGCGGGTGGGCCGTACCGGCGTCGTACGTGCCGGACAGGGCGACGCACTCGCGGCCCGCGATCTCGTGGACGTGGTCGAGGTGGTCGGCGACGTCCCGGACGGACGGCCCGGTCTGCTCGGCGGTGAGCGGCACCATGCACAGGCCCTTGGCGGCGCCGACCGCGGCGAGGAGTTCGTCGGAGAGGTTGGCCGGGTGCGGGCGCAGCGTGCGGGCGGCGGAGCGGGTGAACAGCACCGGTGCCTTGGAGACCGCGAGGGTGCGGCGGATGGTGCCGTCGGAGGCGCCGGAGAGGTCGGCGAGCACGCCGAGGCGGTTCATCTCGCGCACGACCTCCTCGCCGAACCGGGTCAGCCCGGCCTCGCTCGCCCAGGACACCCCGGACAGCGTGAGGACCCGTAGGCCCAGCGCGTGCAGGGAGCGCAGGATGCCCAGGGAGTCGCCGAGCGCGGTGGCTCCGGCGGGGCCGAGCAGCACGGCGATACGGCCGCAGTGGCGCACGTCGGTGGTCTCGCCGGCGGTGTACGCCAGGCGCAGGCCCTCGGGGTGTGCGCGGACCACCGTGTTCACGAGGTCGAGCTGTTCCAGGGTGGCGCCGACCGCCCGGTCCCCGGCCAGGCCCTCGGGCAGGTGCAGCGACCAGAACAGCGCGCCGACATGCCCTTCGCGCAGCCGCGGCACATCGGTGTCCACGGAACTCTCCCCCAGCTCCAGGTCGAACCACGGCAGGTGCCGCAGCGCCCACGGCAGCCCGCTGTAGCCGTCCGCGACCGGGTGCGCGGCGAGGATGGCGTGCGCGCGCTCCAGCGGGGCGGCGGCCGGGTCGGAGACGGGGTCGTACAGTTCCGCGGTGTCCGGCGGGAAGGGCCCGCCGGGAAAGGGCTCGGGGACCAAGTCGTCGAGCTCGCCGACCTCGGTCGGCACGTGCAGTTGGTCCTGGAGGTCGGCCATGGCGGGCTCCGTACGTCGTTACGGCAGTACGGTCACCGTCGCACGGAGCTTGGGGGACTTCCTGGTGGACGGGGCGTTCGGGGGTACGGCCCTCCACCACGCCCTTTTCGGCGTTTCTCCGGCCTCCGTCGCCTCAGAGGCATCTTTTCCCTCTCCTGCGACGCGACCCACGGAATCCTTCCGGTCTACTCCAGCTGAGGTCGATTAGACATATGGCTTTCGGGTAATCACCCGTTTGACGGCGTCTGTTGGCGCCTGGCTTTAGGCATAAGTCGATTCGAGTCCGGTCTACGCGACCTACTACGATTGCTGGTTTCGGCATGCCTAGTGCCATCGCCACTGCCGTCTCACCTGAAGGAGCACCCGATGCCCACCGCCGTCGACCCCAGCCTCAACCGCCGGAAGCTACGACTCGCCCTCAAGACGGCCCGTGACAAACGTGGCCTGACCCAGCGTGACGCCGCGGAAGCGCTGGAGTGGTCGCTGTCGAAGCTCATCCGCATCGAAGCGGGCACGGTCAGCCTGTCCGTCACGGACCTGCGGGCGATGCTCCAGGAGTACGGGGTCGAGGATCCGAAAGTCGTCTCGGAGCTGGAAGAGGCGGCCCGAGGAAGCAAGGGCCAGTCCTGGTGGTCCGAGTACAACGACGTCATCGCTCAGCCGTTCGCCCAGTACCTCGGCTACGAGAGTGCGGCGAACGAAATCAGGGGCTACCACCCAAGTCTGATCCCCGGCCACTTGCAGACCGCGGACTACGCCGCAGCCCTTTTCGAGGTCGCCCAGCCCGACCCCAAGAACCAGCGGCGCATCGACCTGCGCCTGGCCCGGCAGGAACGGGTCCTCCAGGAGGACGGCCCGAAGGTGGAGATGGTCCTGGACGAGGCCGCATTGCGCCGCCAGGTGGGCGGGCCCGCTACCTTGCGCCGTCAGCTGTCCTTTCTCAAGGAACTGGTGGCCGAAGGCCGGGCGACACTGCTCGCGCTGCCCTTCACCGCTGGTGCGCACAACAGTCTGGAGAGCAGTTTCTTCCTGCTGGGCTTCCAGGACGACGAGGACGTGCTCTATGTGGAAGGCCCGGGAGGCACCCTCAGCAACCGCGACAACCGTGAACTGATCGCCCAGTACCAGGAATGCTTCGAGGACCTGAAGAACAAATCGCTCTCCGAGGAGGACACGATGGCGCTGATCGACGAACTCATCGAACAATTCCGCCGCACCTGACGCTGAGTCAATGTGCCACGGGGCCCAGGGGAAGCCATGACGACCGACAAAGGGAGGAACAGGCGCCGCGTACGGGGTTCACACCCCGGGGACGCGAGCGCCGCCCCCACACGTCCGACTGCCGTTCCTGGGCCCCGTCAGCTGCCGGAACGGACCGTGCCGGCTTCACCCGGCAGAACCGGCGGCGCAGGCGCCCGGGCCTGGTCGCTCCGGCGGAAGAAGGCAGAAACCGACCTCCGCATCCGAAGCAGGCGGGCTCACGTCGACGGCCTAATACGTGTCATACGCACCCTGGCCGCGCTGGTCGTTCTGTGCTCCGCCTTCTCCGTCCTGGTGGCCTACGCAGGCATCCGGATGGGCGTGCCACCGGAAGTCTGTTGGGTCAGCACCGTCAGCGGCGGCCCGGTGTTGGTCAGAACCTTCATCAAGCTCTTCGAGACGATACGTCCCGCGCTGCCTGCCGTACGAGAAGATCCACCGTCCACTGACGAGCCGTAGCCGGGGAGCGGACCCACCACCAGCCCGCCACCGCGCACACACCGACCCACACCATCAGCCACACGGTGAGCCGCACCCAGAGGCTCCCGCCCAGCAACGAGGCGCCCGCTCCGGCGGCCCCCGCGAGTGTGCCGGCCACCAGGCAGTACCCCAGAAGGCCGGGTTCCCTGGTCGTCACCCGCCCACCTCGTCGGCTGCTCATCCCACATCCGGCTGGATCGGTGTCGCTCATGGCTCTGCCGCTGTGCGGCCCTGGGCCAGGAACAACGCCAACGCCGAACGCCAGGCGGAGTGGGTGAAGCTCACCACCGCCGCGTCCGACCGCTTGGAGTCGCGTACCCGAATCCCCTCACGCGACATGGCGACCTCACAGCACTGGCCCTCGGAATTCCCGGAGTAGCTGCTCCTCCGCCAAGAAACCGCGCCCCGTTCGTCAGTCAACGCTGCCCCCTCTCGCGAGGCTCCACCCGAGAACGTCGTACGCGCATCACGTTCTTACCCGCCGTCGCGCCCCTTCAACAGAACACAGGCGTTCCCGGGCCGGGAATCAGCCGTCCAGCGACTCGATCGTCGCGTTCGACGGCCCCCGCGTCGCCTGGATCCCGCGTGCCACGTCCTCCGCCGCGCCCAGCACCCGTACCGCGTTCTTCCAGGTCAGCTTGGCCAGGTCGGCCTTGGACCAGCCGCGGTCGAGGAGTTCCGCGATGAGGTTCGGGTAGCCGGAGACGTCGCCCAGGCCGTCGGGGGTGAAGGCCGTGCCGTCGTAGTCGCCGCCGATGCCGAGGTGGTCGACGCCGGCGACCTCGCGCATGTGGTCGAGGTGGTCGGCGACCGTGGAGACGGTGGCGACGGGGCGCGGGTTGCGCTCCTCGAAGGCGTGATGCACCTTCATCGCCTCTTCGGTGGTCTCCAGGTGGTGCAGGCCGTGCGCGCGCATGTTGTCGTCGGCCGCGGCCGTCCAGTCGACGGCGGCCTGGAGCACGAACTTCGGTACGAACGTCACCATCGCCATGCCGCCGTTGCCGGGCAGCCGCTCCAGCACGTCGTCCGGGATGTTGCGCGGGTGATCACAGACCGCCCTCGCCGACGAGTGGGAGAAGATCACCGGAGCCGTCGACGTGTCCAGCGCGTCGCGCATCGTCGTCGCCGCCACGTGCGAGAGGTCGACGAGCATGCCCTCACGGTTCATCTCCCGCACGACCTCACGGCCGAACGCCGACAGTCCGCCGACCCCCGGCTCGTCCGTCGCCGAGTCCGCCCACGCCACGTTGTCGTTGTGGGTGAGCGTCATGTAGCGGACGCCGAGGGCGTACAACCCCCGTAGCGTGCCGAGGGAGTTGGCAATCGAGTGCCCGCCCTCCGCACCCATGAGGGAGGCGATACGGCCTTCCCCGCGCGCCGACTCCATGTCCGCGGCGGTCAGCGCGGGCGCCAGGTCCTGCGGGTAGCGGGCGAGCAACTGCCGTACGCAGTCGATCTGTTCGAGCGTCGTCGGCACCGGGTCGGGCAGGTCCGAGCGCACGTACACCGACCAGTACTGCGCGCCGACGCCGCCCTCGCGCAGGCGCGGGATGTCGGTGTGCAGATGCGCGTTCTGGTGGACGGCGATGTCGCGGGCGTCGAGGTCATAGTTGACCTGCTTGCGCAGCGCCCAGGGCAGGTCGTTGTGCCCGTCGACGACCGGGAACTCGCGGAGCAGCTCCCGGGCCTGGTCCAGTGACGTCATCGCCGTCACTTCCCGAAGCCGAAGCCGCTGCCGGAGCCCTCGGCCTTGGCGCGCAGGCGCTTGCCCTTCTCGGTGGCCTGGTCGTTCAGCTCCTGCTGGAACTCCCGCATGCGGACGAGGAGTTCGTCGTCGTGCGTGGCCAGGATGCGGGCCGCGAGCAGGCCCGCGTTGCGCGCGCCGGCGACCGAGACGGTGGCGACGGGGACACCGGCCGGCATCTGCACGATGGACAGCAGCGAGTCCATGCCGTCCAGGTACTTCAGCGGCACGGGGACGCCGATCACCGGCAGCGGGGTCACCGAAGCGAGCATGCCGGGGAGGTGGGCGGCGCCGCCCGCGCCCGCGATGATCACCTTGAGGCCGCGGCCGTCGGCCCGCTCGCCGTACGTGATCATCTCGCGGGGCATGCGGTGCGCGGAGAGGACGTCGACCTCGTAGGCGATCTCGAACTCGTCGAGGGCCTTCCCGGCGGCCTCCATGACGGACCAGTCGGAGTCCGACCCCATGACGATTCCTACGACGGGTCCTGCGACGAAGCTCATTCGGTGATCGTGCCTCTCAGATAGCCGGCTGCGTGACGGGCGCGGTCCAGGACGTCGTCCAGGTCGTCGCCGTAGGTGTTGACGTGGCCCACTTTGCGGCCGGGCTTCACGTCCTTGCCGTACATGTGGATCTTCAGCTGGGGGTCCCGGGCCATGCAGTGCAGGTACGCGGAGTACATGTCCGGGTAGTCGCCGCCGAGAACGTTACACATCACGGTCCAGGGGGCCCGTGCGCGCGGATCGCCCAGCGGGAGGTCGAGGACCGCGCGGACGTGGTTCGCGAACTGGCTGGTGATCGCGCCGTCCTGGGTCCAGTGACCGGAGTTGTGCGGGCGCATGGCCAGTTCGTTGACGAGGACACCAGAAGACCCGTCGTCATTGCGGGTCTGGAACAACTCGACGGCGAGGTGGCCGACGACACCGAGTTCCTTGGCGATGCGCAGGGCCATCTCCTCGGCCTGGAGCGCGAGCGACTCGTCGAGGTCGGGGGCGGGCGCGATCACCGTGTCGCAGACGCCGTTGACCTGCTGGGACTCGACGACCGGGTAGGCGACGGCCTGGCCGTGCGGGGAGCGTACGACGTTGGCCGCCAGCTCCCGGACGAAGTCGACCTTCTCCTCGGCGAGCACGGGGACACCGGCGCGGAACGGCTCGGCGGCCTCCTCCGCGGAGTCGACGACCCACACGCCCTTGCCGTCGTAGCCGCCGCGGACGGTCTTGAGGACGACGGGGAAACCGTCCCCCTCGGCCGCGAACGCGACGACATCCACCGGATCGCTCACGATCCGGTGCCGCGGGCACGGCACGCCGATCTCGGCGAGCTTCGCGCGCATCACGCCCTTGTCCTGGGCGTGCACGAGCGCGTCCGGGCCGGGGCGCACGGGGATGCCGTCCGCCTCCAGAGCGCGCAGATGCTCGGTGGGTACGTGTTCGTGATCGAAGGTGATCACATCGCAGCCCCGCGCGAAGTCACGCAGCGTGTCGAGGTCGCGGTAGTCGCCGATGACGACATCGCCGACGACCTGCGCCGCGGAATCCTGAGGGGTGTCACTGAGGAGCTTGAATTTGATGCCGAGCGGGATGCCCGCCTCGTGTGTCATACGAGCGAGCTGCCCCCCGCCGACCATGCCGACTACCGGGAACGTCACTCCCCCAGGGTATCGGTCACGCCACGGCGGCCTGATTTCCGTACCTCTTACCGTTCTTTTCCGGGTCTCTTCCCGACCTGTGAGCGGCTTCACGGGCGCCGGGGGAAAGCGGTGGTTAGCATGGCTGGGTCGAGAATCCGAGAAGACGGGGGCCTGCACAACCATGGAGCCTGGTTCCGAAGGGCCTTTCAAACGGCTCGCCCGCGAGGTCGCCAAGTTCGGCGCGGTGGGCGTGGTGGGCACCGTGGTGAACTTCGCGGTCTCCAACCTGCTGTGGCATCTGACCAGCCTGCAGGCCGTGCGCGCCAACGTGATCGCGACGATCGTCGCCATCGCGTGCAACTACGTCGGCTTCCGGTACTTCACCTACCGTGACCGCGACAAGAGCGCCCGCACCAAGGAACTGAGCCTGTTCCTGGCGTTCAGCCTGGTCGGCCTGGTGATCGAGAACGGCATCCTGTTCGCGGCGATCTACGGCTTCGGCTGGGACAGCTCGCTGCAGCGCAACGTCTTCAAGGTGCTCGGCATCGGCATCGCGACGCTGTTCCGCTTCTGGTCGTACCGCAGCTGGGTGTTCAAGGCGCTGCCGGTGGAGGACGAAGAGGCCGAGGCCCCGATCGCGGGGGCCTTTCTGAAGCCCCAGCCGGAGCCGCTGCCCCGCCCCAAGCAGCACGTGAGCTGAACAGCCCACTCCCTCCGGCCCCCTAGCGGACCGTGGGCTCGTCGTCGTCCACGGGCAGCCGCTTCGTCGGCGGCGTACGCGACAGGAAAAGCCCGAACACCGGCGGCTGCGCCTGCAGCATCTCCAGCCGCCCGCCGTCCGCCTCCGCGAGATCCCGCGCTACGGCCAGCCCGATCCCGGTGGAGTTACGACCGCTGATCGTCCGCTCGAAGATGCGCGCACCGAGGTCCGTGGGAACCCCGGGCCCCTCGTCCGTGACTTCCACGACGGCCTGGTTGCCGGTGACGCGGGTGCGCAGGGCGACCGTGCCGCCGCCGTGCATCAGGGAGTTCTCGATCAGCGCGGCCAGCACCTGCGCGACGGCGCCCGGGGTGCCGACGGCCTGGAGATGCCGCTTGCCCGAGCTGACGATCGCGCGGCCCTCGCTGCGGTAGGCGGGGCGCCACTCGGCGAGCTGCTGCTGGATGACCTCGTCGAGGTCGAAGGTGACGGCGGAGCCGGTGCGGGGGTCACGCGCGTTCGTCAGCAGCCGCTCCACGACGTCCGTGAGCCGCTCGACCTGCGTCAGCGCGATCGTCGCCTCCTCCTTCACCGTGTCCGGGTCGTCGGTGAGGGTGATCTCCTCCAGCCGCATGGACAGCGCGGTCAGCGGCGTACGCAACTGGTGTGAGGCATCGGCGGCCAGCCGTCGCTCGGCGGTGAGCATGCGGGCGATGCGCTCGGCGGAGGAGTCGAGGACGTCGGCGACCCGGTCCAGCTCGGGGACGCTGTACCGCTTGTGCCGGGGCCGCGGGTCACCGGAACCGAGCCGCTCCGCGGTCTCCGCGAGGTCGGTGAGCGGCGAGGCGAGCCGGTTGGCCTGCCGTACGGCGAGCAGCACGGCGGCGACCACGGCCAGCAGGGCGACGGCGCCGATGATGAGCAGCGTCCGCCCGACCTCCCGGGTGACGGTCGAGCGCGGCTCCATCACGGTGACCGTCTCGCCCTCCTCGCCCTTGGCGGTGGAGCGGATGACGTCACCGGCCGGCTTGGTGCCGACCTCGATCACCGGGTCACCCGGGATCCGGATCACGGCGTACCGGTCCTCCGTGACCTGCGTGCGCAGCACCTCGGAGTCGACGATCTCCGCCCCGAGAATCCGGCTGTCCACGATGCTGGCCAGCCGGAGCGCCTCGGAGTCCACCCGTTCCTGGGCGCTGTTACTGATCGTGCGCGTCTCCACGATGACAAGAGACACACCAAAGACAGCGATCACGACGAGCACCACGGCAAGCGTGGACTGAATAAGACGACGACGCACGGCACTCTCCGAGAAACGGCGACTTCAGCGCCCTAAAGGGGCGCGGGGAACTGCGCGACCAGCCACGAACCACGGCCAGTCGCGCACATCACACCAGGCACCCACGGCGCAACGCGCGTAGCCGACCTAGCTTTTCTCGAACCGGAACCCGACACCCCGCACCGTCGCGATGTACCGGGGGTTCGCCGCATCGTCACCGAGCTTCTTCCGCAGCCAGGAGATGTGCATGTCGAGGGTCTTGGTCGACGACCACCACGTCGTGTCCCACACCTCGCGCATCAACTGGTCACGAGTCACCACCCGCCCGGCATCCCGCACGAGCACCCGCAGCAGGTCGAACTCCTTGGCGGTGAGCTGGAGTTCCTCGTCGCCCATCCACGCACGGTGGGACTCGACGTCGATACGGACGCCGTGTGTGGCGGGCGGCTGCGCGGGCTCGGCCGCGCCGCGCCGGAGCAGGGCCCGGACGCGGGCGAGCAGTTCGGCGAGCCGGAAGGGTTTGGTGACGTAGTCGTCGGCGCCCGCGTCGAGGCCGACGACGGTGTCCACCTCGTCGGCGCGCGCGGTCAGGATGAGGATCGGGACGGTGTGGCCCTCGGCGCGCAGTCGGCGGGCCACTTCCAGGCCGTCCATGCCGGGCAGGCCCAGGTCCAGGACACACAGGTCGATGCCGCCCTGGATGCCGGCGTCGAGCGCTGTCGGTCCGTCCTCGCGCACCTCGACCTCGTAACCTTCCCGTCGCAAAGCGCGGGCCAGCGGCTCCGAGATGGACGCGTCGTCCTCGGCGAGCAGTACACGGGTCATGAGGTGATGGTAGTCCGCCTCGGACAGCGGTCGGGGTGTGATCGCCGCGAGTGATTCTTACCTTGGGGCAAGTCGGATTCGCAGCGGTGAAGAATCTGGTCCGAACCTGTGCCTGTGGGATGCCATCCTTGTATTCACCTTCGAAAGATCGACCACGGTTCCACTTATCCCTGTGATCGATGTCTCAAGTCCTTCCATTTCCGGCGGTGTCCTGCCGTATGGTGACCTGACCGCCTGTAGTAGCACCGGGGACCTTTGGCGAGCATTTCCAGCTGAAGGTCTCTTTTGTGTGCGGGCTGGCCCGCTGCCAGCCTCCCCCCACCAGCAAGGAACGACCATGGCGTCCAGCCTGACGAAGGACTCGGTGACTCCGGGCACCCCCGGTTCCGAGAAGACCTTCTTCGGCCACCCCCGCGGACTGGCCACTCTCTTCATGACCGAGATGTGGGAGCGATTCTCCTACTACGGCATGAAGGCACTGCTCCCGCTGTACCTGGTGGCACCGGGCGGCCTGCACATGAGCGCGGCCACCGCGACCGCGATCTACTCGGTGTACCTGTCGCTCGTGTACCTGCTCACCCTTCCCGGCGGCTGGTTCGCGGACCGTGTCCTCGGCCCGCGCAAGACGGTCGCCGTCGCCGGCGTGATCATCATGCTCGGCCACCTCACCCTGGCCCTCCCGTCCTCGGGCACGTTCTTCGCGGGCCTCGGCCTGGTGGCGATCGGCTCGGGTCTGCTGAAGGCCAACATCTCCACGATGGTCGGCCACCTCTACGAGGGCCCGGACGACCCGCGCCGTGACGGCGGCTTCACGCTCTTCTACATCGGCATCAACATCGGCGCGTTCGCCGCGCCGCTGGCCATCGGCACCGTCGGCGAGAACTACAACTGGCACCTCGGCTTCGCTCTCGCCGCGGTCGGCATGGCCATCGGCCTCGCCCAGTACCTGCTCGGCACACGCCACCTCAGCTCCCGCTCGGACATCGTCCCCACGCCGCTGTCCGCCGAGGAGAAGGCGGCCACGCTGCGCAAGTCGGGCCTGTGGGCGGCCGTCGCCGTCGTCTTCTACGCGATCGTCGGCTTCTCCGGCCACTACACGCTGAACTGGCTGCTGGTCCCGATCACCGTCGCCGGCCTGCTGATCCCCGTCCTGGTCATCGCCCGCATCAAGCGCGACAAGGACCTCGACCGGGCCGAGCAGTCGAAGATGTCCGCGTACATCTGGTTCTTCGTCGCCGCGGCCGTGTTCTGGATGATCTACGACCAGGGCGGCTCGACGGTGTCCCTGTTCGCCGACTCCTCCGCGAAGAACACCGTCTTCGGCTGGAACTTCCCGATCTCCTGGTACCAGTCGGTCAACCCGGTCCTCATCATGGCCCTGGCCCCGGTCTTCGCCTGGGCCTGGCTGGCCCTGGCCCGCCGCGGCAAGGAGCCGAGCACGGCGACCAAGTTCGCGATGGGTCTGGTCCTCATCGGCGCGTCCTTCTTCCTCTTCCTGGCCCCCCTCGCGATCGCCGACGGCGGTCACAAGGCGGCGGCGATGTGGCTCGTGGCGATCTACTTCGTCCAGACGGTCGGCGAGTTGACCCTCTCCCCCGTCGGCCTCTCCGTCACCACGAAGATGGCCCCCGCGAAGTACGCCTCCCAGATGATGGGCGTCTGGTTCCTCGCGGTGACGGCGGGCGACGCGACGACGGGCCTCCTGTCCATCGCCGGCGTCGACCTGAACAAGACGGGCATCGTCACCCTCCAGGCCTTCCTCGCGGTCCTCGCGGGCGCGGCGGTGTGGATGTACCGCAAGAAGGTCAGGGAACTCATGGGCGACGTCCACTGACACTCGTCTACGGCAACGCGACAAAGGGCCGCTGGATCCTTCGGGGTGTGGCGGCCCTTTGTCGCATGCCCGGTGTTTCCACTGACCGTTGGGCCGTACTTGTCAGCGCAGTCGCCTCCGCCCCGGCATGAACGTGAACACCGCCACGCCGAGCAGGATCGCCGTACCGGAGACCAGGCCGAGCGCCTTCAGGCCGCCGTGGCTGTCCGAGCCGGTTTCCGCCAAGCCTCCCGAGGTGGATGTCGACGTTGACGTACCGCCCGATGTCGAAGAGCCGCCGGACGCTCCGCTTGCCTGTTCCGTCGTGTCCAGAGTCAGGGAGACCTCCGACTTCGTGGGGGTGCAAGTCGTCGTCGTGCCGAGGGCGTTGACCGTCAGGACGCCGGGGGACAGTGTCGACGTACCGCTCGCGCCGGGCTTGTACGTGCCGGTCAGGTCCGGGATCTCTATCGGGTCGCCGGACTTGATGGCGGCGGAGTTGGTCGGGCCCTCCACGTGGACCGTGCCCTTGTCGGCGCCGCCCAGGACCACCTCCATCGACGGCTTCACGGAGTCCGCCGGGATGTCCGCAGGGCTGTCCATCACCGACCCGTTGAACTTCACGGTGAGGTCGTAACTCCCGCCGTCCTTCGTGGCGTTGATCTGGACAGGCGAGGTCGCGTTCTTGTCGCCGATCGGCGTCTTGCACGCGTAGGGGACGGAGACCTCCTTGCCGGTGAAGTCCGTCTGACCGGTTCCGGTGCCGTCGCTCGCGGACGCGGACGCGGATGCCGATGCCGATGCCGAGTCACTCGGCGACGCTGACTCCGATGCCGATGCCGATGCCGACGTCGAGTCCGATGGGGTGGGGGACGTGCTGGACGAACTGCCGTCACCCGCCGTCACATTGATCGTCGCCGAAGGCGAGACCGTCGCCGTCGGCGTGCACTTCGTGTCCGTCGAGAACGCGTTGACCGTGTACGCGTCCGGTGTCAGCGTCACCGACCCCGCCGTCGTCAGCTTCAACGTGCCCTTCATGTCGGACAGGGTCATCACCGCGCCCTTGGGGATCGCCGGGTTCGTGCGCGGGCCCTGCATCGCGATGTCGGCGGTCTGTGCGCCGCCCGCCTTCAAGATCCCGGACGGCTGGACCGAGTTGGCGGGCAGGTCGATGATGTCGGGGTTCTTGGACGCGGCCTGGGTGAACTTCCAGACGACGTCGACCGTGTCGCCCACCTTCGCCGTGGCGGGCGCGGTGATCTCGACCTTGGTGGTGCCGTCGACCGGGTCGATGCCGGCGGGCGGCACGCAGTGGGTGGCGTAGGACACCTCGGCGGCCTGCGCGGACCCGGCGGTCAGGCCGAGCGCGAGGCCCGCAACGCCGAGGACCAGCGCGAACGTGGCCGCGCCCGCTCTCCGTACGCCGCCTCCGCCGGCCGGTGTGACTCTCCTTCGCTTGCTCACGTAAGTCCCTTCCTGGTGGGAGTCGTCGGACTCGTCGGGCTGTCGTCGTGCGGTGCGGAGAGTCGACCGGCCGTGCCCGGATCGGAGTCCGGGGTGAACCACGGCAGGGTCGAGGTCGTAGGGGCGGCCGCGGCTGCTTCCCGGGAGGCGGCCGCCTTGCCCAACTTCGGCATGCGCAGGGTGACTTGGGTGGGCATGTGCAGGGCCCTGTGCCGGGGCGGGCCCGTGCTGCGGGCCGCCTTGCGTGGCCGTAGCCGGTCCACCACGGCCATGCCGATGCGGAACACCGCCGCCGGTACGACCACGCAGACCAGGATCCAGAACAGGGTCACGCCCCAGGGGCGGCCGACTCCCCATGGCTGTTCGGCGAGTACCCGGCCGCCGTACTTCATCGAGACGGTGTAGTCGCCGTGCGCTCCGGCCGAGAGTTCGACGGGGAGTTTGATCTCCGCCTTGCCGCCGGGCGCGATCGTGCCGCTGAACTGCTGGTCGTCCCACTGCGGCGCGAACACCCCGTGGGAGGTGCCGACTTGGAACACGGGGTTCTTGACGGGGGACGAACCGGCGTTGCCGACGGTGAAGACCAGTGTGCGGGACGGTGGCGCCCCGAACCAGGTCAGCAGCCCGCTCGAACCGTCCAGCCGGGTGTCGGAGAGCACCGACAGGCGGCCGGTCGACGGCTCCGCGGGCAGTGGTTCGATCGCGTGGCCCGCCACCTGGAAGACCGTGTCCGCCGACGCGCTCGCACCCGTCACCGTCGCCACATGCACCACGCACGGGCACGGCACCGGCGGTTCGGACACCGGCAGCTTCCTGCTGAAGACGCCCTTGGCGTCCGTCGTGACGGCTCTGCCGTCCGCGTTCGCACAGGAGTTGGTGCCGCCGATCACCCCGCGCGCGGGCGTCGCCTGCCCGCAGACCAGCATCATCAGCAGGGCGTGCGGCCGCCAGCCGTTCCCGGAGACGGTGATCGAACCGCCCGTCCCCGCCTGCGACTTGGAGAGCTTCACACTCGGACCGCCCGCCGCCGCGGCAGACGTCGCCCCCGCCAACGGCAGCAGAAGCAGCGCGAGCACCGCCACCAGCGCCGGAATCCGCACCTTGCCGCTCACATCACCGCTCCCGTCAACTCGGCCTGCGTGCGCGGGTGTTCGGCCGTCTCGTCGCCTTCGTCCGTACGGCGCCGGTGACGTCGTAGTCGTACGAGAAGCAGCGCCGCCCCGGCCGTCAGCGCACCCCCGGTCCCCGCCACCGCTCCCCACGGCACGAACCGTGTCGACACGGCCGCCGTGTCGTGGGCGCCGCCCGTCGCCGTGACCGTGAGGCGTAGGTCGACCGCGTCCAGGGTGGGGTGGTCGGGCCAGGGTTCGGTGAGCTTCAGGCTTTGGCCCGGCGGGAGTTGGACGGGGAGGGTGCGGGGGGTGCGGTCCAGGAGGGTGCCGAAGACGCCGGTGGCGTGGACGGCGACGTTCGGGGTGAGGGGTGTGGTGCCGCGGTTGACCAGTTCGTAGGTGATGCCGCTGCCGTGGACCGCTACGTGTTCGATGGTTAGTGCTGACAACGCCGGTCCGGCTATGTGGAGTTGGAGCCGTACGGTCGCCTCTCGGCCCTTCGTGTCGCGCGCGGTGATCGTGGCGGTGCGGTCGCCGGGGGCGGCGGTCGTCGGGACGTTCACCGTGAAGGGGATGTCGGCTCGGGTGCGGGCCGGGACCCCGACTCCCGTGTCGGCGAAGGTGATCGGGACGCCTGTGGCCCGCAGTCGTACCGTGATCGGGCGGCCGGTCGGGTTGGTCACGGACACCGCGTCCTGGAGGGTCGTGCCGGGCTCGCCCTCGGCGTAGAACGTCGGGCGTCCGCCGCCCGCGGGCGCAACGGTCCATCCCCCGGCGGCCGTTGCGGTCGGTGCGGCCGCCAGGAGGGCGAGGAGGGACAGACACAGGACGCGGGCGGTTGACAGCATGGGCGGCTCCATAGAACAGGTGCGGCGCAAAGCGCCCCGAAGGGGCGCGGGGCAGTGTCGATTTGCGGCTCCGCCGCGCGGGCGCGACCAGCCACGACGGCGCCGCAGCCGATCGACGGCACTTCCCGGCACTTCAGCGGAGCTCCTAGCGGCGGGCGCGGGCCGTCTGGTTGCGCCGGGTCAGCCACAGGGTGCCCGCCGCGCCCGCGAGCAGGACCGTGCCGCCGAGCGTGCCGAGGGCGACGACCGAGTCGTCGGGGCCGGTCTTCGGGAGCGTGCCGCTGGAGTCGGTGCCCGTGCCGGTGTCGCTGCCGGTCGAGCCGCTGGATCCCGACGAGCCGCCCGCCGCCGTGACGTCCAGCGTGAGGGACGGGCCGGGGCTGTTGGTGGGCGTGCACGTCGTCGTCGTACCGAGGGCCTTGATGGTGAGGACGGCCGCCGTGAACGTGACCTTGCCGGACGCCTTCGGGGTGTACGTGCCCGTCAAGTCGTTGATTTTGATGGGGGTGTTGGCGGGGATCGCGGCCTGGTTGGCCGGGCCCGACACCGAGACCGTGCCGCTGTCCGCGCCGCCCACCTTGATGGTGGCGCTCGGGCTCATGGCGCCCTTGCCGAGTTCGACGGGGCTGGACGAGACGCCCTTCTGCCAGGACATGGTGAGCTTGTAGCCGCTGCCGCTCTTGACACCCTTGATGTCGATCGGCGAGACGGCGGTCTTGACGCCGATGGGCGTCTGGCACTTGTAGTTGACGTCGACCACGTCGGCCCGGGCTGCGGGGGCGGCCATGAATACCGCCGAGCCGGCCAGGGCCGCGACGGACGCGAGCGCTGCGGTTCGTTTCTGGTACGACACGGTCCCCTCATTCCTGACGGCACATCAGATCGGCCGTCAAGGTACGCCCGGCGTCGTGAGGAGGGAAGACAAGACGCACGCCGGAGTTGTGACGATCCGGCGTGCGCGAAGGGGTTACGGAGTGGAGGGGGTGACCGGGGGTAACCCGAGGTGGACGAGTGGGGGGCCAGGTCAGGGCGCGGGGACACGGACATCCCGACCAGGCAAAGGCTCCGGCTCCGGGCAGGGCTAGGCGGGGGCGCCCAGCTCCGCCCATACCGTCTTGCCGGTGACTCCCGGGGCGCGGACGACCCCCCAGTCCAGGCAGAGCCGCTGCACGATGAACATGCCGTGGCCGCCGGGGCGGCCCGCGCGGTGCGGGGTTCTGGGGGCGGGCTGGCCCGTGCCGCAGTCGGAGACCTCGACCCGGATCTTCTTGTTCTCGCAGGTGATCCACATCTCGTCCGGGCCCTCGGCGTGCAGACAGGCGTTGGTGACCAGTTCGGAGACGACGAGGAGCACGTCCTCGGCGGCCGCGCGCCGGTCGGCACCCTCGGCGGGCAGCCAGCCCCAGGCGTACAGGGCCTGGCGGGCGAAGTCGCGGGCCAGCGGTACGACCCCGCTCTCGCCCGCGAAACTGAGCCTGCGGGTGTTCCGGCCCACGGCCGGTTCGGCGTCGTCCCCGGCGGACGGCACGGAAGCGCCTCCGGCGGGCGCCTCCGCAGCGCCACCGGGCTCCGGGCGGTCGCCCGGCGGGTAGGGCCGGGTGGTGCTCATCAGCGCTTCACCTCACCGATTCACCGGTTCACGATTCAAGAGTCGGTACGTGTTCAAGAGTCAGTACGTGGATCAGGAGCGATTTCGTCGCTCGGGGTCTCGACAGGTTCAGATGTTCTCCTGCCCGAGCGAACCGGCAAAACACCCCTTACTCGGCACGGAAGACGAGGCACGGGGAATGAGCCGGTCGCACGGGGAGAACGGGGTCAGCCGGACTCGTCGGCGAGGGCGGCCCCGAGGGTGTCATGGACGGTGAAGACCGCTTCCGCCCCTGTGATCTCGAACACGCGCGCCACCGCGGGCTTCATCGCCGCGAGGTGCACTCCGCCACCTGCGGCTTCCGCCTTCAGGCGCGCGCCGAGCAGTACGTTCAGGCCCGTGGAATCGCAGAACTCCAGCCCTGAGCAGTCCACGACGAGCCGTGCGTACCCATGGGCGAGCAGGTCCTCCAGCGGTTCCCGCAACAGATCGGCGGTGTGGTGATCCAACTCACCCGCCGGCGTCACGACAGCGCTGAGGCCCTGTTTCCGCACCTCGACCAGAAGCCGGCCAGACTGTGCGCTGCCGACCGTCCCGCGGTCCATGCCGTCTCTCTCTCCCGAGGTCGTGGCTGTTGACGTTCGCCCTGGAACACTACGCCTTCCTCACACTCTCCGACACCCGAACAACCGCCCGTAAATGGACATATGGGTACACAGCGCACTTGCGGCGGGCTCCGGAAAACGGGTAGGGCTAGTAGAGACAAGTATTTGGACATTCGATACGACGGACAAGACCGGTCACCGACCGGCTCTCGCCCCGACTGTCGAAACGACCGACCGACCGACACGACCGGCTTTGGAGGCGCCGCACTCCGCAGTGCACGCACCGGCTTCGGCAGCCATATGCCGAGAACGATGGAGGACGCCATGTCACCCCGGCTCGACGCATCGCCTACCCCCGCAGCGACGTCGACACCCCCACCGGCACAACTGGATCCCAATGCCATCGAGGGGCTCCCCGAGATCCCCCCGTACGACGAGGTCGGCGCCGTAGACGCACGGGCGCTCTCCAAGACCCTCTTCGAGCGGCTCGAATCACTCGAAGAAGGCACGCACGAGTACGCGTACGTCCGCAACACCCTCGTCGAACTCAACCTCGCACTGGTCAAGTTCGCCGCCTCCCGGTTCCGCTCGCGCAGCGAACCGATGGAGGACATCATCCAGGTCGGCACCATCGGCCTGATCAAGGCGATCGACCGCTTCGAACTCAGTCGCGGTGTCGAGTTCCCCACCTTCGCGATGCCAACCATCGTCGGTGAGATCAAGCGCTTCTTCCGTGACACCTCGTGGTCCGTGCGCGTCCCGCGCCGGCTGCAGGAACTCCGGCTCGACCTGGCCAAGGCCGGCGACGAACTGGCCCAGCAACTCGACCGCGCCCCCACCGTGGCCGAGTTGGCCGAGCGCCTGAAGCTCTCCCGCGATGAGGTCGTCGAGGGCATGGCAGCGTCAAACGCCTACACGGCCAGCTCACTTGACGCGCAACCCGAGGAGGACGACTCCGAGGGCGCCCTCGCGGACCGTATCGGCTACGAGGACCACGGACTCGAAGGCATCGAGTACGTCGAGTCGTTGAAGCCGCTGATCGCCGAACTCCCGTCCCGGGACCGGCAGATCCTCTCCCTGCGCTTCGTCGCCAACATGACGCAGTCGGAGATCGGCGACGAGCTGGGCATCTCGCAGATGCACGTGTCGCGGCTGCTGTCGCGGACACTGGTGCGGCTGCGGAAGGGACTCACGGTCGAGGAGTAGGAACTCCCCTGGCCGTACGCCCGTATTGCCCGTATCGCCTGTACTGAGCGCGGCGCGCGTGTGTGCGCCGCGCTCAGGCGTTCCCGGACTCGCCCGTACCACCCCCGGGGTTACCCACAGAAACCTCTTTCCCCACCGGTCTCCTTCCACCACTATGGGCACCCGACAAACTGGCTGGTAGGTCAGGACGGGCGCGAGGAGGCGGGTGAATGGTTCGCTCCGAGAAGGACGACGGCATACCCGGAGCGTCCGACGCCCGGCTCACGGAGTTGCTGCGCGCCGACACGTCCACGGTCTACGCGGTCCTGCGGGAACTCCGCACCCGGCACCAGCCGTCCGTGCTCTCCTACGCCCGCCTGTGCACGACGAGCGAGTCGGCGGCCCGGCAGCTGGCCGCCCAGGCGTTCACCCTCGCGGCCCGCGAGACGGCACGCGGCGTGGACCCGTCCGTCCCCTGGCGGCACCAACTCCTGCTGCTGACAGGGCGGGTGGCCGCGTCGTGGTCCCGGGACGACCGCTCGACCGGCCTGGACGCCGGCCTCCTCCTGCTCCTGAACACGACGGACCCGGCACCTTCCATGCTCCCGGCGTTCCTCTCGCTCCCCTCCCGGACTCAGGGCCTGGTCTGGTACGGCATCGTCGACAGGGAACCGGAGACCGTGACCGCCTCCTTCCTGGGCCTCACCTCCGAGGACGTCGTCCACGGCACCGGACCGGCCCTCCAGTCCATGGCCCAGGCCTGCCTGAAGTCCCGCCTGGCCGCCTCCGACGACCCGCGCTGCGGTGACTTCCGGCGTCTGATCGAGGAGTCGGTACGCCCCGACAACCCCCGCGACAGCGCCGACCTGCACGCGCACATGGCGCAGTGCGTCCACTGCACGGGCGCGTACGAGGAACTGACGGCACTGCGGGACGGGCCGCGGGCGACCCTGGCGGAGGGGTTGGTGGCGTGGGCGGGGGCGTCGTACGCGATGCGGGGCCGCGAGGAGGCGAGGAGCAACGCCCGCGGGACTCCGGCGAGTTGGGCACCTTCGCGTCGGCTGGTGCTGGCGTCGGCGGCGCTGGGGGTGGCGTTGGTGCCCCTGGTGTTCTTTCTGCTGCGGCCGGGCGGGACGACGTCGCATCCGGGCGCGGCGGCGGGAGCGGTGGCGATTCCGTCGACTCCGTCCGAGGTGACGGTGACGGCGACGGTGCCGGTGAAGCCGTCCACGACTCCTTCCAATCCTTCCAAGTCACCGTCCTCGCCGAGGAGTTCGAAGCCGAGGCGCTCCGCGAGCGCGACGCCCTCCCCGTCCCCGGCCTCGCACGCGCCCGACGGCACCTCCGCGCGGGTCGTGAACGTCTCCACGGGCCGGTGCCTGGACATCCGCGACGGCGACCTGACGGAGGGCACGGATGTGATCACGGCCCCCTGCACCTCGTCCGACACCCAGCTGTGGCGCGTCGACGCCGGGCGCGGGGTGGTGCAGTCCTCCGCCGACTCCGACCTGTGCCTGGACAGCCGGGGGTCCGTGGCCAAGGGCGTCGGCATCTGGGAGTGCGATTCGGTGGACGGGAACCACGGCGAGAACCTGCGGTTCACGGTGGACGCGGACGGGGTGATCCGCCCGGCGATCGCGATCCTGACGGGGATGGCACCGGACGGGGAGGAGGGGGTGTCACTGGTGCCGCTGAGCGGGGGTGCGGAGCAGCGGTGGCGGGCGGGGTGAGACGGGGTCCTGCGGGCCGGGTGTGGGTGTGAGCCGTACCGGAGCTGTCATTTCGGTGAGACTGAGCAGTCCGAACTGTGGCTCCGCCAAAGGGGAGTTGGGCATGGCTGCACAGGCACAGGCGCAGAACATCGACGAGGTCGTGGACGGGCTTGCGGGGATCGTGCGGGAGGCGACCGGTGCGGGGGACCGGGTCGGGTACTTCGCGGCGCTGTACCGGCAGGTGACGGTGGAGATCCGCAAGGCCATCCACGCCGGGCAGTTCGAGGACGGCCCCCGGATGGACCGTTTCGACACGCTCTTCGGCAACCGCTATTTCGACGCGTACGACGCCTGGCGCCGCGACCGGAGCGGGCCGCGCTGCTGGCGCGAGACGTTCGGTCTGCTCGACGACGCCGACACGGTGATCGTCCAGCACCTGATCCTCGGCGTGAACGCGCACATCAACCTCGACCTGGCCGTGGCCGCCGCGCGGACGAGCCCCGGCGAGGACATCCACGCACTCCAGCACGACTTCCTGCTGATCAACGACATCCTCGCGGGGGTGGTGCTGGTGCTGGAGGACTCGGTGGGCGCCGTATCCCCCCTCCTGTCCCTGCTGGACAAGGTCGGGGGCCGCACGGACGAGGAGATCCTGGACTTCAGCGTCGTCCAGTCCCGCCAGGAGGCCTGGTACAACGCCGTGCTGCTGGCCGGGCAGACGGAGGCGCAACGTGAGACCACCATCGACCGGCTCGATGTCCGGGCCGCGGTACTGGCCCGGTTGATCGCCCGGCCGGGCCTTCTCGTCCGGCCGGCGCTTGAGTTGATCCGGGGGACCGAGAGTGGTGACGTGGGGGCTGTCATCGCGCATCTGGACGGGGCGATGGAGCGGGCATCCGCCGGGCGGGGCACGGGCTGAGGCCCGGCGGATCAACCGTCCGACTCAGGGCCTTTCGGTGAACAACTCCCCCGCGTCGGCGATCTCGTAGGAGCGGTCGAGCCAGGTACCGAGTGCGTCGATGTCGGTGCAGGCGAGGATGCGGTCGCGGATGTCGTCGGGTACGTCGATCTGACGCCACTGGAGGGTTCGCAGAATCGTCGCCGCGCGCTCCTGAGCCCGTCCCTCCTCACGGCCTTCCTCGCGGCCTTCCTCGCGCACCTGCTCCGCCAGCGGGTGCCGCCAGAAGTACTGGATCGCCGTCATCAGGTCCCTCCACATCTGCTGGGCCTGGCGGTCTGCCAGGCATGAGTCGACGAACTGCACGAAGACCGCGGCGCTGTCCGGGTCGATGGTCCGCAGGGCGGTAGCCAGGTTTTCCAGTATGGCGGCGGCCTGCGGGCCACGGCCATGTGTCATCGCCGAAAGCACCGCAAGGGGTACGTCCCGTTCGGCCTCGCGCTCGCCCACGATCACCGGCACGTTGTCCGGGCCCAGGACGAAGGGGCGCACCGTCAGCGAGGGACACCCGCGTACCCCGAGATGGATGGGCTCCGCCGCCCAGCGGGCCGTAGCGCTGTTCTGGGTGATGACGATGAGCACCGGTTCGCAGCGGTACTTCTCATGCAGGTAGCTGAGGTAGTACGGCCAGCTGCCGCGTTTCCTGTCGTCCGGCTTGCCCTGCGATTCGACGACCAGGAGGTAGGCCCCGTCGTCGGTCTCCGCCCGGAGCAGCGTGGGAAGGGGATGCGTAACACGCTCTGCAGGGCGCGGGTCAGAAGCGCGGGGTCCTTCTGGAAGATCCGGTGCAGCGCTTCGTGCGACGAGCTGACCACTACGCCACCTCCAGTTCGCACCACACGTACTTGCCGCGCTGCCCGTTCCTGGACAGCGGCTGCCACCCCCAGGAGTCCGAACACGCCCGAACCAACGCGAGCCCTCTCCCTGCCTCGGCGCCCAAGAGCTCCCCCAACTGGCCCGGCGGTTCAGGGGGTTCGGGGTCCGCGTCCCACGCCCCGACCCGCAGTACCCCCGCCGCCCACCGCACCCGGAGCATCACCGGCCCCTTCGTGTGCAGTACGGCGTTGGCCACCAGCTCCGTCGCGAGGAGTTCGGCGGTGTCCACGACCCGGATGAGGCCGTGCGCGGTGAGGACGAGGCGCAGGGTGCGGCGGCAGACGGTGACGGCACGGCGATCGTGCGGGACGGAGAGGGAGTACTCCCAGGGTTCGGGCTCGGTTTCGGGCATGCGGCAGCTCCGGACGGGGTGAGGTGGGTGATGGGCGCGGGCGGTGGCATTGCCGCAGCCGTCATGGCAGGACGAAGCGGTGCGCTTCCGCAGCGTGTGCGTCGCATCACTGAAGGTAGAGCAAAAAATTTTGCTCGCGCAAGCCGATGTCGTAATCTGACCCCCGAATGAGGCACAGCCGCGGGGCAGTTGAGGTCGGGAGGGGCGCATGGCGCCAAGGAGCCAACCCACGGCACGACAGGTGCGTCTGGGCACCGAGTTGCGCCGGTTGCGGGAGGCAGCCGGGCTGAAAGCCCGCGAGGCGGCAAGCCTGTTGAACTCGACGTCAGCCCAGATGAGCCAGGTGGAAGCGGGCTTCGCGGGTGTGAGCGAGGAACGCGTAAGGCGACTGGCTGCTCACTATGCCTGCACCGACGAGGCGTTGATCGACGCGCTCGTGGCGATGGCGACCGACCGGACACAGGGGTGGTGGGAGGACTTCCGGGGCGTTCTACCGACATCCTTTCTGGACCTCTCGGAACTGGAACATCACGCGGTGTTCCAGCACGAGGTGGTCATCACCCACGTACCGGGGCTGCTCCAGACACCCGACTACGCACGGTCAGTGTTCTCGTACATGAATCCGGGTCTGCCGTCGAGCGAACTGGAGCCAAGGGTCGAACACCGCATGCGACGCCGCGCAGTCCTGGAAGTGGACAGCCCGACCCCGTACGAGGCGATCGTCCACGAGTTCGCACTACGCATCCGCGTCTCCGACCGCCGTGTCGCTCGCGCACAACTCAAGCAGATGCTGGACCTGAGCGAACAGGACCACGTCACCGTGCGTGTCATCCCCGTCGACCAGGACGACTTCGCCGGCGCGGGAGCAGCGATGATCTACCTCGGCGGTCCGGTACCCCGGCTGGACACCGGCCTCCGCGATGCGCCCGTGAACAAGGGGCCCCTCGATACCGAAGCCCAGCTTCAACGGCTTCGTACCCTTCTCCTTAAGGTGGGTAAGGCGTCACTCGCTCCCGCACAGTCGCGGGAGTTCATCCACCATCTGGCAAAGGAACTGTGAGGACCCGCATGACCCAGGCACGGCATTGGCAGAAGTCCACCTTCTCCGACGGCAGCGACGGCGATGCCTGCGTCGAACTCGCCGCCACCCAGGCCATCCTCCACCTCCGCGAGAGCGACACTCCCAGCACCGAACTCACCACCAGCACCGCCCCGTTGACCCACCTCATACACGGCATCAAGTCAGGCCTGTTCCGCACCTGAGCACGCCCGCGCCGGGGGCTAACCCCCACTCCGATCCTGGGGCACACCGGATCGCACCCCACCGGACCCCGAAACTAGCGTTCAGCCATGACTTCGGCCCTACGGAAGCCCCTCGCCCTGGCGCTCGGCATCGCCACGCTGCTCGCCGCCGAGATGGGCACCGCCGTAGCCCAGCCCGCCAGTCCCTCCCCTGCGGAGCAGTTGCGTCAGGACACCGAGGCGATCCACGCTCTGGGTGTCAGCGGAGTGCAGGCCCGCACGGTCGCGCCGGACGGCCGGGAGTCCGTCGCCGCCAGCGGTACCGCCGACCTGGACACCGGCCGCCCGGTCCGTTCCGACGGGTATTTCCGTATGGCCAGCACGTCCAAGACGCTGGTCGCCACCGTGGTACTGCAACTGGAGACCGAGGGCAGGCTGTCGCTGGACGTCACGGTCGACCACTGGCTGCCGGGCGTGGTGCGGGGCAACGGCAACGACGGCACCCGCATGACCATCCGCCAACTGCTCCAGCACACCAGCGGAATCCACGACGACCTCCCCGGATACACCACGCCGGAGGAGTACTACCAGCAGCGCTACGACGTCCACAGCCCCGGGCAGTTGGTCGCTCGCGCCATGGCCCACGCGCCGGACTTCCCGCCAGGCGAGGGCTGGAGCTACTCCAACACCGGTTACGTCCTGCTCGACGCCGTCATCCAGAAGGCCACCGGCCGACCCGCCCACCAGGAGATCGACGAACGTATTCTCCGTCCGCTCGGCCTCAACCAGACTCGCTGGGGCGGTACTTCGTCCGCCCTGCCCCGTCCGCACGCGAAGGCCTATCAACTCTTCGGGCCCGATTCCTTGGTGGACGTCACCGAGCAGATACCCGTGGACTACGAGAACCTCTCCTACGTCACGACCACCCGCGACGAGAACACCTTCCTCCGCGCGCTGCTCGCCGGCCGCCTGCTGCCGCCGCGACAGCTCACCGAGATGAAACGGACCGTCCCCGTGAGCGCGGAGGTCCAACAGCTCTGGCCCGGCGGCCGCTACGGACTCGGCCTGGCCGAACGCCCCCTGAGCTGCGGAGGAACCTACTGGAGCCACGAGGGAGGGGACGGCGGCTACATCACCCTCAACGGCGCCACCGACAACGGCAGTCGAAGCGCCGTCGTCTCCATGTCCGAGGCCCGCGGCGACACCCTGGAACACATCCTCGCCCAGGAGAACGCGGCCAGCACCCTGATCGACCACGCGTTGTGCGCCGGGAGCCCCAACACCCCGTGATCAGAGCAGAGTTACCGGGCCCCCACCCTCTGGACGCTGTAGTCCTTTCTAACCAGTCACAACGCATAGCAGCGGTTAGATCTACCCCCAGCTTCCAGCAACCGCCCGCGCCCCCCGCCGCCACACCTCAGTCACCAACGGCACCCCCGGCCGATAAGCCAGATGCACATGGCTCGGCGCGTCCAGCAGGATCAGGTCCGCGCGCGCGCCCACCGCAACCCGCCCCACGTCGTCCCGTCGCAGTGCCGCCGCACCGCCCGCCGTGGCCGCCCATACCGCCTCGTCCGGCGTCATCCCCATGTCCCGTACCGCCAGCGCGATGCAGAAGGGGACGGAGGACGTGAAGGACGAACCCGGGTTGCAGTCCGTCGACAACGCGACCGTGACGCCCGCGTCCAACAGGCGGCGTGCGTCCGGCCATTCCGCGCGCGTCGAGAACTCGGCGCCGGGGAGCAACGTGGCGACTGTCGCGCCGCTCGCCAGCGCGTCCACGTCCGCGTCCGTGAGGTGCGTGCAGTGGTCCGCGCTCGCCGCGTCCAGTTCTACGGCGAGTTGGACGCCGGGGCCGTAGGAGAGCTGGTTGGCGTGAATGCGTGGGTGCAGGCCCTTCGCCTTGCCCGCCGTCAGGATCGCGCGTGCCTGGTCGCCGTCGAACGCGCCCTTCTCGCAGAACACGTCGATCCAACGGGCGTGCGGGGCACAGGCGTTGAGCATCTCGCCGGTGACCAGGGACACGTACGCGGCCGGGTCGTCGGCGTAGTCGGGCGAGACGATGTGCGCGCCGAGGTACGTCACCTCGTCGGTGTGCGCGGCGGCGATGCGGAGGGCGCGGGACTCGTCGGCGACCGTCAGGCCGTAGCCCGACTTCGTCTCGAAGGTGGTGGTGCCCTGGCGGAGGGCCTCGGTCAGGTAACGGGTGAGGTTCGCCTCCAGTTCCGCGTCGCTCGCCGCGCGCGTCGCCGCGACCGTCGTACGGATGCCGCCCGCGCTGTACGCCCGCCCGGACATGCGGGCGTTGAACTCCTGCGTGCGGTCGCCGGCGAAGACGAGGTGCGAGTGGGAGTCCACGAAGCCCGGCAGGACCGCCCGTCCACCGGCGTCGACCCGATTGTCAGTGGCGGGTGCTTTGCTTGATTCACCGGTCCACGCGATGCGGTCGCCGTCGATGACGACGGCCGCGTCCTGGATCAGACCGAGGGGAGATCTGTCACCGAGGGAGGGGTCGTTGGTGACCAGCGTGGCGATGTTGGTGATGACAGTGGTGCTGGTGCTGGTGCCGCTCATCGTGTCCTCGTGGGTGCGGGGGATCGTGGCCTCGTGGGTGCGTGGGGTGGCGATCGGCTCTACGCGCGCAGGGCTTCGACGGCTGCGGCGAGCGCCTGCGGTACGTCCGGTACGAGCGCGTGCGCCCCGTCGCGTACGACGTGCCTGCCGCCCACGATCGTGTGCCGTACGTCCGCTGCCGTCGCCGCGAATACGGCCGTCTCGGCGCCGAGCCTGGGCACCGGCCCCGCTGTCCTGACCGAGTCGAGCGCGATCGTCGTGAAGTCGGCGAGGGCGCCCGGTTCGAGGATTCCCGCCTGGTCCCAGCCCAGCGCCGCGTGGCCGTCGGCCGAGGCCGCGCGGAGCAGGGCCGCCGCCGTCCAGTGACCCCTCGTGCGGGTGCGGAGGCGCTCGTTCAGCTCCATCGCGCGGGCCTCTTCGAGGAGGTCGATGACTGCGTGACTGTCCGAGCCCAGGGAGAGAGGGGAGCCAGCTCGCTGGAGGGCGACCGCCGGGCCGATGCCGTCCGCGAGGTCCCGTTCCGTCGTCGGGCACATACAGGTGCCGGTGCCCGAACGCCCCAGCAGCGCGATGTCCTCGTCCGTGAGGTGCGTGTTGTGGACGCCGGTGGTGCGGGGTCCCAACACCCCGTGGTCGGCGAGGAGTTGGGTCGGGGTGCAGTCGTGGGCCGTGCGGCAGGCGTCGTTCTCCGCCGTCTGCTCGGAGAGGTGGACGTGGAGCGGGGCCCGGCGCTCCTCGGCCCAGCGCGCCACGGTCGCCAACTCCCTTGCGGGCACCGCCCGAACGGAGTGGATGGCGGCACCGATCCTCGCGTGATCCCGTTCCTTGAGAAGTGAACAGCGTTCGGCCCAGGCGTCCGCGCTTCCGTCGGAGAAGCGGAGCTGGTGGCGGTTGGGGGGCTGTCCGAAGCCGGAGGAGAAGTAGGCGGTGTCGAGGAGGGTGATGCGGACACCGGCTTCGGAGGCGGCGGCGACGAGGGCCTCGCCCATGGCGTTGGGGTCGGCGTACGGGGTGCCGCCGTGGGCGTGGTGCACGTAGTGGAACTCGCCCACCGCCGTGATCCCGGCCAGCGCCATCTCCGCGTACACCGCGCGGGCCAGTGCGTGGTAGGTGTCCGGGGTGAGCTGGTCGGCGAAGGAGTACATGAGCTCACGCCAGGTCCAGAAGGTGCCGGAGCCGACCTGCACGGTGCCGCGCAGGGCACGGTGGAAGGCGTGGCTGTGGGCGTTGGCGAGGCCGGGGAGGGTGAGGCCGCGGAGGGTCTCGGCACCCGGGGGTGGGGCGTCAACTCCCTTGCGGACGGCGGCGATCCGGCCGTCCCTCACCTCCAGGGCGACGCCCGGCTCGACGTTGGTGTCGAGCCAGGCGTGTTCCAGCCAGTACGTCCGCGTGGTGGGGTGCGTCACCTGCAGGCCAGCCCTTCCAGTACGTCGGCGAGTGCGGTCACCCCGGCCACGCAGTCGTCCTCGGCCGCGAACTCGGCCGGGGAGTGCGAGACGCCCGTGGGGTTGCGCACGAACAGCATGGCGGTCGGGATGCTCCCGGAGAGGATTCCGGCGTCGTGTCCGGCACCGGTGCCGAGGACGGGAACGGTCAGCTCCGTCTCCTTCCCCTTCTCCTTCCCCAGGACTCGGGCGAGTTCGTCGCGCAGGGCGTGGTCGAACTCGACGACGGGGGTGAAGGACTCCCGGACGATGTCGAGGTCGATGCCGCGCGCCTCCGCGTACTCGCGGGCCGCCTTCTCGACGCCGGTGACCACGGTGTCGAGGGTCTGCTGGTCGGCGGCGCGGGAGTCGAGCCAGCCACGCACCAGGGAGGGGATGGCGTTGACGCCGTTCGGTTCCACGGCGATCTTCCCGAACGTGGCCACCGCGCCCGCGAGTTGGGCCTCGCGGCGGGCGGCGAGCACGGTCTCGGCGTACGACAGCATGGGGTCCCGCCGGTCCACCAGCCTCGTCGTACCGGCGTGATTGGCCTCACCCCGGAAGTCGAACCGCCACCGCCCGTGCGGCCAGATGGCGCTGGCGATGCCGACCCGGTCGCCGGACAGGTCCAGCGCGCGGCCCTGTTCGACATGCAGCTCGACGAACGCGCCGATGCGGGCGAGCCGTTCGGGGTCGGGGCCGATGGCGTCGGCGTCGTAACCGGCGGCCGCCATGGCCTGCGGCAGCGTGACCCCGTCGCCGTCGGTCAGCCGGTGTGCCTGCTCG
This sequence comes from Streptomyces sp. NPDC048504, assembly GCF_043200035.1. Classification (NCBI taxonomy): domain Bacteria; kingdom Bacillati; phylum Actinomycetota; class Actinomycetes; order Kitasatosporales; family Streptomycetaceae; genus Streptomyces; species Streptomyces sp. NPDC048504. Next base: position 68,169 of record NZ_JBICXA010000002.1, read on the forward strand.
ACGGTGAGCTGCCCGGCGGTCAGCCGCGACCCGACACAGGCGAGCCCGAAGCGGGCCCCTTCCTCGTCACCGAAGTTCACGATGGCGAGCGGCCTGGTGAACTCCACTCCCCTGCCCCGCAGTTCATCGAGCGCGGCGAAGGACGACACGACCCCGAGGGGCCCGTCGAAGGCCCCGCCATCGGGCACCGAGTCGAGATGCGACCCGGTGACGACAGCGTCCCCGGCGGCGGGGTCGCCCAGCCAGGCCCATTGGTTGCCGTTGCGGTCGAGTTCGTAAGCCAGCCCGCGAGCCTCGGCTTGCGCCTTGAACCAGGCCCGGCATTCGGCATCGGCGCCGGTCCAGGCGTAGCGGCGGTAGCCACGAGAGTCGGGGTGCCGCCCGATGGGGAGCAGTTCGCGCCACATCTCGTGGAAGGAGGGCGTGTTGTGGCTTGCAGCCTGGCTGTGACCCTCAGGCCGCTCAGGCTGTGGGCAGTCGTTCCGCAGGGCGGAACGGGTGGGCACAGCCGGACCTGCGGTCGGCGACGAAGCCCCCGCCCCCACCGAGGAGTTGCCGCGCCCGCCCTCGACATCCGTCACGCGTCTCCACCCTCGCGCATCGGCACCCGCACACCCCGCTCGTCGGCGACCCGCTCCGCGATGTCGTAGCCGGCGTCGACGTGCCGGATGACGCCCATGCCGGGGTCGTTGGTCAGGACGCGGCGGATCTTCTCGCCGGCGAGAGCCGTGCCGTCGGCGACCGTGACCTGGCCCGCGTGGATGGAGCGGCCCATGCCGACGCCGCCGCCGTGGTGGATGGAGACCCAGGAGGCGCCGGAGGCGACGTTGACCATGGCGTTCAGCAGGGGCCAGTCGGCGATCGCGTCGGAGCCGTCGAGCATGGCCTCGGTCTCGCGGTACGGGGAGGCGACGGAGCCGGAGTCCAGGTGGTCGCGGCCGATGACCAGCGGGGCGGCCAGCTCGCCGGAGGCCACCATGTCGTTGAAGCGCTCGCCGGCCTTGTCGCGCTCGCCGTAGCCGAGCCAGCAGATGCGGGCGGGCAGGCCCTGGAAGTGGACGCGTTCGCCCGCCATCTTGATCCAGCGGTGCAGGGATTCGTTGTCGGGGAAGAGGTCGAGGATCGCCTTGTCCGTCTTGTGGATGTCGGACGCCTCGCCGGACAGGGCGGCCCAGCGGAAGGGGCCCTTGCCCTCGGAGAACAGGGGGCGGATGTAGGCGGGGACGAAGCCGGGGAAGGCGAACGCCCGCTCGTACCCGGCGAGTTGGGCCTCGCCGCGGATCGAGTTGCCGTAGTCGAAGACCTCGGCGCCGGCGTCCATGAAGCCGACCATCGCCTCGACGTGCTTGGCCATGGACTCGCGGGCGCGGGCGGTGAAGCCCGCCGGGTCCTTGGCGGCGGCGTCGGCCATGTCCTCGAAGGCGATGCCGATCGGCAGGTAGGCCAGCGGGTCGTGGGCCGAGGTCTGGTCGGTCACGATGTCGATGGGGGCGCCCTCGGCGAGCATCTGCGGGAACAGTTCGGCGGCGTTGCCGAGAAGGCCGATGGAGAGCGGGCGGCGGGCGTCACGGGCCTCGACGGCCAACTCCAAAGCGTGGCGCAGGCTGTCGGCCTTGACGTCGAGGTAGCGGTGCTCGATGCGGCGCTCGATGGCGCGCGGGTCGACGTCGATACAGATCGCGACGCCGTCGTTCATCGTGACCGCGAGGGGCTGGGCACCGCCCATGCCACCGAGGCCGGCGGTGAGGGTGATGGTTCCGGCGAGGGTGCCGTTGAACTTCTTCGCGGCGACGGCGGCGAAGGTCTCGTACGTGCCCTGGAGGATGCCCTGGGTGCCGATGTAGATCCAGGAGCCGGCCGTCATCTGGCCGTACATGGTGAGCCCGAGGGCCTCCAGGCGCCGGAACTCCTCCCAGTTGGCCCAGTCGCCGACGAGGTTGGAGTTGGCGATGAGCACGCGCGGCGCCCACTCGTGGGTCTGCATCACGCCGACCGGGCGGCCCGACTGGACGAGCATCGTCTCGTCCTGCTTCAGGGTGCGCAGCGTGCGGACCATGGCGTCGAAGGAGCGCCAGTCGCGGGCGGCCTTGCCGGTGCCGCCGTAGACGACGAGCTTGTCGGGGTGTTCGGCGACCTCGGGGTCCAGGTTGTTCTGCAGCATCCGCAGAGCGGCTTCCTGCTGCCATCCCAGGGCGCTCAGTTCCGTACCGCGCGGTGCTCGTACGGGGCGGGGTCCTGACATGGTCTGCCTCCTAGCGGACTGCTCTCTCAGCGGATTTCCTACTACAGCTATTCACATCCTGGCTTCGTGAATAGAACTAGTCAATACATCGGGGCGTCTCTGTGGGCAGGCTCTGAGTGTTTGGCCGGATGTACCGACCATGGGCGACGACATGACGGGGGCTCCAGTGAACGACGGAAACCAGGGTCACACGGACGGCACCGATCCCGGCACGGATCCCGGCGCCGAACGCACCGCCCGCCGGGACGAAGCCGTACAGGCCGCCGTGGAGCAGGGGCTGCTGGGGCCCGGTGCCCCCATCGCCGCGCTGCTGGACGTCACCGGTATCCGGGAGTCGGCGGCGGCGCTGCGCGCGGCGTTCGACGCGGTGACGGCGCCCGGGACGCCCGTGCTGCACGCGTTCGCCGTGAAGGCGAGTCCGCTCGTGCCGGTGCTGCGGCTGCTGCACGAGGAGGGCATCGGCGCGGAGGTGGCGAGCCCCGGTGAGCTGGCCCTGGCGCGGGCGGCGGGCGTACGGCCGGAGCGGACGGTGCTGGACGCGCCCGCGAAGACGCCGGCGGAGCTGCGGGAGGCGCTGGCGCTGGGGATCGCGGTGAACGCCGACAACCCGCAGGAGCTGGAGCGGATCGACGCGCTGATGCGGTCGGCGACCAGTCGCTCCCCGCTGGGGATCCGGGTCAATCCGCAGATCGGCGGCGGGTCGATCGCCGCGCTGTCCACGGCTACGGCGACCTCGAAGTTCGGGGTGGCGCTGCGGGACGAGGGGGCGCGGGAGTGGGTGGTGCGGGCGTACGCGGAGCGGCCGTGGCTGACCCGGCTGCACGCGCACACCGGGTCGCAGGGCATCCCGCTGTCGCTGCTGGCGCGGGGCGTGGCGGAGACGTACGAACTGGCCGAGGAGATCAACGCGCGGCTCGGGCGGCCGCAGATCGACACGCTCGACATCGGCGGCGGCCTGGGGGTGAACTTCGGTTCGGACGCGACGGCCCCGACGTACGCACAGTACGCGCGGCTGCTCAGGGAGGCGGTGCCGGGGCTGTTCGACGGGCGGTACGGGCTGGTGACCGAGTTCGGGCGGTCGATGCTGGCCAAGCAGGGCACGGTGGTGGCCCGGGTCGAGTACGCGAAGAGCGCCGGGGGACGGCCGATCGCGATCACGCACGCGGGCGTGCAGGTGGCGACGCGGACGGTGTACGCGCCGCAGTCGTGGCCGCTGCGGATCGCCGCCTACGACGGGAAGGGGCGGCCCAAGTCGGGGGCGGACGTGGTGCAGGACGTCGCCGGGCCCGCCTGCTTCGCGGGTGACCTGCTGGCCGAGGGGCAGGCGTTGCCCTTGCTGGAGCAGGGGGACTACGCGGCCGCGCTGGACACCGGGGCGTACTACTTCGCGGCGCACTACGCCTACAACTCCCTTGCCCGGCCCGGGATCTACGGCTTCGTGCGGGACGGTGCCGGGGGCGTGTCGTTCGCGACCGTGCGGGAGCCGCAGACGGTGGCGGAGATCGTGGCCGAATCCGGCGGGGCGCACGCCGCCGCGCTCACCACCCTCCGCGCGCCCGGGAGCCGTTGACGCACGCCCGTGCGAGCAGGGTTCAACTGACCCATGCAACTCATGTGAAAACGGGGTCAGTTGACCCACCTTAGTCACTCGGGCGCATGTTCCACTGGAAAATGCCAGATCCCTCACCCCTCGGCCACACGGTGCGTAGCTTCGTCGTCACTCAGCCGAACCGCAGGCGGGAGGGGAGCCACGGTGCCCGGAATCGACGAGTGCTTACTTGAGGCCATGCGACTGCCCGGTGCCCGGGGCGCCGCGCTGGTCGACTGGACGAGCGGGCTGGCCCTGGGCGTCGTCGGGGAGTCGCCCGGGGGTGACCAGGAGGCCAGTGCCGCCGAGGCCGCCGAGCTGGCGCGGCTCGCGGCGGAGCACCGGGCGTTCGCGTCCGTCGGGGAGGACGGTGAGACGGCCGACGATCCTCCGCTGGAGGATCTGATCGTCAGCAACCGGGACAGCTATCACGTGCTCCGGTTCGTGCGGACGTCGTTCGACAGCAGTGTGTTCCTGCATCTGTGGCTGGCCCGCGCGGAGGGCAACCTCGCGCTGGCCCGGATCCGGCTCGGCGAGATGGCCGGACGGCTGGTGCTGGGATGACCGCGGTCAAGGCCACGCCCACCACCCCGCCGCCCCGGCTGCCCGTGCGGGCCAAGTCCGCGGCCGGCGACCGGGGTTGGGGCGGTGTCTCGCCGATGCTGACACGGCTCGCCGCCGAGGAGGCCACCGGTGTCCTCGTCCGCGAGCGCGGCAGCCTTCATCTCGTGGCCGGCCGGGTCGTGCACGCCGAGAGCCCGTCCGCCCCCGGCCTCGACCTCCTCCTCACCGCGCACGGCACCCTGCGTGCCGGCGCCTGGGAGGCCGCGGCCAAGGCGACCGACGACCGGCACACCACGACCCGGCTCCTGCTGGACGGCGGCCTGTTGAGCCCCGGCGCACTCGAACTGTGCCATCTCGGGGCGCTGTACGACGCGGCGTACTTCGTGCTCGCGCCGAGCAGCACCCCGGGCCGTTTCCGCTACGGCGTCACGCATCCGCTCGGTTCCGTGCGGCCGGTTCCGGTGGCCGCACTGGAGCGCGAGACGCTGCGCCGCCGCGATCTGCTGCACCGCGTGTGGCCGGACGCGGCGACGGACGGCGCGCCGCTGGTGCGGGCCGACCCCGTCGCGCCGCCGCCGATCACGGCCCGGCAGGCGGCGGTGCTGGCACGGGTGGACGGCGTCCGCACGGCGCCGGACATCGCACGGGCGCTGGGGCGGCGGGCGTACCCCACGCTGCTGGACGTCCGGCGGCTGGTGTCGGCGGGGCTCGTGTCGCCCCGGCCGCCCGCGCCCGCCGCCGCTCCCCTGCCCGACGTCACCGATCCCGACATCACCTTGCTGAAGAGGCTCAGAGATGCGCTGGAGGCCCTTTGAGTGGCAGCGAGCACGCGCCGAGAGGAGAGAGCCGATGGCCTCCGAGGCAGAGATCCTCGACGAGCTGCGCCGGTTGAGAGCCCGCGTGCCCCAGTTGACCGGGGCGCTGGCGGCGGGCGTCGACGGTCTCGTCCTGGCGCAGGACACCCCGGGCGTCGAGCCGGAACGGGTGGCCGCGCTCACCGTGACAGCGCTCGGCGTGGCCGTACGGATGGCGGACGCGACCGGGCAGGGCGACTTCCGCGAGCTGATCGTGCGCGGGGTCTACGGCTATGTCGCGACCTACGCGGCGGGCCGCGGCGCCGTGCTGACCGTGCTCGCCCAGGACCGCGTCCACGTCGGACGGCTGCTGCTGGAGGGCCGCCGCGCGGGGGCCCGGATCGGCGAGCTGGTCGACGCCGAGGCCGCGGCCGAGGCCAGAGCGGCCGTGACGGAGACGCCGGCCGAAGCGGCACCGCCCGCCAAGGCACCCCCGAAAACCACCACCGCACGAACGAGAACACCGCGCGCACCACGCACCACCACAGGCACCAACGCGCGGACCACCACGGAAAGCTGAACGGAACCAAAGGAGCACTGTCATGGCCAACACCGAAACCTCCCTCAAAGAGGCGCTGACCTCCATCGAGGGCGCGACCGGGGTCGCGCTCGTCGACTACACCAGCGGTATGGCGCTCGGCACGATGGGCGGCAGCAAGACCTTCGACCTCGGCGTCGCCGCCGCCGGGAACACCGACGTCGTGCGCTCCAAGCTGCGCACGATGGAACACCTCGGCCTGAAGGGCGAGATCGAGGACATCCTGATCACCCTGTCCAGCCAGTACCACCTGATCCGCCTGATCAAAGGACGCGGCGGCAACGGCCTGTTCCTCTACCTGGTCCTGGACTCCAACCGGGCCAACCTGGCCATGGCCAGGCACCAGTTGAAGAAGATCGAGGCGGACCTGGAGGTCTAGCCGAACCCGGGTCAGGCGAAGACGTCGCTACGGCGGCGCGCCCCGCCCGGGGTCGCGTCGCCCGCGGCGATGCCGGTGGAGCGGTAGCCCTTGACCGGCTTGCCGGCGGGGGCGCCGCCGCGCCCGTTCAGCCAGTCGACGCGGATCCACAGCAGGACGTCGTCGGCACGCTCGCGGCGACCCAGCCAGGCGGCTTTCAGTCGCAGCCCGGTACCGGCACCGGCGAGCAGCATGCCGCCCGCCGCGGGCACCGCGAACGAACTCGCCAGCGCGAGCGCGAAGGCGAGCACGAGCCACCAACGGTGGGCGCGGCGCCAGTTCCGCGTGCTCACCGCGCGGTCCTGGAGCACGTCGTGCTTCCCGGCCCGGGCGGCACCGCGGGCCAGCGCGGTGTACCGCCGACGCCGCGTGTACGACACCACGACCGCCGCGACGATGAACAGCGCGGCCCCGGCCATCACCCCGATCCGGCGCCCGGTGACACCGGGCAGCAGCACCCCGACACCCGCCGCCAGCACCCCGAACCACCACATCGGGGCCGCCCCGGCCCGTACGACGACTGCCACTCGGGCCAGCCCCTGGACTCTGCGATCTCCGCGTGCCACGTCCCGCCTCCTGGTCGTCCCGGCACAGTTCTGTCCGGCCGGGAGACTAGTGAGCGAACGTGAGACGAGTCTGAGAACTCGGCAGCTGGGACGGGTTTTCCCGGCTGGGCGGGGCGCGACCAGCCACAGCGCACCCGCACCCGACAACCCCGCCTCCGCCCGCGCAGCGCCTTTCACTCCACAAACAACCCCCGCGCCGCCGCCCGAGCGTCGAACTCCTCAAGCCTCGCCTGCGCATCCGGCAAGTCATCGCACATCGCCTCCAACAACACCCGCCCGAGCAGCATCGGCGCGCAGGCCGTGTCGAAGGCGAGGCCGGTGCCGACCGCGGCCGGGATCAGGAGGTCGGAGACCTTGGCGACGGGGGCGAACGCCGAGTCCGCGACGGTGACGACGGTCAGGCCCGCCTCCCTCGCGTACGCCAGGGTGTCGACGACCTCGCGCGGGTGCCGGGGCAGCGCGAAGCACAGGAGGGTGGTGGCGCCGGCCCGGACGGCCGCGTCGATCCGGTCGTGGATCATCGTGCCGCCCTCGTTGAGCAGCCGTACGTCCGGATGGACCTTGGCGGCGAAGTACGCGAAGCCGTAGGCCTGGGAGGCCGCCGCGCGCAGACCGAGCACGGGCAGCGGGCGCGAGGCGGCGAGGAGACGCCCCGCCTTCGCGACCGGGCGGGGGTCGGCCAGTATCTCCGCGAGGTGCTTCAGGTTCTCGATCTCGGCCTCTACGGCCTGCTGGTACTCGTTGTACGACGCCGTGTCCGGGGCCGACTCGGCGGGCGCGACCTCGCGGAGGTGTTTGCGCAGCGCCGGGTAGCCGTCGAAGCCGAGGGCGACCGCGAAGCGGGTCACGGAGGGCTGGCTGACGCCGGCGAGTTCGGCGAGTTCGACGCTGGAGAGGAACGGCACGTCGGCGGCACGGCGCACCATGCTGTGCGCGATGCGCCGCTGGGTCGGCGTGAGCCGGTGCCCCTCGAAGAGCGCCTGCAGCCGGGCGGCCGGGCTGTCGGTCACACCCGCACTCCTGTCCGCGGCCCCATCCGCAGCCCCATCCGCAGCCCCATCCGCGCTTCCCTCCACGATCCCGTCCACACTCCTGTCCACGCTCATGACGCGCTCCCCCTCCAGATCTCCGTGAACCGGTCCAGCAGGCCCGCCGCCGCCGTCACATCGTCCGTGAGCGGCCGGTCCGCCGTCTCGTCGTCGAGCACCGATTCGGCCAGCTCCAGCGCGCGGCCGACCGGGAGTTCCGGGTCGGGCCGCAGACCGCGCTGACGCAACGCCCGTACGGCGGCGACCAGTTCGCAGCCGACGACGAGACGGTACGCGCGGCAGGCACGCAGTGTCTGACGTGCGGCGAGCGAGGCGAAGCTGGCCTGTTCCTCGACGCCCCGGGAGAGTACAGCGTGCCCGAGCGAGGCGGGAGCCGAGAACGCGCGCAGGTCGCCGAGGGCGGCCGCGGCTGCGTACTCCAGGATCATGACCCCGGAGGACGCGGCCTCGTTGTCCGCGAGGAACGGCTTGAGCCGGGTGAACGCGGGCTCGTTCAGCGAGGAGAGCCGTGACGTCGACAGCCGGGCGACCTGGGTGAGCGCGAGCCTGAAGTGGTCCAGGGCGAGGACGAGTTGGGCCTGGTAGAAGCCGCCGTGGTGGTAGGCGGTCATGTCCTCGGCGGAGATGAAGGGGTTCTCGGCGGCGGCGTTGATCTCGATCGCCAGCACCTCCTCCAACGCGTCCGCCGCGTCGTGCGCGGGACCATGGATCTGCGGCAGACACCGGAACCCGTACGGGTCCTGAATCCGCCCGAGCGGAGGAGTGGGCCGGTCCGCGGCCCCGATCAACTCCCGCATCCGCCGGGCGACTTCGGTCGACCCCCGGTGCGGCCGGGCGGCATGCACGGGCGCGGCGAACGGCTCGTGCGACCCGTCCACGGCAAGCAGCGAAAGCGCCCCGACGACCTGCGTGGCCCCGATCAGCCCCCGCAACTCGTGCAGGGCGAGGGCGGATTGGCCGAGGGTGAGGGCGTTGCTGCTGATGAGCGCGAGCGCGTCGTTGTTGTCGAGGGGTTGGGGCTCGGGAACTCCGGCGAGAGCATGGGGCTCGGGAACTCCGTTGAGCGGATGGGCACTTGAGGCCGGCCCAGTACGGCTGACGGAATCCCCGACACCAAGGCCGCCAACACCCCCCGCGACCCGCCAGGGATGCTCCCCCACCAACGCCAACCCCACCTGAGCCAGCGCCGCGATATCCCCCGTCCCCACCGACCCGAACTCGTTGACGACCGGATACACCCCGTTCTCCAGCGCCTCGCACAACGCCGTGACGACCGTGGGCCGTAGTCCCGCGCCCCCGGCCAGCAACTGGTTCGCGCGGACGGCGAGCATCGCCCGGACCTCCCGGGCCGGGAGCTCGTCGCCGATCGCTCCGGCGTGGCTGCGGAGGAGCCGCAGACCGTGTTCAGCCGCGGCCTCGGTGGGCACATCCTCGTTCCGGTTGGCGCCCACGCCCGTCGAGCGGCCGTAGACGCGGCCCGTCGCGGCGATCTGGCGGGCCGCGTCCCAGGACTCGGTCGCGCGCTTCATCGCGTCGGTGCCGGCGACCGGTCGGGCGTCCCCGTCGGCGAGGCGTACGACGTCGATGACCCCGAAGCCGACCCCGTCGAGGACGACCAGATCGGTGCCTCCGGACAGCGCCACATCGGAGGCGTCCACGATCTGAGACGACATAAGGCGACGAACTCCCCTCAATCAGGACACTCGATCTTGCCTGCCGGTCATCCGTTACCTCGGATTAACGCGGAGACATTGACAAACTATTCAGACACCAAGAACTCTGCATGACGTTATACAGCCGGGCAAGGGACAACTCATGATCCAGTTCGACGCGGTCCACAAACGCTTCCCCAACGGCACGACAGCAGTTCACGACCTCTCCCTGGAGATGCCGGAAGGCGGGGTCACCGTACTGGTCGGGTCCTCCGGTTGCGGCAAGACGACCACCCTTCGGATGATCAACCGGATGATCGACCCGACCTCGGGCGTCATCAAGGTCGGCGGCAAGGACGTCACCCAGCAGGACGCGGCCGAACTGCGCCGTTCCATCGGGTACGTCATCCAGCAGTCGGGCCTCTTCCCGCACCGCACGGTGCTGGACAACATCGCCACCGTGCCGCTGCTGCTGGGCCACGGCCGGAGGAAGGCCAGGGCCCGCGCGGCCGAGCTGCTGGAGACCGTCGGCCTCGCCGCCGACGCCGGGAAGCGCTACCCGCACCAGCTCTCCGGCGGCCAGCAGCAGCGCGTCGGCGTGGCCCGCGCGCTCGCCGCCGACCCGCCGGTGCTCCTGATGGACGAGCCCTTCGGCGCCGTGGACCCGGTGGTCCGCACCCAGCTCCAGGACGAACTCCTGCGCCTGCAGAAGGAGTTGAACAAGACCATCGTCTTCGTCACGCACGACATCGACGAGGCCGTACGGCTCGGCGACCGCATCGCGATCTTCCGCACCGGCGGCCACCTCGTCCAGTGCGCGGCCCCCGCCGAACTCCTCGCCCGCCCGGCCGACGGCTTCGTCGCCGACTTCCTCGGCGCCGAACGCGGCCTCAAGCTGCTCTCCCTGAAGACCCTCGCCGAGGTCCCGCAGGGCCCGGCCCCCGAAGGCGGCACCTGGACCCTGGTCGTGGACGAGGCGCGCAAGCCGCTGCACTGGACATCCAAGGGTGCCGAGATACCCGTACGACCCCTCCAGGACGGCGACTCCCTGCTCGCCGCCCTCAACGAGTCCGTCGCCTCCCCGAACGGCCTGATCGCCCGCGTCGACGCGAACGGCGTCCTCACCGGCGTCTCCTCCCGCGACGACATCCACACCCACGCGGGCCAGGCCCATGCGGAAGCGCGAGTGGCGGCGTGACCATCGACTGGTCGTGGATAGGCGACCACACCGACGACCTCACCAGCCTCACGCTCTCGCATCTCCAGGCCGCGATGACCGCCGTCTTCTTCGGCCTGCTGATCTCGCTCCCGCTGGCGGTCGTGGCCCACCGGGTCCGCCCGCTCCGAGGTTTCCTGCTCGGCCTGTCGAACGTGCTCTTCACGATCCCGTCGATCGCGATCTTCGTGCTCCTGCTCCCGATCAGCGGCCTCACCCGTACGACCACGGTCATCGGCCTGACGGTCTACACGCTGGTCGTGCTGCTGCGGAACACCGTCGAGGGCCTCGACTCGGTCCCCGCGAAGACGAAGGAGGCCGCGAAGGCGATGGGCACGCGCCCCCTGCGCACGCTCCTCACCGTCGAACTCCCCCTCGCGCTCCCGGTGATCATGGCCGGTGTCCGTATCGCCACCGTCATGTCGATCTCGCTCGTCTCGGTCGCGACCTACATCGGCGACGGCGGCCTCGGCCAGCTCTTCACCGACGGCTTCCAGCGCGACTTCCCGACGCCGGTGATCGTGGGCGTGGTCCTCACCCTGCTGCTCGCCGTGGTCGCGGACGCGGCCCTGGTCGCCCTCCAGTACGTACTCACCCCGTGGAAGAGGCGGCGAGCCTGATGTTCGAACTCTTCAAGAACCTCGGCACGTGGCTGACCAGCGGCTCCCAGTGGGCCGGCACGGACGGCATCGCGCACCGCCTCGCCGAGCACCTCCAGTACTCGCTGCTCGCGACCCTCATCGCCGCCGCGATCGGCCTCCCGCTCGGCCTGCTGATCGGCCACACCGGCAAGGGCGCGTTCCTCGCGATCAACCTCGCCTCCTTCGGCCGCGCCCTTCCGACCGTCGGCCTGGTCGTCCTCGTCTTCCTCGCCAGCGGCCTGTCCATGTGGCCGGTGTACATCGCGCTGGTCGCCCTCGCGGTCCCGTCGATCGTCACGAACGCCTACGCAGGCATGACGGCCGTGGACCCGGACGTGAAGGACGCGGCCCGCGGCCAGGGCATGCGCGGCCACCAGGTCCTGTTCCAGGTCGAGTTGCCCCTCGCGCTCCCCCTGATCATGACCGGCCTGCGCCTCGCCCTCATCCAGGTGGTGGCCACCGCCACGATCGCCGCCTACGTCTCCTTCGGCGGCCTGGGCCGCTACGTCTTCGACGGACTCGCCCAGCGCGACCTCGTGCAGGTGCTCGGCGGGGCGGTGCTCGTCGCCGTCGTGGCCATCGCCCTGGACCTGGGCCTGTCCGCCCTCCAGCGCTTCCTCTTCCGCCACCGCACCGCCTAGGGAAACCGGGAACTCCGAAATGAACCGTCGCACCCTCCTCGGCGCCCTCGCCGGAACGGCCGTCGCCGTCCCCGTCCTGTCCTCCTGCGCGAGCGGCGTCACCTCGCTCGACGGCGGGGGCTCCAGCGGCGGTGGCAGCGCCTCCAGCAAGAACGGCGTCACCATCGGCACCGCCAACTTCACCGAGAACCAGGTCCTCGGCTACCTCTACGCCGCCGCCCTCGAAGCGGCCGGCGTGAAGGTCAAGGTCCGCCCCAACCTCGGCACCCGCGAGATCGTCTTCCCCGCCCTCAAGAGCGGCGACATCGACCTCCTCCCCGAGTACCAGGGCTCCCTGCTCACCTACCTCCAGCCCAAGTCCAAGGTCGCGGAGGCGGGCGAGATGCAGAACGCCCTCACCCTCGCCCTCCCCTCCGGCCTCCAGGTCCTGCCCTACGGCATCGCCGAGGACGCGGACTGCTTCGTCGTCACCCGCGCGACCGCCAAGAAGTACGGCCTGACCACGCTGGCCGACCTGGCGAAGCACAACGGCAAGCTCGTCATCGGCGCCTCCGCCGAGGTGAAGACCCGCCAGGTGGGCGTCGTAGGACTGAAGGACGTGTACGGCGTGGAGTTCAAGGAGTTCAAGTCCCTTGATTCCGACGGGCCGTTGGTGAAGGGCGCGCTGAAGAAGGGCGATGTGGACGTGGCGAACCTGTTCACCACCGACACCGACATCAAGGCCAACGACTGGGTGGTCCTGACCGACCCCAAGACCCTGATCCCCAGCCAGCACATCGTCCCGCTCATCGCCGACCGCGTGGCCGACCCCGTTGTCCGCAAGGCCCTCGCGCGGCTCGGCAACCTCCTCACCACGGCCCAGCTCACCGAGCTGAACCGACAGGTGGACAAGGACAAGAAGGACCCGGAGGACGTGGCGAACACGTATGCCAAACAGCACGGCATCACGAAGTAATGACGTGTCGATGATCTGACGAGGAATCAGCCAAGTGTCATTAAACGGACACTCAGGGTGACTGATCGCATGCGTAGGGTGATTGAGCGCTACAGCACAACGTGCTGAACAAGCACACCACCTGAGGAAACGCATGGCCTCGAACCGCAGGGCCTTTCTGACGGCCACCGCCGTCGGCGCGCTGGCCGCCGCCCCTACGACCGCCACCGCCGCCGTCGGCCCACGGCCCCACCCGGCCACCGCCCCCGCCGCGCTCGCCGAACTCCTGGACGGCAACCGCCGCTACGCCACCGACCACTCCCGCCACCCGGACGAGAGCCGCCGACTCCGTCACCAACTGGCCACCGCACAGCACCCGTTCGCGGTGATCGTCGGCTGCATCGACTCCCGGGTCCCGCCGGAGCTGGTCTTCGACCAGGGCCTCGGCGACCTGCTGTGCATAAGGACGGCCGGCGAGGTCCTGGACGAGGCGGTGCTCGCGTCCATCCAGTACGGGGTGGAGGAACTGCGCATCCCCCTGGTGCTGGTGCTCGGCCACGAGCGCTGCGGCGCGGTCGCGGCGACCCTCGCGCACCTGGAGACCGGCGCCCCCGTCCCCGGCCATCTCGCCCTCCTGGTCGACGAGATCAGCCCGGCCGCGCGCCGCACCCGCGCCCTGCCCGGCGACTGGGCCGAGCACACCATGCGGGCCCACACGGCCTGGGTCAGGGACGCGATCCGCGCCGACCCCGCCTTCACCTCCGCGCACGTCGTGGCGGCCCGCTTCGACCTCGACACGGGGCTCGTGTCGCTGCTGCCGTAGCCCCAACTCCCCACTGCCGTAAGCCTATTGCCCTCACGCTCCCCACGCGAAGAAGTCCATGAAGATGAACGGCGTGCTCTCCGTCCTGCCCTCCCCCGCCGACTTGCGCACCATGACCCGCGCCCCGCGCCGCGACCTCCTGTGCGGCCTCACGGTCGCCGTGGTCGCCCTCCCCCTGGCCCTCGGTTTCGGGGTGACGTCCGGTCTCGGCGCGGCCTCCGGCCTGATCACCGCGATCGTCGCGGGCTCGCTCGCCGCGCTGTTCGGCGGCTCCGCGCGCCAGGTCAGCGGGCCGACCGGCGCGATGACCGTGGTCCTCGTCCCGATCGTCCACGAGTACGGCGCGAACGGCGTCCTGACGGTCGGTCTGATCTCCGGCTTCATGCTCCTCGTGCTCGCCTTCGCCCGCGCGGGGGCGGCGATGGCGTACGTCCCCGCACCCGTGATCGCCGGTTTCACCATCGGCATCGCGTGTGTGATCGGGCTCCAGCAGGTGCCGTCGGCGCTGGGCGTGCCCACCCCGAGCGGTGACCAGGTCGCGGTGGTCGCGGCCCGGGCGGCCGAGGAGTTCGACGCGACCCCGCACTGGGCCGCGCTGCTGCTGGCCCTCGGTTCGGCGGCGCTGATGCTGGCGGGAGCGCGCTGGAAGCCCACAGTTCCCTTCTCCCTGGCGGCAGTTGGCGTGGCGACCGTCGTCTCGGAGGCGCTGCACCTGCACGTGACGCGCCTGGGCACGCTCCCGGCTTCTCTCCCCGCCCCCTCCCTCGCCTTCCTCGACGTATCCCGGGTCCCGTCCCTCCTCCTCCCCGCAGCGGCGGTGGCGGCGCTCGCGGCCCTGGAGTCCCTCCTCTCGGCCTCCGTCGCGGACGCGATGCGCCCCGGCGAACGCCACGACCCCGGCAAGGAGCTCTTCGGCCAGGGCATCGCCAACCTCGCGGCCCCGCTCTTCGGCGGTGTCCCGGCGACCGGCGCCATCGCCCGCACCGCCGTCAACGTCCGCACCGGCGCCACCTCCCGCCTGGCCGCCCTCGCGCACGCCGTGATCCTCGCCGGGATCGTCGCGGTCGCGGCGCCGCTGGTGGGCCGTATCCCGCTGGCCGCGCTGGCCGGAGTGCTGCTGGCGACGGCGGTCCGCATGGTGGAGACGGACGCGGTCCGCGCGATGGCCCGCTCGACGCACGGCGACGCCCTGGTCCTGGTCCTCACCGCGGCCGGCACCCTCGCCCTCGACCTGGTGCGCGCGGTCCTGATCGGCCTCGGCGTCTCGGTCCTGCTCGCCCTGCGCGCGGCGATGCGCGGCACCCGCCTGACCCCGGCCACGACCGACGAACTCCCCGCCGCCGCAGGCACGGTGACCTACCTCTTCGACGGCCCGCTCCTGTTCGCCGCCGCCCACCGCTTCCGCCGCAGCCTCGCGGACGTCCAGGACGTGACGGCCGTGGACCTACGGCTGTCGGGGCTGACGGCAGTCGACGCGACGGGGGCGCTCGCGCTGAAGGACGCGGTCGGGGAGCTGCGGGACCGGGGTATCGAGGTCCGGATCTCCGGTGTGGAGCACGGTGGTCATCGCCGGGTGCTGGAGTCGCTCGGGGTGCTCCCGGTGAACCCGACTTCCGACAGGGGGGCTATCCCCAGTGCGGCGGGCGCGGCGGCTCCCTAATCTGAGTCGCATGACGGGAATGGACGCGAACGACGTCGAACTCAAGAAGGAACTCAACGCCACCCTGCAGGCGCGCAGGGAACTCGGCGACGAGTACGAGTCGGCGCTGGTCGACTCGTTCCTGGAGAAGGTCGACCAGCGTATCGACGGCGCGGTGGAGCGCCGGGTGCGCCGGCAGATGGCCGAGCAGCAGATGGTGGTCGCGCGCGGTTCCCGCGGGCCGAAGGCCGCCACGGACTCCTGGGGTGAACGCTTCGGCTTCGGCATCGTCTCGATGGTCCTGGCGATCCCGCTGTCCGCGATCGGCGGCGGCATCGCCCACCTCCCCGGCCTGCTGGTGGCCTGGGCCGGCATCGTCGGCGTCAACGCCGTCCAGGCCGCCCGCACCAACCCGGGGCTCTTCGGCGGGCGGCGCCGTGGGTCCTCGCAGGACAGCGAGTGGGAGGACTGACCGTCCCGGTTGGGGAGTTGGGCCACTGCAGGGCCGTAGAAAAAGCTATGCGCGGGGACCGCCGCACCCCCCGTTGCCGGGAGGGCGGGACGACGGCGGTCCCCGCGAGGGACGCGTGCCGGGTCAGGGCCGGGCGTGCGCGTCCTAGGCGTCGGTGGAGGTCCGGGAGCCGCTCCGGAGGTCCGTGACGCCGTTTTTGTGTCGGCGAGGCGGGGAGCCGCTCCCGCCCTGCCGACATCCACTAATCTGCCCGACGCTTGTTAAGCGGGTGCTGCGTGGACGTGACGCGCTCGTACCACTTCCGCGAAGTCCACCGTTCCGGTGGGCAACCGCAAAGTCGCCGTCGGCACGGCCCGTTCACCGGACGTTTCCTACTGCTTCCCGCCCTTGGCGAGGAAGGACAGCAGGTCCTGCCGGCTGATGACACCGGTCGGCTTGCCCTCGACCAGGACGATCGCCGCGTCGGCGCCCCCGAGCACGGTCATCAGGTCGCCCACCGGCTCACCGGAGCCGACCTGCGGCAGCGGGGCCGACATGTGCTTCTCCAGCGGATCGGTCAGCGAGGCGCGCTGGGTGAACAGGGCGTCCAGCAGCTCCCGTTCGACGACCGAGCCGACGACCTCGGCCGCCATGACGTCCGGGTGACCGGCGCCCGGCTTCACGATCGGCATCTGCGAGACGCCGTACTCGCGCAGCACCTCGATGGCCTCGCCGACCGTCTCGTCCGGGTGCATGTGCACGAGGGACGGGATGGCGCCGTGCACCTTGTCGTTGAGGACGTCGGCGACGCGGGCGCTGGGACCCTCGTCCTCCAGGAAGCCGTAGTCGGCCATCCACTCGTCGTTGAAGATCTTGGAGAGGTACCCGCGCCCACTGTCGGGCAGCAGCACGACCACGACGTCGTCCGGCCCGAGCCGCTCGGCCACCCGCAGCGCGGCCACAACCGCCATCCCGCAGGAGCCGCCGACGAGCAGCCCCTCCTCCTTCGCCAGCCGGCGGGTCATCTGGAAGGAGTCCTTGTCGGACACGGCGACGATCTCGTCCGCGACGGTCCGGTCGTAGGCGGTCGGCCAGAAGTCCTCACCGACACCCTCGACGAGATACGGCCGCCCGGACCCGCCGGAGTAGACGGAGCCCTCGGGGTCGGCGCCCACGACCTGCACCCGGCCCTCGCTGGCGTCCTTGAGGTAGCGCCCGGTGCCGGAGATGGTCCCACCGGTCCCCACGCCAGCCACGAAGTGGGTGATCTTCCCCTCGGTCTGCTCCCAGAGCTCGGGGCCGGTCGAGTGGTAGTGGGAGAGCGGGTTGTTCGGGTTGGAGTACTGGTCCGGCTTCCAGGCGCCCGGCGTCTCACGGACCAGCCGGTCGGAGACGTTGTAGTACGAGTCCGGGTGCTCGGGGTCCACCGCGGTCGGGCACACGACCACCTCGGCGCCGTACGCGCGCAGCACGTTGATCTTGTCGGTGGACACCTTGTCGGGGCACACGAAGATGCAGTGATACCCCTTCTGCTGGGCGACGATGGCCAGGCCGACACCGGTGTTGCCGCTGGTCGGCTCGACGATGGTGCCGCCGGGCTGAAGCTCCCCGCTCTTCTCGGCCGCCTCGATCATGCGCAGCGCGATGCGGTCCTTCACGGATCCGCCGGGGTTGAAGTACTCCACCTTGGCGAGCACGGTCGCCTGGATGCCCGCGGTCACGCTGTTGAGCCTCAGCAGCGGGGTGTTGCCGACGAGGCTGATCATCGAGTCGTGGAATTGCACCGTTGTCTCCGGTTGCCGCAAAAGAAGTGGTCGTGATTGGTTCCGCCAGCCTAAGGCCCGAAATCCACGTTCACCGACTGTTGAGATTGGGCGACGTGCTGTTCGGGGCAAGGAGTGGATGACGGCTCAGAGGAGGTGGCGGCGGCGTATGACGAAGATGTCGAGGGCGCGGGTGGCCCGGCGGATCGCGGCCGGTGCGGCGTACGGCGGTGGCGGGGTCGGACTGGTGGGCGCGGCGGCGGTCGGGCTGGTGCTGGCCGAGGTCCGCTTCGTAAAGCGCCATGTGGGCAACGGCCATGCGCCGGGCAGCAACCATGTGCCGAGCGCGGACGGCCGGTACGGACATGTCTACGACACCCCGGGTGAACCCCCGATCCGGCTGACCATGCTCGGCGACTCCACGGCGGCGGGCCAGGGTGTCCACCGGGCGGCCCAGACCCCGGGCGCGCTGCTGGCCTCGGGCCTGGCGGCGGTCGCGGAACGCCCGGTCGAGCTGCACAACGTGGCCCTCCCCGGCGCCCAGTCCGACGACCTGGACCGCCAGGTGGCGCTGGCCCTCGCGGACACCACCCGGGTGCCCGACGTCTGCGTGATCATGATCGGCGCGAACGACGTCACCCACCGCATGCACCCGACCCGCTCGGTCCGTCACCTCTCGGCGACGGTACGACGGCTGCGCACGGCTGGCGCCGAGGTGGTCGTCGGCACCTGTCCCGACCTCGGGACGGTCGAGCAGGTCCAGCAGCCGTTGCGCTGGCTGGCCCGCCGGGCGTCCAGACAGCTGGCGGCGGCCCAGACGATCGGCACGGTCGAGCAGGGCGGGCGCACGGTGTCGCTGGGCGACCTGCTGGGCCCCGAGTTCGCGGCGAACCCCCGCGAGCTGTTCGGCCCGGACAACTTCCACCCCTCGGCGGAGGGCTACGCGACGGCGGCGATGGCCGTCCTGCCGACCGTGTGCGCCACCCTGGGCCTCTGGCCGGCCGAGGAGGACCGCCCGGACGCGTCCCGCCGCGAGGGCTTCCTGCCGGTGGCACGCGCTGCCGCGGAGGCGGCGTCGGAGGCGGGCACGGAGGTCACGGCGGCGATGCCGAGCGGGCCACGGGGGCCGTGGGCTCTGCTGAAGCGCCGGAAGAGGCGGCGGGTACCAGAACCGGAGGCGGCACCTTCCAGCCCGTCCGGCGTTTGAGGACGAGGCCGTTCAGGCCGATGGGGGTCTGGGGGCGCAGCCCCCAGGGACGCCCGCCCCTGCCGACCCGCCCGCTCGACCGCCGGGGGCCCAAGCAAGCGCTTAGAAACTGCGGCCAGGGTCACATAGCGATCCCCGTGACCTTCGCCATACGTACGGGTAACTTCCCAAGAAAGCCGTGCCAGTCCCCCGCACATACGCCAATGGAGCCGTGATGCCCGAAGCCGTCATCGTGTCGACCGCCCGCTCCCCCATCGGCCGCGCCTTCAAGGGCTCCCTCAAGGACCTGCGCCCCGACGACCTCACCGCCACGATCATCGAGGCCGCCCTCGCCAAGGTCCCCGAGCTGGACCCGAAGCTCATCGAGGACCTGATGCTCGGCTGCGGCCTCCCCGGCGGCGAGCAGGGCAGCAACCTCGGCCGGATCGTCGCCGTACAGATGGGCATGGACCACCTGCCGGGCTGCACGATCACCCGTTACTGTTCCTCGTCGCTGCAGACCAGCCGCATGGCCCTGCACGCCATCAAGGCCGGCGAGGGCGACGTCTTCATCTCGGCCGGTGTCGAGATGGTGTCCCGGTTCGTGAAGGGCAACTCCGACAGCCTCCCGGACACGCACAACCCGGTCTTCGCCGAGGCCGAGGCCCGTACCGCCGAGGTCGCCGCGAGCGAGGGCGCGACCTGGCACGACCCGCGCGAGGACGGCCTGCTCCCCGACCCGTACATCGCGATGGGCCAGACCGCGGAGAACCTGGCCCGGATCAAGGGCGTCACCCGCCAGGACATGGACGAGTTCGGCGTCCGCTCGCAGAACCTCGCCGAGGAAGCCATCAAGAACGGCTTCTGGGAGCGCGAGATCACCCCGGTCACGCTGCCCGACGGCACGGTCGTGTCGAAGGACGACGGCCCGCGCGCCGGCGTCACCCTGGAGGGCGTCTCCGGCCTGAAGCCGGTGTTCCGCCCCGACGGCCTGGTCACGGCCGGCAACTGCTGCCCGCTGAACGACGGCGCCGCCGCGGTCGTCATCATGAGCGACACGAAGGCCCGCGAGCTCGGCCTCACACCCCTGGCGCGGATCGTGTCGACCGGAGTCTCCGGCCTCTCCCCCGAGATCATGGGCCTCGGCCCGGTCGAGGCGTCGAAGCAGGCGCTGGGCCGCGCCGGTCTCACCGTCGACGACATCGACCTGTTCGAGATCAACGAGGCGTTCGCCGCCCAGGTGATCCCGTCCTACCGCGACCTGAACATCCCGCTGGAGAAGCTGAACGTGAACGGCGGCGCGATCGCCGTCGGCCACCCCTTCGGCATGACCGGCGCCCGCATCACCGGCACACTGATCAACTCCCTCCAGTTCCACGACAAGCAGTTCGGTCTGGAGACGATGTGCGTGGGCGGCGGCCAGGGCATGGCGATGGTCATCGAGCGCCTCAGCTGACCAACTCCCCGTAGCCGTACGGGAACTTTGCGTCACCATCTGGCCCGGAACCCAGTAACCACCTGGGTTCTGGGCCGATTTGTGATCCAATCTCCCCCAGGATGTGACCTATCTCCCTTCGAAGAGGGATTTTCCCAGGTCAGGACCGTTTCACCACCAAACATCGGGCCCAAAGTCCTGCCCGTTTCGTGACGTTACGCACTGACAGCTGGTTAGTCCGCCCTTCAAGCTGATGTAGGAAGTCGGGGGTCGACTTTGAACCGGGAGTACGTCAGTGAGCGCCATGCCGATCGCTTTGCTGCTCACCACGGCCGCCACAGGCGCCGTGGGCGTCGCCGTCCTGCGCACCCTCTTGGTGCTCCGTCGCCAGGTAGCAGCCCTCCACACCGAACTGGCCGAGGGCCGGGCCGCCGCCGTGCGCGCGCTCGTGCCCGCCGCCCGCAGCCACACCGACGCGGATGAGATACGCGCCGCCGTGGCCGAGGCGCTGGCCGAGGAGCGGGAACGGGAGCTGGCCGAGGCACGGGCCTTCTGGGCCGCCCAGGAAGCCCGCGACACCGAGGTGCCGACCCTGCTGGGTCTGCCCGACAGTGAGCTGTTCCTGCCCCGCCAGAGCGACTTCGTGGGCCTCGAACCGCTGGAGCCGGTCACCGAGTTCTCCGCGGACGCCGACGAGTTCGCCGGCGAGTCCCCCGAACTGGCCGCGGCCCGCCGCCGCCACCCGTCCCACCCGGACTTCGTCCCGGCCCAGTCACCGGTCGCGAACGACCACGAACGTACGGTGGCGACGCTGGAGGAGCTGGCCGAGTCCGCGGTCGAACTGGCCGACGTCCGCCCCGGCCCCCTCGGCACCCTCGACGTCTACGTCTTCGCCGACGGCACCACCCTCTGCATGACCCCGGGCCACCGCGAAACCGCCGAACGCCTCGCCGCAGCCCTCCACGCCGGCGAAACCCCGTTCCTCCTCGGCGGCTCCGGAGTCTCCGGCGCCTACACCCTCACGTTCGCGTGCGGCGAGGAGAACGTCTACATCCTGGCGGACAGGGTCATAGCGTCACTTTGAATCCGGGGGCGTCACGGTGTTTCGTCGGGTGCGGGTGCGTGGGGGTTGCTCGCGCAGTTCCCCGCGCCCCTAAAAGAGACGGCGGGCGTGCGTTTTAAAGCGCGCGGTTCCACGTGTAAAAACACGGCGGGCCAGCGGTCTTTAGGGGCGCGGGGAACTGCGCGAGCAACCCCCACGCACCGCAAGCCGCCAACGCACCTCAGACCCCCGCCCTCTTCTGCGCCTCCGCGACCAACCCAAGGGCCTTCTCGACCTCGGCGTCATTCACCAGCACAACCGCCAAGTCATGCACAGCCACGGTGATTTGATCAGCCGCAGCGAACATCCCCGCATCCGGCATCTCCCGAGGCACCCCCGAGGGATCCTCAACCCGCTGCGCCCACAGGGCGAACTCCCTGGCCAGCCCCAAAGCCTCCGCGGCAGCCCCCCTCTGCAAACGACTCTGCGGCGCAGCCCTGAGCCGGTCCGCAAAGTGATCCACCGCTTGAGTCAACCGCGTCGTATCCACCACGCCGCGAGACTACGCGCCGTACCGGGACTGTTGCCAACGGGCGAACGCTCAGGCACGGTGACCTGAAGGACCGGCTTACACCCCATGCGTCCGGAGGCGCCGATGTCCCAAGTGTTCTCCCAGGAGACCCACCGTAATCTGCTCGCCCGCATCCCCCACTGCACCGGTCGTGAAGTGTCCGACTGGCTGCGCACCGTCGACGAAGGCCCCGCCCTCTTCCGCTTCGAGGAGAAGGTCAGCTGGCTCCGCGCCGAGCACGACCTCGCGTACGGCCACGCCAAGGCGATCATTCACGAGTACGACCTGAGGAGGGCCGCGCGCAAACTGCTCTAGGCGCGCACCACAGACCGACCCATCACGGACATGACGAAGGGCCCCGGGAGTGAACCCGGGGCCCTTTCGCGCAAGCGGGCGGAGCTACCTGCCGCCGTACCGCCGCTAGTTGTTGCTGTTGAGGATCGAGATGAGCCGCAGGAACTCCATGTAGATCCACACCAGCGTCAGCGTGAGCCCGAAGGCCGCGAGCCAGGCCTCTTCCTTGGGCGCGCCGTAGGCGATCCCGTCCTCGACCTGCTTGAAGTCGAGGGCGAGGAAGCACGCGCCGAGGATAATGCCGACGACGCCGAAGAAGATGCCGAGCGGGCCGCTGCGGAAGCCGAGGCCGTCACCGCCGCCGAACACCGCGAACAGCAGGTTCACGACCATCAGCAGCACGAAGCCGAGCGCGGCCGCCATCACGAAGCCGTAGAACCGGCGGTTCACGCGGATCCAGCCCGCGCGGTACGCGATGAGGACGCCGGCGAAGACCGCCATCGTGCCGATCACGGCCTGCATGGCCGCGCCGCTCGCGATGCGGTTGTCGACGACGCTGGAGACGACGCCGAGGAAGACGCCTTCCAGCGCGGCGTACGACAGGATCAGCGCCGGGACGGGCTTGCGCTTGAAGGACTGGACGAACGCCAGCACCATCGCGATCAGCGCGGCGCCGATCCCGATGCCGTACGAACGGTTGATGTTGGCGTCGTCGACCGGGAGCAGCGCCCAGGCGAGGGCGGCCGTCACGATCAGCGTGCCGAGGGTGGTGCCGGTGCGCAGGACCACGTCGTCCATGGTCATCCGGCCGGTGGTGGCCGGGGCCTGCGGCGGTGCACCCTGCTGAAGGTCCTGCTGGGCGTACGGGTTCTGCGCGTACGGGTTACCGCCCGCGTAGGGGTTGCCCTGCGTCCCCACGGCGGGGCCCCCGGCCTGCGGCGCGGTGTTGAAGCCCGCGTAGCCGTTGTCGCGGCTGAACCCCCGTCGCGAGAAGACCGGGTTTCTGCTCCTCATTTCACTCCTCCATGGCCGCCTCGCGCGGCCTTGGGCTCAAGAGTAATAGGTAGGCAAAGGATTGACCCTACCTCTTGGGGAGGATCTTCCCCTCGTCCTGCCAAGGTACGCGGTGGATCGCACGCCGTGCGAACACTGGTACCAAGCCGTGACGACCCCCTTAGAGCCCCCTTATCCCCGCTCGTCTCCCTGTTCATCGAGAGGGAACCCGGTGTACGCCTCGGCAAGATCCGTCTCGGCCGCCCGCGAGGTCGCGATCCGCTCCAGCCGGGCCAGCTGGAGCCGCCCCTCGAAGGCCGTCGCGTCGGGCGCGCGGTGCAGGAGGCTCGTCATGTCGTAGGAGAACCGCTCGGCCTGCCACACCCGCCGCAGACAGGTGGCGGAGTACCCGTCGAGCCGCTCCTCGCTCCCCGTCTCCTTCTTGTACGTCAGTGCCCTCGCGAAGGTGACGACGTCGCCGACGGCGAGGTTGAGCCCCTTGGCGCCGGTCGGCGGCACGATGTGCGCGGCGTCACCGGCCAGGAAGAGCCGCCCGTACCGCATGGGCTCGTGGACGTACGAACGCATCGGGGTGACGGACTTCTGCGTGATGGGACCGCGGTCGAGCCGCCAGTCGTCCTCAGTCTCGAACCGTCGCTCCAGTTCGCCCCAGATGTCGTCGTCGCTCCACTTCTCGGCGTCCTCGCCCTCCTCCACCTGGAGGTAGAGACGGGAGACGGACGGGGAGCGCATCGAGAGGAGGGCGAACCCGCGCTCGTGACGGGCGTAGACCAGCTCGTCGTGGGAGGGCGCGACGTCGGCGAGGATACCGAGCCAGGCGTAGGGGTACGACCGTTCGAAGACGCGGGTGAGTTCGGCGGGGATCGCATTGCGGGCGACGCCCCAGAAGCCGTCGCACCCGACGACGTAGTCGCAGTCGAGGACGTCCTCGCGGCCCTGGTGCCGGAAGCGGACGCGGGGGCGGTCGGTGTCCGCGCCCTCCACCTCCAAGGCCTCCGCCTCGAACAACAGCGGCCCGCCGTCCGCGAGTTGAAGGGCGATCAGGTCCTTGCACACCTCGGTCTGCGCGTAGACCGTGACGCTACGGCCGCCGGTGAGGGCCGGGAAGTCCACCCGGTGCCGCTTCCGGTCGAACCGCAGCTCGATCCCGTCGTGCCGCAGCCCCTCCCGGTCCATCCGCCCGCCGGCACCCGCCGCGCGCAGCACGTCGACCGTGCCCTGCTCCAGGATCCCGGCCCGCTGCCGGTGCTCGACGTAGGCCCGGTCCCGGCTCTCCAGCACGACCGAGTCGATCCCGGCGTTGTGCAGCAACCGGGCGAGCAGGAGCCCGGCGGGGCCGGCTCCGATGATGCCGACGGTGGTACGCATCGGACGTTCCCTTCGGGCGTGGGCCGCTCAGCCAATATTCGTCTGGGCTCAGCCAGTGTTCGCCTGGTGAAATTCTCTTCACCTTGCCGGTACGCCTTAAGTCTCCGACCGCACGGGTCACCTGTCAACGGTCAGGGAGGGGATGACGAGGGTTACCGAGGGGCGCTACGGCGACTCACCGTTCCCGCCAGTCACACCCAGTAACTGCGATGGTGCCCGGAGCCGGACTTGAACCGGCACGCCCGCGAAGGGGCAGCGAGGTTTAAGCTCGCCGTGTCTGCATTCCACCATCCGGGCAGGCCGTGGGCTCCGCATCGAGGTCACGAGCCTATCGGGACGCGCATCCCCAACAGCGGGCAGGCGGACCGATGTTGTCTTATTTTATTGATGTCTGAGGGTGCATCAGACCACGGAATGCGCCATCAGCACTTGCCAACAGCCTTGCGTGCGATCTGGGGCCTCGTATGCGGAATGACGGAATTTCACCGCCCGAACGAGGGTGCTCCACCGGTTCTTGACGTGATCGTTCACAGAGGCGGGCCCAGGGGGCGTCTCGGGGGTGGCCGTCATCCCCAGGTATGACACCGCTGAGCGCAGTCCGACTGAAGGCTGCCCCCGGAACCGGAACAGCGGCTGACTACACGGCGCGATGGGGCCGAGAGGATGGGTGGCGTATCCAGCAATACCGTCGTCCCGACAGGAGCGCCCTCCGTGACCACCACCCCCATCGCCGACCGGACCACCTCCGTGGCCGCGCGTGCCACGGATCTTTCCAAGATCTACGGACAGGGCGAGACCCAGGTGGTCGCCCTCGACCGGGTCTCGATCGCCTTCCGGCAGGCCGAGTTCACCGCGATCATGGGCCCCTCGGGGTCCGGCAAGTCCACCCTGATGCACTGCGTGGCCGGCCTGGACGCCTTCTCGTCCGGTTCCGTGCGCATCGGTGACACCGAGCTGGGTTCCCTGAAGGACAAGCAGCTCACGAAGTTGCGCCGGGACAAGATCGGTTTCATCTTCCAGGCGTTCAACCTGCTGCCGACGCTGACGGCCCTGGAGAACATCACGCTCCCGATGGACATCGCGGGCCGCAAGCCGGACAAGCAGTGGCTGGACTCGGTGATCACGATGATCGGTCTCGCCGACCGGCTGAAGCACCGGCCCTCCGAGCTCTCCGGCGGCCAGCAGCAACGCGTCGCCGTGGCACGGGCGTTGGCCTCCCGCCCCGACATCATCTTCGGCGACGAGCCGACCGGAAACCTCGACTCGCGCTCCGGCGCGGAGGTGCTGGGCTTCCTCCGCAACTCCGTACGGGAGTTGGGGCAGACGGTGGTCATGGTCACCCACGACCCGGTGGCGGCGGCGTACGCGGACCGGGTGGTCTTCCTCGCGGACGGCCGCATCGTCGACGAGGTCTACGAGCCGACGGCGGACTCGGTCCTGGACCGCATGAAGCAATTCGACGCGAAGGGCCGCACCAGCTGACCAGCTCCGGTCGGCTCACCTGACGGCTCCTCAATTCGCCGCCCGGGTCGTCGACTTCACCACCCGGACAGTTGGCCTTCGCCGCCCCGGCCTCCGGCCTCACTGCCGGGGTTTCGACTCCGCCGCCCGGGACCTCAACTCCGCCGCCTCGGCACCCAGCTTCACCGCCGGGGGCGCCCGACCTCACCGCCCGGGCAACTGACTTCGCAACCCCAGCACCCAACTCCACCGCCCCGGCCACGATTTCGAAGCCCCGGCCCCCGATCTCACTGCCGAGGCCATCAACTCCGCTGCCCTGGCGCCGACTTCACCGCCCCGGCACCCGACTCCGCCGCCCGGCTCACCCCTCGTAGACCTGGACTGAGTAGACCCATGTTCCGTACCGCCTTGCGCAACGTACTCGCGCACAAGGCCCGGCTCCTCATGACCGTGCTCGCCGTGATGCTCGGCGTCGCGTTCGTGTCGGGGACCCTGGTCTTCACCAACACCATCTCGAACGCCTTCCAGAACAGCTCGGCCAAGGGCTTCGACCAGGTCGACGTCGCCGTGAAGGCCAAGTACCAGGATGACAAGGGCGACACGGTCGGCAAGACGCCCGAGCTGACCCAGGCCATGCTCGACACCAGCGCCAAGGTGCCGGGGGCCGCGTCCGCGACCGGTGTCGTCAACGGATTCACCGCCATCGCCGACAAGACGGGCAAGCTCATCGGCGGCGGCTTCCAGTCCCAGGGCGGGAATTATTGGGGTAGCAAGGACGCCCGGTATCCCCTCACGTCCGGTACCGCGCCGCACGGCAGCAGTCAGGTCGCGATCGACTCCGAGACCGCGAAGCGCGCCGGTTACAA
The DNA here is from genome assembly GCF_043200035.1 of Streptomyces sp. NPDC048504. Classification (NCBI taxonomy): domain Bacteria; kingdom Bacillati; phylum Actinomycetota; class Actinomycetes; order Kitasatosporales; family Streptomycetaceae; genus Streptomyces; species Streptomyces sp. NPDC048504. Next base: position 94,985 of record NZ_JBICXA010000002.1, read on the forward strand.
GGTCGGCGACACCGTGCGCATCTCCGTCGACGGCCCGGTGCTGACCCCGAAGATCACCGGCATCTTCACCACCGACGACGGCAACGTCGCCGCCGGCGGCAGCCTCGCCCTCTTCGACACCGCGACCGCGCAGAAACTGTTCGGCAAAGCGGGCACGTACGACGAGATCGACGTGAAGGCCGCGGCCGGGACCAGTCAGGCCGCGCTGAAGACGCAACTGGACAGCGCCCTGCCGAAGGGCCTCACCGAGACCACCACCGCCAAGAAGCTCGCCGACGACCAGGCCGAGACGATCGCCTCGTCGATGAGCGGGCTGAAGTCGGGGCTGCTGGTCTTCGCCGGCATCGCGCTCTTCGTCGGCACGTTCATCATCGCCAACACCTTCACCATGCTGGTCGCCCAACGCACCAAGGAACTGGCCCTGTTGCGCGCGGTCGGCGCCTCCCGCCGGCAGGTCACGCGGTCGGTGCTGCTTGAGGCGTTCGTGGTCGGCGCGGTCGCCGCGGTGGCCGGTCTGGTCGCCGGTATCGGCATCGGCGCCGGGCTGCGCGCCCTGATGGGCACGATCGGCGCGACCGTCCCGGACGGCCCGCTCATCATCACCTCGGGCACGGTGCTCAGCGCCCTCGCGGTCGGCATCCTCATCACCATGCTCGCCGCCTGGCTGCCCGGCCGCCGGGCCGCGAAGATCCCGCCGGTCGCCGCGATGAGCAGCGTGCACGCGACGGCCACCACCAAGTCCCTGGTACTGCGCAACACGCTCGGCGCGCTGTTCTCCGGCGCGGGCATCGCCGTCGTCATCGCGGCCACGACGATGAACGGTTCGGACGGCCAGGCGCCCATGGGGTTCGGCGCCGTCCTGCTGATCATCGGTGTGTTCATCCTGACCCCGCTGCTGTCCCGCCCGCTGATCGCGGCCTCGGCACCGGTCCTGCGGATCTTCGGGATCTCCGGCAAGCTGGCCCGCCAGAACTCGGTGCGCAACCCGCGCCGTACGGCCGCCACCGCCTCCGCGCTGATGATCGGCCTCACCCTCATCACCGGCATGACGGTGATGGCGGGCAGCCTCCAGCAGGCGATCGACAAGATGGCCTCGTCCGCGATCAGCGCCGACTACATCGTCTCGATGGCGAACGGCAACCAGCTCTCCCCGGACGTCGACAAGACCCTCACCACCACCTCCGGGATCACCGCCAGCAGCCCGCTGCGCAACGCCCCCTCGCGCATCGACGGCACGTCCGAGTTCCTGACGGGCGTCAACGGCTCCGCCATCGGCAAGCTCACCGACCTCAAGGTCGACAGCGGCACCTTCAAGGTCGCCGGCACGCAGGTGGTCGTGGACGATGACACCGCCAAGTCCCATGGCTGGAAGGCCGGTTCGACCTTCACCACGCACTACGAGGACGGCAAGGCGCAGCAGCTCACCGTCTCCGCGGTCTACGAGGGCAACGCGCTGATCCAGGGCATCATGCTCGACAACGCGACGCTCGCCCCGCACCAGACCGACCCGGCCGACATGCAGATCCTCGTCAAGACGGCTGACGGCGCGTCGAGTTCGACGAAGGACAGGCTGGAGAAGGCCCTCGGCTCCAACCCGGCCGTCAAGGTCCAGGACAAGAAGGACCTCTCCGACAGCATCGCGCAGGTCTTCACCCTGATCCTCAACATGGTCTACGGCCTGCTCGCCATGGCGGTGATCGTCGCGGTCCTCGGTGTCATCAACACCCTTGCCATGTCGGTCTTCGAGCGCTCGCAGGAGATCGGGATGCTGCGCGCGATCGGCCTCGACCGCAAGGGCATCAAGCGGATGGTCCGCCTGGAGTCCCTGGTCATCTCGCTCTTCGGCGGGGTGCTCGGCATCGGTCTCGGCGTGTTCTTCGGCTGGGCGGCCGGTGAGCTGATCGGCGCGAAGATGGCGACCTACGCACTGGTCATCCCCTGGGCCCGGATGGCGCTCTTCCTGCTGCTCGCGGGCACGGTCGGCGTCCTGGCCGCGCTGTGGCCGGCCCGGCGCGCGGCCAAGCTGAACATGCTGTCGGCCATCAAGTCCGAGTAGCAGTGCACGGGTTGGGGCCCCGTTCCGGATCGGAACGGGGCCCCTTCCTGTTCTCGGAAAAACTGACTCAGTTCCAGGTGCGGGCGCGCAACGGCACTCCGGAGTTCCCGGAGTCCGGGGTGCGGACGGCCAGGACCTGGTTGACGCCGATGCGGTTGCGCTCGAATGCGAGCGCGGAGGCCGCCATGTACAGGCGCCACACCCGGGCCCGACCGGCCCCGGCGAGCTTGGCCGCGCGGGACCACTCGGCCTCCAGGTTGGCGACCCAGCGGCGCAGGGTGAGCGCGTAGTGCTCGCGGATGACCTCGACGTCGCGCACCTCAAGGCCGGCGCGCTCCAGCTGGGTCACGGTGGTGCCGATCGGGGCGAGTTCACCGTCGGGGAAGACGTAGGAGTCGATGAACTCGTCGATGCTGTACGAGGATTCGTCGCGGTGCGGGCGGCGGGCGATCTGGTGGTTCAGGAGCCGCCCGCCGGGCTTGAGCAGCGAGTGGAGGACCCCCGCGTACTCCAAGTACCGCTCGGCGCCCACGTGTTCGGCCATGCCGATGGAGGAGATGGCGTCGTAGGGCCCGTCGGTGACGTCCCGGTAGTCCTGCACCCGGATCTCCACCTTGTCGGTGAGCCCCTCCCCCGCGACGCGCTTGCGGGCGTAGGCCGCCTGCTCCTGGGAGAGGGTCACGCCCACCACGCTCACGCCGTACTCGCGGGCCGCGTGGATCGCCATCGAACCCCAGCCGCAGCCGACGTCGAGGAGTCGCTGGCCCGGCGTCAACTCCAGCTTGCGGCAGATGAGTTCGAGCTTGTCGCGCTGGGCGTCCTCCAGGGTGCCGTCCGGGGATTCCCAGTAGGCGCACGAGTAGACCATGGAGGGGCCGAGGACGATCTCGTAGAAGTCGTTGCCGACGTCGTAGTGGTGGCTGATGGCGCGTTTGTCGGTGCGTTTGGTGTGGAGGTGGGCGCGGCTGCGGCGGACCTCCTCCGGGGGCGGGGCGGGCGGCAGCGGGAGTCCGGCGAGTTTCACCAGGCCGCGTACGGCGGACCGCACCTCGGGGTCCCGCAGGGCCTGGGCGAGGGTGCGGGCGTCGTCGCCGCGCTCCCACACCAGCTCGGACATCGCGTCGAGGGCGGCGTACAGGTCGCCCTCGATACCCAGGTCCCCGGAGACCCAGGCGCGTGCCATGCCCAGTTCGCCGGGCTTCCACAGGAGTCGGCGCAGGGCACGGCGATTGCGTACGACCAAGGTCGGCGCATCGGGCGGCCCTGCCACGGAACCGTCCCAGGCGCGGATGCGCACCGGGATGGGGGTTCCCAGTAGCTGTTCGAAGAGGGATTTGAGCCGCAGCGCGGCATCAGCCATGGCGCACACCTCCGTGACGCGGATCCCGGAATTGTCCATCACTACGTAAACACCGGCCAGGCCCGATCGCAGTCCTGCTTGAGCGTTACGAGTAGGCAAAATAGGTGTAGCCACCATGTACGGAGGTGTGTTGGATGTGCGCGGGAACGCCGAAGGGACCGCCCGCACCACGGATGGCGGACGGCCCCTTCGGGGTTACTGCTTCTTGCGTCGTCAGAGGTGACCGGAGGCGGTCAGGAGGCCTTGGCCTTCTCCTCGGTCTTGGCGGCAGCCGCGGCGGGCGCCGGCGCCGGCTTGGCGGCCTCGTAGAACTCCTCGCGGGGGTTCTCCATGGCGCCGAGCGACACGACCTCGCGCTTGAGGAACATCGCGAGCGTCCAGTCGGCGAAGACGCGGATCTTGCGGTTCCAGGTCGGCATGGCCAGACCGTGGTAGCCACGGTGCATGTACCAGGCGAGACGGCCCTTGACCTTGATCTTCACCTTGCCCATGACGATCATCGCGACGCCCTTGTGCAGGCCGAGACCGGCGACCGCACCCTTGTTGGCGTGCGAGTACTCCTTCTGCGGGAAGCCCCGCATACCGGAGATCACGTTGTCGCCGAGGACCTTCGCCTGGCGCAGCGCGTGCTGGGCGTTCGGCGGGCACCAGGCGTTCTCGACGCCGGCCTTGCGGGAGGCGATGTCGGGCACCTGGGCGTTGTCGCCGGCGGCCCAGACGTAGTCGGTGCCGGTGACCTGGAGGGTCGGCTGGGCGTCGACGTGACCGCGCGGGCCGAGCGGGAGGCCGAAGCGGGAGAGAACGGGGTTCGGCTTGACGCCGGCCGTCCACACGATCGTGTTGGAGTCGACCTCAAGGCCGTTCTTCAGCACGACGTGACCGTCGACGCAGGAGTCCATCGAGGTCGAGAGGTAGATCTCGATCCCGCGGCTCTCCAGGTGCTCCTTGCCGTAGAGGCCGAGCTTGGGGCCGACCTCCGGGAGGATCTTGTCGGCGGCGTCGACGAGGACGAAGCGCATGTCCTCGCGGGAGACGTTGGTGTAGTACTTGGCCGCGTCCCGGGCCATGTCCTCGACCTCACCGATGGTCTCCGCACCGGCGAAACCGCCGCCGATGAAGACGAAGGTGAGCGCCTTGCGGCGGATCTCCTCGTCGGTGGTGGAGTCGGCCTTGTCGAGCTGCTCAAGGACGTGGTTGCGCAGGCCGATGGACTCCTCGATGCCCTTCATGCCGATGCCCTGCTCGGCGAGGCCGGGGATCGGGAAGGTGCGGGAGACCGCGCCCATCGCGATGACGAGGTAGTCGAAAGGCAGCTCGTACGCCTCGCCCACGAGGGGGGCGATCGTGGCGACCTTGCGGTCCTGGTCGATGGTGGTGACCCGGCCGGTGAGGACCTCCGCCTTCGGCAGTACGCGTCGCAACGGGACGACGACGTGCCGAGGGGAGATGCTGCCGGCGGCGGCTTCGGGGAGGAAGGGCTGGTAGGTCATGTACGACCGGGGGTCGACGACCGTGACGGTCGCCTCGCCGTAGCGCATCTTCTTGAGAATGCGCCGAGCTGCGTACAGGCCTACGTACCCACCGCCTACTACGAGGATCCTGGGACGCTCCGTGGTGCTCATGGCATCGAGTATCCACCTGCCCCAGGGGGGTCGCTCGTGCGCCCCTTCACAAGCTTGGGTGGGGGGTGTGTTATCCTCCGCGACTCGCATGATCCAGGTCACTCCGCGGGCGGGGAACCACGGGTCGGTTCGCCCCGTTGTCAAGGCCGCGTGAGCTGCCGCTCTACCTTTTCGGCTCCCCTGGACCACACCTCCACGACACCCTCCCGAAACTCCCCCGAATCACTCCCGCACCGCCCCGCCGAGAACGCTCCCAGGCCCGCCGGGACCCCGGAAGGGCCAACCGGGGCAGTCCCGTCGTCCAACGGGACAGAATTCCTTGTGAAGAACTTCACGAACTTTCTTACGGACGTGTTCTGAGGGAGGTCGGCGAGCGCCCCTGCAACCGCTCATACGTTATATGGGCTGCTCAGGAGTTTAATACCGGCGAGTAATAATTCGGGCTCGCGAGGGTCCGGCAGCGCGCCTTCTCCCCATACTCGGAAGCATGGCCGTCTACGACACGCTCGGCACGACGTATGCCAGGACCCGGCGCCCGGACCCACGCATCGCCGCGCGGATCCAGGCCGCGCTCGGGGATGCGGAGGACGTGATCGACGTGGGCGCCGGCGCCGGCTCCTACGAACCGCCGCGCACGACTCTCGCCGTAGAACCCAGCCGGATCATGCTCGCCCAGCGCCCGCCCGGGTCCGCGCCCGCCGTGTGCGCGGTGGCCGAACGCCTGCCGCTGCGCGACGACGCCGCCGACGCCGTCATGGCGGTGCTGACCGTCCACCACTGGACCGACCTCGCGGCCGGTCTCGCCGAACTCCGCCGGGTCGCGCGCCGCCGCGTCGTCGTCCTGACCTGGGACCAGCGGGTCTTCCGCGAACGGTTCTGGCTGGTGCGCGACTACCTCCCCCAGGCGGCGGCCTACGACGACACCCGCGCCGTCCCGCCCGAACGGCTGGCCGCGCTGCTCGGCGAGGCGGTCAGCGAGGAGACCGTCCCCGTCCCGCACGACTGCACGGACGGCTTCGGCGCGGCGTACTGGCGCCGTCCGCACGCCTACCTCGACCCCCAGGTGCGCGCCGGGATCTCCATGCTGGCCCAGGCCGGGGAGGACGCCCTCGCGCCCGGCCTGGCGATGCTCCGGGACGACCTCGCGACGGGCCGCTGGCACGAGCGGTACGCCGATCTGCTCGCGCTGGACACCGTCGACGTCGGCTACCGGCTCCTGGTCGCGGACTTCTGACCGGCGCGTACATCAACTGGCCTACGTGTGCGCCAACGACCGTAAACCCAGGGCGAGTCGGGAATGAAGCCGCCGTGGCCCCACGTTGGCAGCCCCATGACGTCCTCGCCGAGCACCATGCGTGCCGTCCAGCTCTCCGCCCCCGGTCCCGTGGAGAACCTGCGGCTGACCACGCTCCCGCTGCCGCCCGAGCGGGACGGCTGGGTGCGTATCCGCGTCGAGGCGTTCGGGCTCAACCGGTCGGAGCTGAAGCTGCGGCTCGGGGTGAGCGAGGGCGTCAGCTTCCCCCGGGTGCCGGGCATCGAGGCCACCGGCACGGTCGACGCGGCACCGGCCGACAGCGGACTGACTCCCGGGCAGAAGGTCGTCGCGATGATGGGGGACATGGGGCGTACCTACGACGGCGGTTATGCCGAGTACACGTCGGTGCCGCTGTCCCAAGTCGTCCCCGTCGAGACCGAGTTGCCCTGGGAGGTGCTGGGCGCGCTGCCGGAGATGGTGCAGACCGCCTACGGCTCGCTCACCGTCGGGCTGGACCTGCGGCCCGGCCAGACCGTGCTGATCCGCGGCGGCACGTCCTCGGTGGGGCTGGCGGCAACCGCGCTGGCGAGCTGGCGCGGAGCGACGGTGCTGTCCACGACTCGGCGCCCCGATCGCCTGGCTCTGCTGAAGGAGCGGGGCGTCGACCACCCCCTCCTCGACACCGGCGAAGTGGCGCCCGCGGTAAGGGAGTTGTACCCGGACGGCGTCGACGCCGCCCTCGATCTCGTCGGCACCCCGACCCTCCCCGACACCCTGCGCGCGGTACGCGTCCACGGCACGGCCTGCTTCGGCGGCAGCCTCTCCAACCAGTGGACGGTGCGGGACTTCTCCCCGAACGAGTACCTGCCGAGGGGAGTTCGCCTGGCGGGCTACTTCGGCGACGCGTCCGACCTGTCCCCGGCGGTCTTCCAGGAGATCCTCGACGCGGTCGCCGTCGGCCAACTCGCCTTCCCCGTCGACCGGGTGTACGACGGCCTGGAGCAAGTACCGCAGGCCCACGAGGACATGGAGCACGACCGGGCCACGGGGAAACTGGTGGTCCGGGTCCGGCATTAGCCAACGGCCTGGCTACTTGCCGCCCTTGACACCTTCCGCCGCCTTGAACGCGATCCCGTCCAAAATGTCGTGTTCGCTCACCACGACCTCGCTCGCCCCGACCCGATCCATGATCGAGAGGAGTACGAGGGCGCCCGCGCCGATGACGTCGACGCGGCCCGGGTGCATGGAGGGGATGGCCGCGCGTTCGGCGTGGGTGGAGCGGAGGAGGGACTCCGTGATCTCGCGGACGCGGTCGTAGGAGACGCGGGAGTGGTGGATGGCTTCCGTGTCGTACTCGGGGAGGTTCTGGGCGATCGCCGAGACCGTGGTGACCGAGCCGGCCAGGCCGACCAGGGTGCGGGCCTCGCGGAGGGGGACCGTCTGTTCGGCGAGGTCGAGGGCGGCCTCGATGTCGGCGCGCATCACCGTGATCTGGTCCGGGGTGGGCGGGTCGGTGACCTTGCCGTCGCGGACCAGGTGGCGCTCGGTCATGCGGACGCAGCCGATGTCCACGGAGCGGGCGGCGCGGACGGCGTCGTCGCCGACCACGAACTCCGTCGAGCCGCCGCCGATGTCCACGACCAGGTAGGGCTTGGCGAGGTCGTCGCGGCCGGTCAGTTCCTTCGTCGCGCCGGTGAAGGAGAGTTCCGCCTCCTCGTCGCCGGTGATCACCTCCGGCTCGACGCCGAGGATGTGCAGGACGCCGCTGACGAAGTCGTCGCGGTTCGAGGCGTCGCGGGAGGCCGACGTGGCGACGAAGCGGAGGCGTTCGGCGCCGAGTTCCTTGATGATCGCCGCGTAGTCGCGGCAGGCCGCGAAGGTGCGCTCCAGCGCCTCGGGGGCCAGACGGCCGGTCTTGTCCACACCCTGGCCGAGCCGCACGATCGTCATCCGCCGGTCCAGGTCGACGAGTTCACCGGTCTCCGGGTTCACGTCGGCGACGAGGAGGCGGATCGAGTTCGTACCGCAGTCGACGGCGGCGACACGGGTCACTGGTCGTCCTCCTTCGCCTCGACGGGCTTCTCGACGGGCTTGTAGGCAAAGTAGCCCGTGCCGTCCTCGTTCGTCTCCGTCTGCCAGCCCTCGCCGGTCGGCGGCACCCCGGGCACGCGCACGCACGGCCCCTTGGCCCACCACTCCGGCAGCATCGCGATCGCCTCGTCACCGAGCGGGTTGACGCCCGGGCCGGCGGCCAGGGAGTGGCCCACCAGGACGTGCAGGCACTTCACGCGGTCCGGCATGCCGCCCGCGCTCGGGAAGCCCTCCAGGACCTCGATGGCGTCTCGGCGCGCGATGTAGTCCTCGTGCGCGGCGCGGTACGCGGCGGCGAGTTCGGGGTCGGTCCGCAGCCGCTCCGTCATCTCCTTCATGACGCCGTTCGCCTCAAGGGTGCCGATCGCCGAAGCGGCGCGCGGGCACGTGAGGTAGTACGTCGTCGGGAAGGGGGTGCCGTCGGGGAGGCGGGGGGCCGTCTCCACCACGTCCGGCTGTCCGCACGGGCAACGGTGTGCGATCGCGCGCAGCCCGCGCGGCGGACGCCCGAGCTGCTGCTTGAAGGCCTCGACGTCCGCGACGGTGGGCTCGGTGCGCGGGGTGGGCGGCGGGGGCGTTTCCATGCCTGTACGAAAGTCTCTCTGTCAGTTCAATTCGGTTCAGCGACTGGGCAGTTCAGTCACCGGTCGGAGGCGTCGGACTTGTCCACGCCGTCCCAGACGTTCGCGTACCAGGGACGGTCGGCCGCCCCCAGTTCCGCGCGCGACTGCTTGGCCGCGTCCGGGTCGATCACGATGTAGCCCGTCTCCCCGGGCATCACGTAGTGCAGCCGCTGCCGGATCTGCTGCTCCGCGTACGAGTCGTCCTGCCAGCGTGCCTTGAGATCGCGGAGCTGCTCGACGCGCTGCCGCGCCTGCTCCTGCTGCCGCTGGAGGTCGGAGATCTCGGCGCGCTGGGAGACGTACTGCCTTATCGGGTAGGCGAGCGCCACGATCAGCGAGCACAGCACCAGGGCGAGGAGGGCCGCCCGGCCGGTGAGCCGGGAGCGGCGGGCCTGCCGCTTGGTCTGGGAGCGGTAGACACGGGCCGCCGTCTGCTCGCCGAGCAGCTTGAGCCTGGTCGCGGTGGAGAACCGGTCCCGGTCCTTCACGGCCATGTCCCGCCTCCCCTTCACACGTGCGTACGTCCCCGCACACGGTACGGGACCGGGTGCGGGGACGTACGTACGACTGGCTAAGGCTTAGCCCGGTATGGGTCAGCCCTTGAAGCGGGGGAAGGCCGAACGGCCCGCGTACTCGGCCGCGTCGTCGAGGATCTCCTCGATGCGGAGCAGCTGGTTGTACTTGGCGACGCGGTCCGAGCGGGCCGGGGCGCCGGTCTTGATCTGGCCGCAGTTCACCGCGACGGCGAGGTCGGCGATGGTGGTGTCCTCGGTCTCGCCGGAGCGGTGGGACATCATGCACTTGAAGCCGTTGCGCTGGGCCATCTCGACGGCGTCCAGGGTCTCGGTCAGCGAGCCGATCTGGTTCACCTTGACGAGCAGGGCGTTGGCGGTGCCCTCCTCGATGCCGCGGGCGAGGCGCTCGGGGTTGGTGACGAACAGGTCGTCCCCGACGATCTGGACCTTGTCGCCGATGCGGTCGGTGATGACCTTCCAGCCGGCCCAGTCGTCCTCGTACAGCGGGTCCTCGATGGAGACGAGCGGGTACGCGGAGACGAGCTCCTCGTAGTACTCGGTCATCTCGGCGGCCGAGCGGGACTTGCCCTCGAACTCGTACTTGCCGTCCTTGTAGAACTCGGACGCGGCGACGTCGAGCGCGAGGCCGATCTGCTCGCCGGGGATGTAACCGGCCTGCTTGATGGCCTCGATGATGAGGTCGAGGGCGGCGCGGTTGGACTCCAGGTTCGGGGCGAAGCCGCCCTCGTCGCCGAGGCCGGTGGACAGGCCCTTGGTCTTCAGCACCTTCTTGAGGGTGTGGTAGACCTCGGCGCCCCAGCGCAGCGCCTCGGAGAAGGACTCCGCGCCGATCGGGGCGATCATGAACTCCTGGATGTCCACGTTCGAGTCGGCGTGCGAGCCGCCGTTCAGGATGTTCATCATCGGAACGGGCAGCAGGTGCGCGTTCGGGCCGCCGAGGTAGCGGAAGAGGGGGAGGTCGCTGGCCTCGGACGCGGCGTGCGCGACGGCGAGGGAGACGCCGAGGATGGCGTTGGCGCCGAGCGAACCCTTGTTGTCGGTGGCGTCCAGGTCGAACATCGCCTGGTCGATCAGGCGCTGCTCGGTGGCGTCGTAGCCGACGAGCTCCGGGCCGATCTGCTCGATGACGGCGAGGACGGCCTTCTCGACACCCTTGCCGCCGTAGCGGTTGGGGTCACCGTCACGCAGCTCGATGGCTTCGAAGGCACCCGTGGAGGCGCCGGAGGGAACGGCGGCACGACCCGTGCTGCCGTCGTCGAGGCCGACCTCGACCTCGACCGTGGGGTTGCCTCGGGAGTCCAGGATTTCCCGGGCTACGACGACGTCGATGGACGGCACGAGCATCTCCTTCTTGGGATCTGACGCGGCTACGGCAACACCGCAGCGGCTCTGCGAGACGAGCCTAACCGGCCCGGGGCGATTGGCCATCCGGTCGGCCGCCTGATGGACAGAACCGAGAGTAAATTGTTTCCGAACGGAACAAAAAGTCCCGGCAAGCGGCAGGCATGGGGACGGGGGCGGCAGACCGGGAACGCAAAAAGCCCCGCCCCGGTGCGTACGGGGGAACACGCACCGGAGCGGGGAGCCCGTGGGGGACGGGGGTGACCCTCACGAGGTCTCCATGGTGGAGTCCACGGTTGTGAGGGCGCTGTGGTTCAGCTGGGAGCTACTTAAGGTGCAGCTGCTGACCCGGGTAGATGAAGTCGGCGTCGTCGATGATGCTCTTGTTCAGCTTGAACAGCTGCTGCCAGCCGCCCTTCACCTTGTGCTTCTCGGCGATGGAGCTGAGGGTGTCGCCCTTGACGACCTTGTACTCGCCGTCACCCTTCTTGACCTTCTTGCCGGTCGGGGTGGTGACGGTCTTCTTGGCGGCCGGGCGCTCGGCGGAGCGGGAGGCGGTGGTGTCGCTCGTGGAGCGCTCGGTGGTGGTCTTGGAGGAGCTGGAGCTGTTCGAGCCGCTCGACGAGCTGGAGCTGCCGCCGGAGTAGGAGGCGCTCGACAGGCCGGTGCCACAGGTGGGCCAGGCGCCCTTGCCCTGGGCGGCGAGAACCTTCTCGGCCACGGCTATCTGCTGGGACTTGGAGGCCTGGTTCGCGGTGGAGGCGTAGGCGGTGCCGCCGTACGCGGCCCACGTCGAGGCGGAGAACTGCAGGCCGCCGTAGTAGCCGTTACCGGTGTTGATGGACCAGTTGCCGCCGGACTCGCAGCTGGCGACCGTGTCCCACTCGGACGCGGTGGCGGCGGAGGCGCTGCCGGTCGCCATGAGCGGGGCGGCTATCGCGACACCGGTGACGCCGGCGAGCGTGGCGACGCGGGTGGCCTTGGACGGACGGCGGTGCTTGCCCTTGCTGGAAAACAGCATGGAAAATCCCAATCCCCTCACCGACGCCTGCGAGGTGAGCTGTCGGGTTCGGGCCGTGTGAGTTGCCCGGCCGCGACTCGTACGTCTCGTACGAGGCGCGACTTAACCCCAAGCCGGTTCCGGTCGTCTCTCGACTCCCGGGCCCGGCGCTTACCTGGGTCCCCCGCTCCTGCCTACGGCGCTTGACGCGACGACTGTTCCCGGAGGCCGCTGGCAGGACTCGGCGTGTGCGGCAACCGGGGCTCGTGGTGACGAGCGGCCTCGACCGTAGACAGGGAATCGGCGGAATTTCAAAGACGATCAGGGCTTCTGAGACTCATCCCACACTTTGATCAAACCGGACATTCAGCTCGAAGCGTGACGTGAACTCCCGCCGTTCGCTTGCTACTTTTCGTCCGCTTCCGTACCGACGTCCAAGGTCTGACCGGCGGCGATCTGGGTCGGATCGGCGCCTATCACCTTTTTGTTCTCGGCGTAGAGCGCACGCCATCCGCCGTCGTAGCCAAGGGAGTCGGCGATGGACGCGAGGGAGTCGCCGGCGCGGACGGTGTAGGTCTGCGGCGACACGCTTTCCTCGGCACTGGCCCCGCGATGCTTGCCGACGCTCTGCTGACTGGTCTGCTGCTCGCCCTGCTCGTCGGAATCGCCGAGCGCGCCCGTGTCGACGAGGCTCCACTTGCCCACCGCCTGGGCCGAGTTGTCCGATTCGTCGATTTTCGGGGAGGCGGCGACCGAGTCGTTGCCGGCCGAAGGGGTGGTGGACTTGTCGGACTTGGCGGAGTTGTCCGTCGCGGTGGGCGAGGGGCTGGCCGAGGAGTCACTGCCGGAGTCGCCGGACGCGTCGGACGAAGTCGAGTCCGTGGCGCCGGAGTCGGACAACCCGGAGGAAGCAGACGAGTCGGACGAGTCCGCGGAATCGGAACCGGAGGAGTCGGTCGGGCCGGCCGACGGGGAGTCACTCGCGAGGCCGGTGTCGACGTCCGTCGAACCCGAGGTCGTGGTGAGACCGGAGAGCAGCGCGCAGGTGGTCCACGCGGAGGTGCCCTTGTCGTCGAGGACCTTCTCGGCGACGGCTATCTGCTGGGAGCGGCTGGCCAGGTCGGCGCTCGGGGCGTAGGCGAGGCCGCCGTACTTCTCCCATTCGTCCTGGGTCATCTGCAGGCCGCCGTAGTAGCCGTTGCCGTCGTTCATGCTCCAGGAGCCGCCGCTCTCGCAGTTGGCCACCTTGTCCCAGGTGGTGCCGTCGGCGGCGTTCGCGGAGGCGGCCCCGAGGAGGGGGATGGCGATGGCGGAGCCGGTCACCCCGGCCGCGACGAGGAGAGCCGGAGCCTGACGGGGGCGACGGTGACGACCGTTCCCGGAGAGCATGCGGAAGCCTTTCGCGTGACAGCGGGGGACCGCGCGGCGGAAGGGGTGGGGGGTGGTGCGGGTCGCCGCGCTGGTAGCTGAACGTATCCACAGTCGATCACTTGTCACAAGTTAATGCCACGGAGATCACGTGAAGATCACAGAGTTGAAGAACTGTCACTTTCGGGTTTAGGGGGTGAGGTGGCCCGCAAGTCCGAAGTCAGAGAAGGTCAGCGATGGGTCCACCGCAACCCGGCCCTGAACTGAGCGGTTACCGCGAGCGGCGGCAGGGATGGACGCCTGTAGGCGTCCACTCCCGTGGCGTCGCCGTCCAAGCTCCTCATGACCTCCGGCCAGGCACCCTTTTGCCACCAGGAGAGCTGCCGCACACGAATCGGGTCGACAGGCCCCCAGGTAGGGGGCATGTCGCCCCAAGTGAGGCCGTGTCGAAGCCGGTGGAGCATTCCCTCGCACTGGAGACGGATGTCGTACTTGCTGGTGAAGTGACGCTTCGTGAAGAACGGCCGAAGTACATCCAGCACCTTCTCCCACTGCTCGTCGTCAGGGTTCGGCGGCACCTTCGCACCGGTCGTCCAGTGCCACTCACTGACAGCACACCTCACGCCCGGCTTGCCGAGGACGGCCGCATCGCCGAGAACGACTCTGACGTCGAACCTGTCGACGACCTCCTTGCGCTCTTCCAGCGTCAGACTCCTCAGCCGTTCCTCGGCGTTGGCCGCGAGGTCGACGAGGTTCCCCACCCGTCTCTCATCCTCGGCGTACGACTCCAGCCACTGCTGGGCGAACCTGCACTGCTCCCGGAATTCCGCCAGTTCGGCCTCAAGTGCCGTGACGGAGGCCTTGAGTACCGTTGCGTCGATGCCTGCGCGTACGTACTCGGGAATGCGCACCTCGATCAGGTGCTCCTGGCCGGCGATCCTGGTCATGAACTCGGCGACACGCTTCTCGTACTTCTCCTTGTCCCCAGGGAGGTTGCCCACTCGTTCGGCAGTCAGGTCCCGTGAACAGCCTTCCTCTTCGAGGAGCCTGGCCAGTTCCTTCCAGACGGCGTCTTCGATGTCGTCGGCCTCGAAGTCGGGCTCTCGGCACGAGGGGTCCTTGAGACCCCCCTTGCAGCGGTACGACCGGCCGGTGGCCCTTCTGGCTCCCGTGTACACCTCTCCGCACTTGCCGTGGATCCGTCCGGTGAAGGGGTAAACGCCATTGCCCCGCCGACCGTTCTGGAAGCCGAGCTTCTGCAGAGCGGCCATGAGCTGTGCGGCCCGTTCCTCGGAGAAGATCGGCGGAACACCGATTTTGACTTGGTCACCGTGGACGGGGGCGCCGTCCACGCCACGGCGGGTGTGGTTCTTTCCGTTACCGCGATCGGTCTTTCGGTACACCACGTAGCCGTTGTGAATGGTTTCGCCGTAGAGGCGGTTGCGGAGGTTGGCCACGCTCCAGGGGACCCTGCTGCGGGCGAAGAGCTTGCGACTGTTGAGTTTCTCGCAAGCCTCGGTGAGGGTCATGTCTTGGTCGACGACCAGTTCCGCGGCGACGGCGAGGACCATGGATTCGTGGGCGTCGGTGACCAGGACAGAGAAGCGTTTACGGCGTCCGCCGACTTCCTTGTCGTCCTTCTCGATCCGGTAGCCGTAGGGAGCCGGGCCACCGGGCCACCCGCCGTAGCTGATCTTCAACTCTCGGCCGGCGACGGTGCGTTCCTTGATACGTCGCCACTCCATCTCGGAGAAGGTGACGTACCGCATGAACCGCTGCCAGCCCTCTTCGGTGCTGGTGTCGATGCCTTCGGTGACCGAGATGAAGTGGATGCCGGGGTCGGCCATGTTCCAGGCCCACAGGTAGGCGGCTCGGGCCGTGCGCCCGATGCGGTCGACCTTGGGAACGAGGATGCGGTTGAAGCACTGTTGGTGTGCGTCGGCTACGAGGCGGTCCATCTCAGGGCGACGTTCCAAGGCCCCGGACACGGCTTCGTCCACGTAGGAGCCGTGGACCGCGACCTCAGGATGCCGGGCGAGCCACGCGTCCGAGACCCTGTCCTGGTCTTCGAGCCCGAAGCCGTCGAGTTGGTCGAGAGTGGAGACGCGCGCGTACTTGGCGACCACAACGGACGCCGGGGCGGCAAGGCATGGGCGTGCCACAATGGGCATGTTCAGTCCTCCGAGACTGTTCCGTCCCCGGGGTGTTAGCGCACCGCTGGGAAGGTTCCGGCTCCTTTGCGCTGCTGCAAGCGCTCTGGAGCCGGTGCCGTTTTGAGGAACATTACTTGTCACTCTGTGCAGTTGAAGGTGAATTCCACAATCCGGCGATCTCGCCCGCGCAACGCGGCTCCCGGTACCGTCTCCCCGTGAACGCCCCGCATATCGAACCCGAACTCTTCACCTGGGAGTTCGCCACCGACCCCTATCCCGCCTACTCATGGCTCCGCGACCATTCGCCCGTGCACCGCGCCACGCTCCCCAGCGGAGTGGAGGCCTGGCTGGTCACCCGATACCCGGACGCCAGGTCGGCGCTCGCCGACCAGCGCCTCTCCAAGAATCCCGTACACCACTCGGAAGACGCCCACGGCAAGAGCAGGACAGGCATCCCCGGCGAACGCAGCGCCAACCTCATGACGCATCTGCTCAACATCGACCCGCCGGACCACACACGACTCCGTCGGCTCGTCTCCAAGGCGTTCACGCCCCGTCGAGTGGCGGAATTCGCGCCCAGAGTCCAAGAGTTGACCGACCAGCTCATCGACCAGTTCGCGCGTACCGGAAGCGCCGACCTCATCCACGAGTTCGCGTTCCCCCTCCCCATCTACGCCATCTGCGACCTGCTCGGCGTCCCCCGCGAGGATCAGGACGACTTCCGAGACTGGGCAGGAATGATGATCCGGCACCAGGGCGGCCCGAGGGGTGGGGTCGCACGGTCCGTGAAGAAGATGCGCGCGTATCTCGCCGAACTGATCCACCGCAAGCGGGAGGCACTCCCGGACATCCCCGACCCCGGCGAAGATCTCATCTCTGGGCTCATTCGCGCCTCCGACCACGGCGAGCACCTCACCGAGAACGAAGCCGCGGCCATGTGCTTCGTACTCCTCTTCGCCGGTTTTGAGACCGTCATCAACTTGATCGGCAACGGTACGTACGCGCTGCTGCGCAACCCAAAGCAGCGGGCGCAACTACAGAAGTCGATCGAACGTGGCGAACATGAGCTGCTCGACAGCGCCATCGAAGAACTGCTCCGCTACGACGGCCCGGTCGAACTGGCCACCTGGCGCTACGCAACCGAGCCTCTCGAAATCGGCGGACAACCCATCGCCTCCGGTGATCCCGTGCTCGTGGTCCTCGCCGCTGCCGACCGTGATCCCGCCCGTTTCGATGAACCGGACGCACTCGACCTCTCCCGCAGGGACAACCAGCACCTCGGCTACGGACACGGCATCCACTACTGCATCGGCGCCCCGCTCGCCCGTCTCGAAGCCCGCACCGCGCTTGCCACCTTGCTGAGCCGTCTACCCGATCTCCAACTGGCCGTCGATCCAGGGGACTTGCGCTGGCGAGGCGGCCTGATCATGCGAGGGCTCCGGAACCTCCCTGTGAAGTTCACCGTCGACTGAGCGGTGCGGATCACCAGAGCGGCCCTCGCTCCGAACACGGGGTGCTGTAGCGGACCGAGTCAACTCTCACTACCGGCCCCGCTGCCGCTCTCCCCCTCCTTCACCCGGATCGCATCCCGGTAAGCCCGCCCCGCCGCCCGCAAGGCAGCCTCCGGATCCACCCCGGCCGCCTCCGCCCGCACGGCCAGCGCCAGCAGCTCGTACCCGATGCCGTCGTCCCCCGTAGGCAACGGCACCTCAAGTCCCGCCGTCCGCACGCGTGATGCCAGCTTCGATGCGAGGGCGAGGCCGGGCTGGCCCATGGGGATGCCCTCGGTGATGGAGGTGCGGCGCTTCTCCTCGGCCTTGGTGCGGAGCCAATGCGCCTTGACCTCCTCGGGAGTTGACGCCGTCTCGTCGCCGAAGACATGGGGGTGACGGTGGATCAGCTTGGTGATGATGCCGGCGGCCACGTCGTCGATGGAGAAGGGGGTGTCGGGGTCCTCCTCGGCGATGCGGGCGTGGAAGACGACCTGGAGGAGGACGTCGCCGAGCTCCTCGCGCAGTTCGTCGCGGTCGCCCTCCTCGATCGCCTCGACGAGTTCGTACGCCTCCTCGATGCCGTACTTGGCCAGGCCCTTGTGGGTCTGCTGGGAGGACCACGGGCACTCGGCGCGGATGCGGTCCATGACCTGGACGAGGTCGAGGAGGCGGGCGCCGGGCAGGTCGTAGGAGGCGGGGAGCAGTTCCAGGTCCGGCATCTGGACCCGGCCCGAGCCGGCCAGGCGGGCCAGGCCGTCGGTCAGGGCCGGTTCGCCTTCTCCCGTGGCCACGACCACCGCCGTGGAGCCGTCCGCGCAGGCCGCGACCAGTTCCTCGGCGGTCGGGGACGCCTCGTCCACCCGTATCCCTGCTTCGCGGAGATACGGCAGCTGCGGATGCGCGCCGTCCGCGCACAGCACCCGGTCGGCGTCGCGCAGCGCCTGCCAGGCGGGCCAGGACAGCAGGCCGGGGGCGACGCGGTGGCTGGTGGTGAGCAGGACGACGCGGCCGGAGGTGGGAGCGGGGCTGCCCTCGGAGGCGGGGCTGGTTGCGTTCACCCACCGAACGTAACCCACGCCGCCGACAGCCCCGGAGTTATCCACAGGCCGACGGGCGCCGCCGTTTTCCCCAGGCCGGCGCGCACCCCTGTTGTCCACAGGCCGAACTCCGACCCGCCGACACCCGATCCGCCGGCCTCGGACCCGCTGGCTTCCGACCTGCCTGCTCCGACCCGCCGGCCGCCGACCCCCGGGCCTGCCGAGGTGCCGGCCTGCCGACCCCCGGCCTGCCTGCCCGTCGGCCTGCCGAGCCGCCGTACCGTTACGCCGATTGCTGAGTCCCCGCCGCGGTGACTTCCCGCACCCACGGCGTCTTCGCGTCCACCCTGCTGCTCTTGGCCACGTCCCACGTGCCGTAGCGCGGGTTGAGGTCGACGTGGAGTTCCTTGGAGGCGGTGGAGAGGGCCTTCCAGAAGGCGGGCTGGGTGGTGTCGGTGCCGAGTTTCGCGGCGAGTTTGCGGCCCTCCACCTGGAGGCGCAGGTTCTCGTCGAGGCGTTGCGGGGGGACGCCGTACTGGGCGAGCCAGGTCGCCTCCAGGGCCTTGGCGCCGCCCGCCTGCTGGGCGAGGGCGGCCCGCATGTCCTGGATGTCCTTGCGGGTGACGGTGACTCCGGCGTCCTGGGCGGCGCGGTGGACTACCTGGTCGAAGACCATGCCGTAGAGCGTCTCGCGGGTGAGGCCGCCGGTGGTGGCGATGGCGCGCTCGTACTGTGCCTGGTTCTGGACGGCCGACCGCTGGGCCGTGCGCACCTCGTTGACCCTGCTCTGCAGCTGCGCGACGGTGATGCGCTGGCCGCCCACGACGGCCGCGGCGCCTGGATGCGTTTCGTTTCCGCAGGCGGTCAGGGCGGGGGCCGCGGCGGCGATCACGGCGGTGAGGACGAGCGCGGTGCGACGGCGGCGGTGCAAGGGAGCCTCCCGAGGAGATTGTGCGACGGTGCACAAAGTCTTGCGGTGATCGATGTTAGGCAGTGGGTCGCCTGGGGCCAACCCATTCGACCAACGATTCACCAGGACTTCGGGCACCGGCACGCACGCGCGGGCTCCGCGGGCTCTCCGTAGTCGGCCTCTTCGGGCTTCCCCGCGCTCAGCCGGTGATGGCGACCGGCGCGTCCCATGTGTCGCGGTCCACGGTGATCGTGTAACCGCCGCGGGTCTCCTTGCTGTTGACCATGTACTGGTGGGCGCGGCTGTGGTTGGTGAACTGGGTGGAGCCCCAGGGCCAGTCCGAGGTAGTGGTGTACGTCTTGTCCCACAGCGCGTACCAGAGGTTGCCCGGCAGGTCCGTCTTGTCGGTCGCGGTCGCGATCGCCTTGGCGCTGGAGCTGGAGAAGCCGTAGAGGCCGCTGCGGTAGATCTTGGCGTGCAGTTCCTTGTCGAAGGCGCGGACGTACGTCAGCACGGCGTTGTTGCAGGCCGTGTTGGTGATGTCGTACGACTCCATGTCCAGGTAGACGGGGCTGCCGGCCTTGAAGCCGAGCGCGGCGGACTTGGCGACCGCGTCGTCCGCCTCGGACTTGCCGACGGCCGCGGCCGTGGAGGCGCTGATCTTCACCGAGCCGCCGGAACCGCAGGACGGCTGCGAGCCGACGTAGAGCGGGATGAACTTCCAGCCGACCGTGGTGAGGGACTTGACCCAGGACGCGGTGAGGTTGGGCTGGCTGCAGCCGCGGTTCTTGCCGCCGATGTAGACGGCGGCGGCACCGTAGGCGCCGTCGGTGTGCCAGGCCTTCATCGCGGCGAGGGAGGGCGCGGCGCAGGTGTCGAAGGCGCGGCCGGTGTAGGTCTTCTGGGCGGGCCAGGTGGTGGCGGCCATCGAGGTCTGCGCGGCGATACCGCCTCCCGCGACCACAGCGGCTCCGGCGACGCCCCAGGCTATGTATCTGCGCTTCTTCGACTGCCGGTGCTCGGACATGAACGACCCCACCCCTGGTTGGTACGTGACTGGTGTTGCGTGTGGCTTGAATGTGCTCGGCAAAATCTAGCGGCTGACGGCGCTAGCCGCGCACCTGCCCCAGCCACTGCAGCGTCCGCCGGATGTCCGCCGCGAGCGGGTGGCCGGGGCCGTGGCGGCGTTCGACGTCGACCAGGAGGCGGGCGAGGGTCTCGTGGGCCGCGCCCCGGTCGCCGAGGGCGAGCAGCAGGTGGCCCATGCGGCGGCGGACCTCGTGGGCGAGTTCGGGGTCGCCGGCCATGTACTGGTTCTCGTAGTACGGCAGCAGCGCGCGGTACTCCGCGAGGGCCGCGGCCGGGTCGCCGAGCGACTCCAGGCACTGGGCGGCCTCGTAGCGGTAGCGCAGGGACTGCGGGTCGGACGGGCCGACCTCGGCGGCGCGTTCGTCGGCGAGGCGGCGCAGTTCGGGCAGCGCGCGCCGGTACTGGCCGTCGTCCATGAGCGTGGCCGCGTACTGCTTGCGCAAGGTGCGGACGACCGGGGAGTGCACGCCGTGCTGCTCGGCGGCCGTGGGCAGGATCGCGCCGAGGATGTCGACAGCCTGGGTGATACGGCCCTCACCGAGCAGCCGCTTGACCTCGTCGACGGCGGCGGCGACATCGCGTTTCTCGGCGGCGGGCGGCGCGAGCGGGGCGGGCTGCGGCGCGGGCGTGCGGGCGCGGTCCGGCCAGGGGGCGTGCGGGCGCAGGAACGGGCGCGTCGGGTCGAGCGGCGCCCCGCTGGGCATCCCGCGCGCGGGCAGCAGCAGCGCGAGGCGCTCGTAGACCTCCTGCGCGGAGCCGGGGCGGTGCTGCGGGTCCTTGGCGAGCAGGTGCAGGACGAGCGCTTCGAGCGGCTCGGGGACCTCGGGGCGGATGTGGCGGACGGGCACCGGCGGCTCGTACAGATGCCGGTGCAGCACGCCGAGGGCTGTGGAGCCCGCGAACGGGACGTCGCCGCTGAGGAGTTCGTGCAGGACCACGCCGAGCGCGTACAGGTCGGTGTACGGGCCGACCGCGCCGCCCATCGCCTGCTCGGGCGCCATGTAGGCGGGCGAGCCGATGGGGGTGCCGGTGTGCGTGAGGCGGGTGGTGTCGGCGTCCATGACGGAGGCGACGCCCAGGTCGAGGACGGTGACCGTGCCGTCCTGCTTCACCATCACGTTGCGCGGCTTCAGGTCGCGGTGGACGATCGGCACGGCGTGCACCGCGCTCAGCACGGCGCACAGTTGGGCCGCGACCGAGACGGCCCACTGCCAGGGGTACGGGTCGTGCTCGGCGAGGTGGTCGGAGAGGTCGGCGCCGTCGATGTACTGCATGACGAGGAACAGCTCCTCGCCCTCGCTGCCCGCGTCGTGCACCGTGACGAGCCCGGGGTGGTCGACCTGCGCGGTCACCCGGCACTCGCGCACGAAGCGGCGGCGCAGTTCGTCGGCCTCCTGGCCCGCCACCTTGTCGGGGCGCAGCAGCTTCACCGCCACGCGCCGGTCCAGCCGCCGGTCGTACGCCGTCCAGACCTGGCCCATGCCGCCCTGCCCGATCAGCGTGGACAGTTCATAGCGGTCCGCGACGACCCGTCCTGCCGCCACGGTCACCTTCCGCCCTCGTCGTGCTTGCGCAGATAGTCACTCAACTCGTCCAGTTCGGCCCGCACTTGGTCGATACGGGCGGGCGCGGGGCGCTGCCCCGGAGGCGGGGTGGACATCGGTGGCTGCGGCACGGGCGTGTGCGGCACGGGCGGCGGGGTGTGCTGCTGCGGCACGGGCGTGTGGGGCATCGGCGGCGGGGTGTGCTGCGGCGCGGTCGTCGCGGTGTACGGCGACGAGGGCTGGGCCGGCTGCGAGGGTTGTGGATAGCCGTACGCCGGGGACGGCTGCCCGGCGTAGGCGCCGTCACGGAGCTGCTGGAAGTGGCGTATGTCCGCCGCCAGGTAGTACGCGATCGACGCCACCAGGGTGCCCAGGAGCAGGGTGATGCCCAGATAGCCGCCGGCGGTGTGGACGTCCTCTCCGGGCTCGGAGCCGAGCAGCACGATGCTGAGGACGTCCGCCGCCAGCGCGGCCACGAACAGGCCCCAGTCCAGGGACTTGCGGGTCACGATGGCCAGCCGCAGCAGCATCGTCCAGGCCAGGAACCCGATGCAGAACACCGAGATCCCCACGAACAGCACGCGCACGAGGACCAGCGCCCCGGTGGGCGGCGGTGGCTTCGCCGGCTGCGGGTAGCCGTGGCCTTGCATGGCTGCTCCTGGTGCCTTCAGAGGGCGTACGGGTTCGCGGCCGGTGTGCTCCGGGATACGGGCAACACCGGTCGTCCGATTGTCGCTTCGAGCGTATAGGCCGACACCGACAAGCGGTCCCGGGTTGTACCGAACCGTTGTCGTGCCGATCACACAGCGACCGCGCCCGTACTGCGTCGCAGGTGCCGACGGGTGCGCACTCCTGCTCAGGCCTGTACACACTCCTACTCAGGCGAGTGCGAACTCCTACTTGGCTCCTACTCAGGTGTGACCGTGCCGTCCGTCAGGCCGTCGTACATGCCGCGCACGAGCTGCTCGCCGAGCCGGCCCGCCTGCCGCAGCGCCCGCTCGAAGTCCTCCAGGGCGCGAAACCGGGCTCCGTAGCGCCGCTGTTCGTCCAGGGGGAGGCGCGGCAACTGGAGCCTGCGGACGTCGAGTCGGGTCGCCGTGGACGCGTAGCTGCTGGCCTGGCGGTTGTTGGCGGTGCCGCGCAGGAAGCCGGCGAGGAACCACGGGTCCAGCGCGCCGGGATCGGGCCGCAGCAGGACGAGGCTGCGTCCCAGGGCGGCGCCCGCGGTCGTGTCGTCGATCACGCGCGCCATCGAACCGCCGCCGAGCACCGGGACGACGACATCGCCCGGCTCCGTGAGGACGGCGTCCTCGTCACTCTCGGGGAGGATCCCGGAAGGGGCCGTTCCGGCGAGGACGTCGTGGTCGGTGAGAACGGGCACACGCGCGTGGCCGCCGTTTCCACCGGTACGCATCACCAGGGCGCCCCCGCGCGCGAGTTCACCGATCGTGGTGAGCGGCCAGCGCGTGGGCCGCTCGGGGCCGGTGGCGTGCTCCACGGGTGGTGGAGTGAGGTCGGCGGTCAGCCGGAGCGTCTCGCCGAGCCGCTCGCGAACGGCCGTGAGCTCGTCGGCGCCGTCGGCCGCGGTCGCGGGCGGGAGGTGGCGGGCGGGGGCCAGGTCGACGTCGTCGTCGAGGAGTTCGATGACCGGCACGGAACGCGCCAGCCCCGGCTTCTCGTCCAGCCGTCCCGCGCGGTCGAACGCCTTCCAGGCGTCGAGCGCCGCGCCCCGCACGGCCTGCCAGTCCGGCCCGCCCCGTCCCTCGGTGGCGAACCGCCCGGTGTCCACCAGCAGCACCTCCGGCTGCGCGGCCGCCCGCTCCGGCCGCCGCAACACCCACAGGTGCAACGGGATGTTGTACGGCGGCGCCGCCCCGATCGGCAGCGCTACGACCGCCTTCAGCGCCCCGCGCCGCAGCAGGTCGGCGCGGATCCGGCGACCGGAACGCCGGGAGGCCGCCGCCGGCGGCATCAGCAGCACCGCCGTGCCGCCGTCCTTCAGCCGGGCCAGCGCGTGCTGCACCCAGGCCAGCTCGGACTCGTTGCGCGCGGGGAAGCCGTACTCCCAGCGGGGGTCGTAGGCGAGTTCGTCGTGGCCCCAGTTCCGCTCGTTGAACGGCGGATGACACAGGACGACGTCGGCCCGCAGCGCCGGGTACGCGTCGGCGCGCAGCGTGTCCCCGGCCGTGCCGCGCACGGTGACCTGCGCGTGCAGGGCGAGCCGGAGCGCGGTGAGCGCGGCGAGGTCGGGGGCGTCGTCCTGGGCGTACAGCTCCTGGCCGGGGCGCGGGGTGACGGCGCGCAGCAGGGCGCCGGTGCCGCAGGCCGGGTCGAGCGCGGTACCGGCCGGGCCCGTCACCTCGGCCAACTCGGCCATCAGGCGGGCGAGTTCGGTCGGGGTGAGCGTGTACTGGCGCGGGTTGGCATCGAGATGGCGCCCGAGCAGGAACTCGAACGTCTGGCGTGCGCCCAGCTCGGCGGCGAGTTCGGCGGTGCCGCGGAGGAGGGGGGCGGAGGGGAGGAGTTGGGGGCCGGTGGGGGGTTGGACTGCGGGGGTGGGGCTCGGGGTGGGGGCGGGGTTCGCGGCGGGCGGCGTGTGAACGGCAGGGGCGATGTTCGCGGGCGGGGCCGTGTTCACAGGCGATGCGGTGTTCACAGGTGTCGAGGGTGTTGTCGGGTCCGCCGGGGTGTTCACAGTGTTCGGGGCGTTCGGGGCGGCGTGGGTGTTCGGCGTGTTCACAGCCGCCGCTGCGCTCCCCTCTCGCCCCCTGTGAACTCCGCGGCCGCGCACCGCACCGAAGCGCGGCACGATCACCTGCTCCAGCGCGCCGGGGAGCATCGCGGCCATCCGCTCGTCCGAACCGGAACTCACGTCCAGCCAGACGGTGGGGCGTTCGTGGATGAGCAGCAGGGCGCAGCCCGCGTACACAAGGGCGGTGACCGGGCCTTCGGGGTGGCCGACGAGTTGCTGCCAGACCCGTTCGCGCAGCGGGACTTCGGCGAGTTTCCCCTGCTTGCGCAGCCAGGACTCGATCTCGGCGAGGGCGAAGGCGGGGCTGGTCTCGGTGCCGCCGACCGGCTTGGGGAAGTCCGCGTGACGGCGGCGCCAGTTGCTGACGGCGGCACGGCCGACGCCGGCGAGCCGTGCGATACCGGCGGCGGTCACCTCTGTCGCGTTGTCCTGCACTCGCCCCACTCCCCTCGTCACACCGGCCTCGTCGCGTCCGCGCTGCCTCTGCGCTGTGTCCGCGTTACGCCTGCCGCCCGTCTGTGACGCCGAGCATACCGACGCGGACAAGATCTACCCCTTCACGGCCGTGTACACACCGCTTCACGTGAACCGTGTTGACTCGGTTCACAGCCTCTGCTCTTATTGACCCAGCGAACGAACGACTGCCCGAGGGAGGCGGTCGCCGCATCGGGGAGGGGACAGCCATGGGGATGAAGGGCAGGCTCACGCTGAGCGCTGTCGTGGGGGTCGTCGTCATCGGGGTCGTGTCGGCGAACGCCAACACCCATGGCGGGGGCGACGGTTCGGGCAGTGGGCCGGGCAGTGGTTCCGGCAGCAGCGCCAAGGGCTCTTCGGCGTCCGCGGAACACAGCACCGCCACCAAGAAGGACCCGGATCCGACCGAGGCCGCCGCGGAGAAGAAGGCCACGTTCGACGGGGACGGCGACTTCCGGGTCGGCACGGACATCAAACCCGGTACGTATCGCACCAGCGGCAACGCCGACGGCAGGTGCTACTGGGAGCGGGCCAAGGACGCCTCGGGCGACACGGACTCGCTGCTGGCCAACGACCATGTGAGTGGCGCCAGTTACGTCACGGTCAAGGCCGGCGACAAGATCTTCAAGTCCAGCGGCTGCAAGGACTGGGAGGCCGTCGATGCGAAGGCGCAGGGCTCCCCCGCCACGAAGATGGCCGGCGACGGCGGCATGTTCAAGGTCGGCACCGACATCGCCCCCGGCACCTACAGGTCCACCGGCAACACGGACGACCTGTGCTACTGGGAGCGCGCGAAGGACGCCGAGCACGGGCCGGACTCGATCCTCGCGAACGACAACGTGACCGGCACGGCCGTCGTCACGATCAACACCAAGGACGCCTACTTCAAGACGACCGGCTGCAAGGACTGGACGAAGACGGCCTGACGCTCTGATCAGGTCAGGTCAGGTCAACGCTCGTCCCCGCCTACCACACGCGTGCCCATCCCGCCGCAGGCCCATCTCCGCACGTCGGTCTGCCCGGCGCCTCTCCGGACCCCGCTTCGGGGCACCCCCTCATCTCGTCGCCGCTCACCTCCTCACCGCTCACCACTCCACCAAGGAACTGCCATGGGTCGTACCGCACTTGCCGCTCTCTGCCTCACCACCGTGGCCGCCGCGGGACTCACCGGGTGTCTGCCCGGTGAGGACAAGGCGGACAGCAAGCCGAAGGGACCGTTCGCCGGGCTGACCGGTGGCGAGATCGCCGACCGGTCCCTGACCGCCACCACCGGCGCCTCGTCGCTACGGCTGAAGGGCGACATACCCGACGACGAGAGCGGCGGCACGATCGTGATCGACATGGCGCTGAACAAGAAGGGCGAGTGCGCCGGCACGCTGAGCCTGCAGGGCAAGGGCAAGGCCGACATGATCAAGGTCGGCGACACCATCTACATGAAGTACGACGAGGCGTTCCTGCGCGGCCAGAGCGACGGCGAGTCCAAGGCGGACACCGATGCGGTCGTGGACATGATGGCCGGGAAGTGGACCAAGATGTCCGCGAAGGGCGAGGACGCCAAGGACATCGCGAGCTTCTGCGACCTGAACTCGATGCTCGGCGACGCCGCCGACGGCAACTCCGACGCGACGCGCGGGAAGGCGACCACCCTCGACGGCACTCCGGCGATCGTCCTGCACGAGAAGGACGGCAAGGACAGCTACACGCTGTACGTGGCGACCGAGGGCAAGCCGTATGTGCTGCGCATCGACAGCGTCTCCGCGAAGGACCCGGGGACGCTCACGTTCAGCGAGTACGAGAAGCCGGTACCGGCGACGAAGCCCACCGGCAAGATCCTGGACCTGGACAAGCTGGGCAGCTGAGCCACCAAGTCTCCTGCGGCTACGGCACGTTCACGGGGCGAGCCGTAGCCGCAGGTCGAGGTCGTCAAGTCGAGGCCGTGTCGGCTCAGTTCGCGTGGAACCTCGCCGGCGCGTTCGTCGGGTTGCCGCCGGTCGGCAGGGCCTGCCCGGAGCAGGTGGAGAGGACCTTGACCATCGCGGCCTTCTCCGCCGAGGTGACCCACAGCCCGTACTTCTTCTTCACGGCGACCTGCGCGGCGACATACGTGCACCGGTACGCCTTGGGCGGCACCCAGGTCGCCGTGTCGCCGTCGCCCTTGCTGCGGTTGGGGCTGGCGCCGACGGTGAGCAGGTTGAGCGGGTCGTTGGCGAGAGCTATGCGCTTGCTGGCGTCCCAGTACTTGGCGCCCTTCTGCCAGGCGTCGGAGAGGGCGACCAGGTGGTCGATGTCGACGAGGCTGGCGCCGCGCCTGTAGACGACTTCCTTGCCGGAGTACGGATCGGATTCGAGGACGCCGTACGACACCTTGCAGTCGCCGTCGGTGAACTTCACCTGCTTCAGGTCCCGTTTGAGGATGTCGTCCCTGGTGTCGCAGCTGTTGGAGTCCGTGTCGGCCCAGGCGGTACCGAACCGTTCACGGGAGTAACCGGTCTTCGGCGCACGCCCCTTCACGGTCAGGGACTCGGCGGCGGTCAGGGCCGCGCCCCCGCCGGAACCCGTGCCAGCACCTCCACCGGCCGTCGCCTGGGGCCCGGAGTCGCCCGTTCCCGTGGTGTCCGTCTTGCATCCTGCGACCGACAATATGACCAGGGCGGCGATTGCCGCCCCACCCCTCAGACGCATCACGTGCGCCCCTCCCCTAGCTCACCCGGCCCCGCCCCTGCAGGGGCGGATATTGCCTGGTCCCCACGGTAGCGGCGGACGCGTCACGGGCATACAGGACCTAAGCCCGCATGGCACGCAACTCGCCTGTATCGAACCGGTGGAACAGGCCGAAGTACCGGCTTCCCTCACCCCCTCTCCTTACTCCCCTTACTTCGCCCCGGATTTCACGCTCTCTCAGACCGTCAGGCCGTCAGACCCGCACCCCCTCAGACCTTGCCGATGCCCAGCGTCGACTCCGAGGGCAGCAGCCCGGACCCGAGTACGGCGACCCAGAACTCCCCCAGCAGGTCGGCGAGCCGGTCGGTGTCGGTCCGGCCGAGGAACTGCCAGGGTGCGGCGGCCAGTTGGTCGGTGCGGCGCTCGACCTCCTGGCGCAGATCGCGGCCCGCCCGCGTCGCCGTACCCCTGTCGTCTATGACGCCTCGGGCGACCAGCCGTTCGCGGGCCGCCGCCCACTCCTCCCGGCTCCAGCCCCGGCTCTCGAAACGCTGGACGGAGGCGGCGCCGATCGCGGCGAAGGAGACCAGGGACTCGACCGGGTCGAGATCGGCGACGAGGAGGGCGGCCAGGTGGCCGTCGCCCCGGTGTTCGCGCAGGATCGTCGCCGCCTGCCACAGCTGGAGGTGGGGTTCCGCGGGCCAGGCCAACTCGGCGTTGGCCGCGGCGAGGGGGCGGCCGGCGGTGTTCGCCGCCTCGGCGGCGCGGCGGGCGAGGGCGGCGGCCTCCGCCAGCTCGGGGCTGTCGACGCGGTCGCCGAATATCGCGCGGTAGGCCCGGTCCATGCCACGCAGCCTCGCCTTCAGTACGGCGTCCGGGCTCGCGGTGCTCCACGCCGAGTCCATGTGCTCGGCGACCATGCGGGGGTTGAAGCTGTAGAAGGCGGAGGTCACCCGCTCACTGCCGACCGGGCCCAACGGCGCGGCGCGCAGCGGGAAGTAGCTCGGCCAGCGCTCCTCGGTGTCGTATCCGAACGCGGCGGCCTCCTCGAAGACCTCCGGCGCGTAGTACAGCACCGCGTGCAGGGGTTCGAGCAGATGCCAGAGCTGGCGCACGCGGCTCAGCTCCACGGTGGGGAGGCTTTTCGTGGTCTCCACTCCACGCACGCTTTCCGACATGGCGTAACTCCTCGTCGCGTCCCGGTCGTTCCACAACTTGACACTGGCAAGATTGCCTCAGCCGCCCGAACTTGTCAATGCCTAGATTCGGCGTACGCTTGCTGACCATGAGCACAGCCGAGCCCGCGAAGACAGACGAGACGGACGAGAGCGCCGAGACCGACAAGAGCGCCAAGGCCTCCGGGGGCAGCCGCCGCCCGTACCACCACGGCGATCTGCGCCGCGCCATCCTCACCGCCGCGCTCGACGTCATCGCCGCCGACGGCCCGTCCGCGCTGAGCCTGCGGGATCTCGCCCGCCGTGCCGGTGTCTCGCACGCTGCGCCGGCGCATCACTTCAAGGACCGCACGGGGCTGTTGACGGCGATCGCGGCGGAGGGGTTCGGACTGCTGGCGGGCACGATCGGGGAGGCGGCGGACCTGAAGGACGCGGGCGTCCGCTACGTACGCTTCGCGCGCGAGCATCCGGCGCACTTCCAAGTGATGTTCGCGCCCGACCTGTTGCGCGCCAGCGACCTCGAACTCACCACGGCCCGCGCCCTCGCCACCGGCGCCCTGCGCCACGCCGTCTCCGCCGTACCCCCCGAGGGCCGCGGCCCCGACGCCCGCCTCGCCGGGGTCGCCGCGTGGTCCCTGGCCCACGGCTTCGCGACGCTGCTGCTGGGGCACAACCTGGACGGGGCAGTGGGTGAGCGGGACCCGGAGGAGGTGTTCCGGGTACTGGCGTCGATGTTGTTCAGGACGACAGCCGAGTGACGTGACGGCAGCACCCGGAGCGACCGACCGGCAGCCTCCACGCCCCCCGGCCGACCGACCGGCCCCCCCTCCTGCCGGCCCCTCCTACGACGTCCTACGACGTCCTACGACGCCAGGATCACGACCCCAGAGTCGTCGCCAGGAACTCCCCCACCCACCCCAGCAACTCCCGCCCGACAAGCGGCTTCCCGCCCACCTTCGCCGTCTTCGGGCGGGGTACCAGCACCTGGTGGGCGGCCGGCTTGATGACGGTGCCCGGGTAGAGGCGCTTGAGGCGCAGCTCCTGGGACTCGCGCAACTCCACAGGGGCGAAGCGGATGTTGGTGCCCTGGAGGACGATGTCGCCGACGCCGCACGCGCGGGCGAGCATGCGCAGGCCCGCCACCAGCAGCAGGTTCTCCACCGGTTCGGGCAACTTGCCGTAGCGGTCGACGAGTTCCTCGCGTACGGCCTTGATGTCCTCCTCCGTGTTGGCGGAGGCGATGGACCGGTAGGCGGAGAGGCGCAGGCGCTCGCCGGGGGCGTAGTCGTGCGGGACGTGGGCGTCGACCGGGAGCTCGATCTTGACCTCCAGGGGCGGCTCCTCCTCGACACCGCCCTCCAGGGAGGCGCGGTAGTCCGCGACGGCCTCACCGACCATGCGGACGTACAGGTCGAAGCCGACGCCCGCGATGTGGCCGGACTGTTCGCCGCCCAACAGGTTTCCCGCGCCTCGGATTTCGAGGTCCTTCATCGCCACGTACATGCCCGCGCCCATCTCCGTGTGCTGGGCGATCGTCGCGAGGCGCTCGTGGGCCGTCTCGGTGAGGGGCTTCTCCGGGGGGTACAGGAAGTACGCGTAGCC
Organism: Streptomyces sp. NPDC048504; assembly: GCF_043200035.1. Lineage (NCBI taxonomy): Bacteria > Bacillati > Actinomycetota > Actinomycetes > Kitasatosporales > Streptomycetaceae > Streptomyces > Streptomyces sp. NPDC048504. Next base: position 125,127 of record NZ_JBICXA010000002.1, read on the forward strand.
GCGCTCGCGGCCACGGCCCACCCGGCCCCGGAGCTGGTGGAGTTGGGACAGACCGAAGTTGTCACCGCGCTCCACGATCAGCGTGTTCGCGTTGGAGATGTCGATGCCCGACTCGACGATCGTCGTCGATACCAGGACGTCGAACTTCTTCTCCCAGAAGTCGACGACCACCTGCTCCAGGGACTGCTCCGACATCTGGCCGTGGGCGGTCGCGATGCGCGCCTCCGGGACGATCTCGCGCAGTCGGGCCGCCGCGCGGTCGATCGATTCGACGCGGTTGTGGATGTAGAAGACCTGGCCCTCGCGCAGGAGTTCGCGGCGGATCGCGGCGCCGATCTGCTTCTCCTCGTAGGGGCCGACGAACGTCAGCACAGGGTGACGCTCCTCCGGGGGCGTCGTGATCGTCGACATCTCGCGGATGCCGGTCACCGCCATCTCCAGGGTTCTGGGGATCGGGGTGGCGGACATCGTCAGGACGTCGACATTCGCGCGCAGCTTCTTCAGCTGCTCCTTGTGCTCGACGCCGAAGCGCTGCTCCTCGTCGACGATGACCAGGCCGAGGTCCTTGAACTTGGTCTCGGAGGAGAACAGCCGGTGGGTGCCGATGACGAGGTCCACGGAGCCCTCGCGCAGGCCCTCCAGGGTCGCCTTCGCCTCCGTGTCGGACTGGAAGCGGCTCAACGCCCTTACGTTGACCGGGAATTGCGAGTACCGCTCGGTGAACGTCCCGAAGTGCTGCTGTACGAGCAGGGTCGTCGGGACGAGGACGGCGACCTGCTTGCCGTCCTGTACGGCCTTGAAGGCGGCCCGTACCGCGATCTCGGTCTTGCCGTAGCCGACGTCGCCGCAGACCAGCCGGTCCATGGGGATCGACTTCTCCATGTCGTCCTTGACCTCGGCGATGGTCGTCAACTGGTCGGGCGTCTCCGCGTACGGGAAGGCGTCCTCCAGCTCGCGCTGCCAGGGCGTGTCCGCGCCGAACGCGTACCCCGGGGCCGCCATCCGGGCCGAGTACAGCTTGATGAGGTCGGCCGCGATCTCCTTGACGGCCTTCTTGGCGCGCGCCTTGGTCTTCGTCCAGTCGGCGCCGCCGAGGCGGTGCATGGTCGGGGCCTCGCCGCCGACGTACTTGGTGATCTGCTCCAGCTGGTCGGTGGGGATGTAGAGCCGGTCCCCGGGCTGGCCGCGCTTGGCGGGGGCGTACTCGACGACCAGGTACTCGCGCGTGGCGGTCTGCACCGTGCGCTGCACCATCTCGATGTAGCGGCCCACACCGTGCTGCTCGTGGACGATGTAGTCGCCCGCCTCCAGGGTGAGCGGGTCGATGGTCTTGCGGCGGCGGGCCGGCATCCGGACGCCGTCCTTGCCGGCGGCCTTCTGCCCGGAGAGGTCGGTCTCGGTGAGGACGGCGAGCTTGAGCGCCGTATCGACGAAGCCGTAGTCGATCGAACCGGTCGCCACGTGCACGACGGACGGGGCGATCTCCCCCAGCTCCGTCTCCAGGCGGGCCGCCACGCCCTCGCTGCCGAGGACCTCGACCGTGCGGGCCGCGGGGCCGTGGGCCTCGGTCACGAAGACCGTGCGCCAGCCGTCGGCGAGCCAGCCCTTGGTGTCGGCGAGGGCCTTCGCGGTGTCGCCCCGGTAGGTCTCGGGGGCGTGCATGCCGAGCTTCAGGGTGTCCCCCGCCGCGTCAGCGGCGAATGTATCCGTCAGCTCTTCGTCGGCGGCGAACGGCGACACCGACCACCACATCATGTCCAGCTCGCGCGCCCGGCCCCGTACGTCCGCGATGGCCCACAAGGAGGCCGCGCCGACGTCGATGGGCGCCTCGCCGCCACCGGCGGTCGCCGCCCAGGACGCCTGGAGGAACTCCTGCGAGGTGGCGACGAGATCGGACGCACGCGTGCGTACCCGCTCCGGATCGCATACGACGGTCATCGCGCCCTTGGGGAGCACGTCGAGCAGCAACTCCATGTCGTCGACGAGCACCGGGGCCAGCGACTCCATGCCCTCTACGGCGATGCCCTCGGCGATCTTGCCGAGCAGCTCGCCCAGTTCGGGGTGCTGTTCGGCGAGGGCACGCGCACGCGTGCGGACGTCTTCCGTCAACAGGAGTTCACGGCACGGGGGTGCCCACAGGCCGTGTTCGGCGACCTCCAGGGAGCGCTGGTCGGCGACCTTGAAGTAGCGGATCTCCTCGACGTCGTCGCCCCAGAACTCGATGCGCAGGGGGTGTTCCTCGGTGGGCGGGAACACGTCCAGGATGCCGCCGCGCACGGCGAACTCGCCGCGCTTCTCGACGAGCTCCACGCGCGCGTAGGCGGCGGCTCCGAGCGCGTCCACGATCGTGTTCAGGTCGGCGCTCTGGCCCGTCCTCAGGGCGACCGGCTCCAGGTCTCCGAGCCCCTTTACCTGCGGTTGCAGCACGGACCGCACGGGCGCCACGACGACGGAGACCGGGCCCGTCTCCGGGTCGTCCTCCCTCGGGTGGGCCAGGCGGCGCAGGACGGCGAGGCGGCGGCCCACGGTGTCGCTGCGCGGGCTGAGGCGCTCGTGCGGGAGGGTCTCCCAGGACGGGTAGTCCACGACGCCGTCCGGCGGGAGCAGCGAGCGCAGGGCTGCCGCCAGGTCCTCGGCCTCGCGGCCCGTCGCGGTCACCGCGAGGACGGTGCGGCCGGTCTCCCTGGCCAGCGCTGCCACGGCGAAGGGGCGGGTCGCCGGGGGGCCCACCAGGTCGACGTGCATGCGGTTGCCGTCGGTCGCGGCCCTGGTGGCTTCCGCGAGGGCGGGGTCCTTGACTACGGCGTCGAGCAGACCGTGCAGGCTCATGGAGGGCTTTCCGTCTGGGGGTGGGCAACACGAAGGGCCCGACGCGAAGGGTGGGCCGGGGGGTATCCAGCGTACGTCGGTGCGCTGCCGTGTGCCGGGGCCTGTGGACAACCCTCGCTTCCTTGGCACCCCGCACTGCCGAAAAAGCCTTTCCCACCCACCCACCCGTTTACTGGCAACAGAGAAGTGGACCTCAAAGACAACAGACAAACGACAAGAACAAACAAACCCGGCGCCAAGAAGTCCCCCGTGACTTCTCGGCGCCGGGCCTGCCCCCGTTGGACAAGTGGCTTGGTCGGCTACTCCGTGGCGATTGCGTTGAGGACGTTCATCCGTCCCGCCCGGAACGCCGGGATCAAGGCCGCGAACAGTCCCACGAACGCCGATCCGATGAAGACCGCGATGATCGTGCCCCAGGGGATCTCCAGGACCTTCAGCCCCTCCAGGGCGAGCAGCTGCTGGGCGGTCGCGCCCCAGCCCATCCCGAGCCCCAGGCCGAGCAGCGCTCCGAAGAGGGCGATCACGACCGACTCCATGCGGATCATCCGGCGGAGCTGCCGGCGGGACATGCCGATCGCTCGCATGAGGCCGATCTCCCGGGTCCGCTCGACGACCGACAGGGCGAGGGTGTTCACGACACCCAGGACCGCCACGATGATCGCGAGGGCGAGCAGGCCGTAGACCATGTTGAGAAGCTGGCCGATCTGGTCCTTCAGTTCCTGCTTGTAGTCGGTCTGGTCGCGCACCTGGTACTGCGGGTACGGGGCCATGGCCTTCTTCAGAGCCGCGTACGCCTGCTTCTCCTGGCCGTCCTTGGCCTTGGCGAACATGATCTCGTTCGGCGGGACCTTGTCGGCCGGGAGGTACTTCTGCATCGTGGTGATGCTGGTGTAGCGGGCGCCCTGGTCGATGGCGACGTCGTCGTCCGTGATCGCCGCGACCTTCAGCTTCGCCGTCTCGCCGCCCTTGAAGGCGACGCTGATCGTGTCGCCGACGTGGACGCCGTGCTTCTTGGCGTACTTGGAGCCGACCGACATCGCGTTGGTGCCGTAGGCGGCGGACAGTTCGCCGGCCGTGGTGGCGCGGCGCAGGTCCTGGGCGTAGGACGGGTCGGCGGCGGTGATGCCGTCGGTGTCCTTCTGGCCGTCGGGCGAGGTGAGGGTGGCGTCGATGTCCTTGTAGCGGGTGACGTGGACGAGGTCCGGCGACTTCTCCATCGCCTTCTCCGCCTGCGGGACGATCCGCTGGTTGCCCTGGACGATGAAGTCGGCGCCGACGGACTTGTCGAGTTCACTCGTGGCCGAGGCCACCATCGACGAGCCGACCACCGAGAGGCAGGCGACCAGCGCGAGGCCGATCATCAGGGCCGCACCCGTAGCACCCGTACGCCTGGGGTTGCGGAGCGCGTTGCGTTCGGCCAGGCGCCCCACCGGCCCGAAGGCCCGCAGGAGTACGACGCTGATGACCCGTACGACCCCGTTGGCGAGCAGCGGGCCGATGATGACGAAGCCGATCAGGGACAGTACGACACCTGCCCCCAGTACCAGCGAACCGTCCGTCGCCTTCTTGGCGGTGGCCGCCGCGAACAGGGCGGCGACACCGGCGCCCGTCAGGACCAGGCCGATCAGACCACGCACCCAGCCGGCCTTGCCGTCGGCCGGTGTACCGGCGTCGCGAAGTGCGGCCATCGGGGAGACCTTGCCGGCCCGGCGGGCCGGGAGGTAGGCGGCGAGGATGGTGACGATCACGCCGAGGAGGAGGCCGAGCACCGGGGTGGTCCACTTCACCGTCAGGTCCCGGGTCGACAGGTCCATGCCCGCTGCGCTCATCAGCTTCATCAGGCCTACGGCGATCCCGACACCGGCGCCGACACCGAGGATCGAGCCGACGATCCCGAGCAGGGTCGCCTCGACCAGCACCGAGCGGTTGACCTGTCCGCGGGACGAGCCGACCGCCCTCATCAGGCCTATTTCGCGGGTCCGTTGGGCGACCAGCATCGAGAAGGTGTTGATGATCAGGAAGATGCCCACCAGGAACGCGATCCCGGCGAAGCCGAGCATGGCGTACTTGATGACGTTCATGAACTGGCCGACGCCCTTGCGGTTCTCGTCGGCGTTCTCCTTGGCGGTCTGGATCTTGTACGTCCCCGACGAGGCGAGGGTCTGTGCCACGTTCTGCTTGAGCTGGGTGTCGGAGACACCGCTCGCGGCAGTCACGCCGAGCTGGGTGAACCGGCCGGTGGCGCCCAGGAGTTCACGCTGGGCGGTGGCGGTGTCGAAGTAGACGACGGCCGCACCGGGGTTGGTCACCTTGAAGGTGGCGATGCCGACGATCCGCGCGGTGAAGTCACCGGTCTGCGAGATCGTGCGCAGCGAGTCGCCCATCTTCAGGTGGTGCTTGTCTGCGGTGTCGGCGTCGACCATCGTCTCGGTCGGCCCGCGCGGGGCGTGGCCGGAGGTGATCTCCATCGAACGCAGGTCGTTCTTCGTCCAGTTGCCCGCGATGGTGGGCGCGCCGGTCGAGGACCCCATGTTCTTGTTGGCGCTGTCGACGACGGTCACGTTCATCGAACTGACGGCGCCCTCAACGGACTTGACACCCTGCGCCTTCGCCACCTGCGCGACCGTGGAGGCCGGCAGCGACTCGGGCAGTCCGTTCTGCGGGGTGCTGCCGTCGGCCTTGGCCGCCTTCGGCAGGACCGTCACGTCGGACGCGGTGGCCGCGAAGAGCTTGTCGAACGTCGTGTTCATCGTGTCCGTGAACACCAGCGTGCCGCACACGAACGCCACCGACAGCAGCACGGCTATCGCGGAGAGCGCCATCCGCCCTTTGTGCGCGAAGAAGTTGCGCATCGAGGTCTTCACGACAGTCATGACGTACGCCCCCGGGCGTCGAAGTCCTTCATGCGGTCGAGGACGGCGTCCGCGGTCGGCTTGAACATCTCGTCGACGATCCGGCCGTCCGCGAGATACAGGACGCGGTCCGCGTACGAGGCGGCCACCGGGTCGTGTGTGACGATCACGATGGTCTGGCCCAGGTCGTCCACGGACCGGCGCAGGAAGCCCAACACCTCTGCTCCCGCACGGGAGTCGAGGTTTCCGGTCGGCTCGTCACCGAAGATGATCTCGGGCCGGGCCGCCAACGCCCGTGCTACGGCGACGCGTTGCTGCTGGCCGCCGGAGAGCTGGTTGGGCCGGTGCTTGAGCCGGCCGGCGAGTCCGACCGTCTCCACGACCTGCGCCAGCCAGCCCTTGTCGGGCTTGCGGCCGGCTATGTCCATGGGGAGGGTGATGTTCTCCAGCGCGTTCAGCGTCGGCAGCAGGTTGTACGCCTGGAAGATGAACCCGATCCGGTCCCGGCGCAGTTGGGTGAGCTTCTTGTCCTTGAGGCCGGTGATCTCGGTCTCGTCCAGGTAGATCTGCCCGGACGTCACGGTGTCGAGTCCGGCGAGGCAGTGCATGAGCGTGGACTTGCCGGACCCCGAGGGGCCCATGATCGCGGTGAACTGGCCGCGGGCGATGTCCACGTCGACATGGTCGAGGGCGACGACGCGGGTCTCCCCGGCCCCGTACGCCTTGACGACCTGCCGCGCTCGCGCGGCAACGGCCGTACGCCCTCCAGTGCCCCCGTGCCTGGGAATGGTCACAGCCGATGTCACGGTATGTCTCCTAAGTCGGTCGGCAGCAGAGCGTGCCGGTGCCCGGTCGATGCGTTTGAAGTGGTTACGACGATGAGTCTGGCGGCGGGAGGGGGTCCGGCGCGCTGGTGCTCAGCGCAGTCTTTCCCGGGGGAAAACCCCACCCCCGGCGGTTCGGTCTGCCGCCCCCCGCGGCATAAAGCCAGGTTAAGGACGACCCCCCGCCCTTCTCCTCCTCCGCCGGTACGAACCCTCCCCGGGTCGTAGTAGGGAGCCACCCCTAAGGGCTCTCCACCGACGGGTGGAGTCGATCTCGGGGTTCGGTCCACCCACCGGCCCGCTCAGCTTTCACCCTGCCGCTACGTGAGGCTCAAGTGAGAAGCTGGTGCGCGGCAGATAGATGCAAGGGGAAAGGATTCCTGTGGACCAGGGGGACAGCGACACCGAGATACGACCCGAGGCGGCCGAGCAGCCCACGCCGACGCCTCCCGAGCAGCCCACGCCGGCCCCTCCCGACCGGCGCAAGCGCGCGGTCGTCGCGGCCCTCATGCTCGCGATGGCCCTGGCCGCCCTCGACTCCACCATCGTCTCGACCGCCGTACCGCAGATCGTCGGTGACCTCGGCGGCTTCTCCGTCTTCTCCTGGCTGTTCTCCGGCTATCTGCTGGCCGTGACGGTCACCCTGCCCGTCTACGGCAAGCTCTCCGACACGTTCGGCCGCAAGCCGGTGCTGATCGTCGGGGCGGTGGTCTTCCTCGCCGGTTCGCTGCTGTGCGCGTCCGCCTGGAACATGGGCGCGCTGATCGCGTTCCGGGTCGTACAGGGCCTGGGCGGCGGGGCGTTGCAGGGCACGGTCCAGACACTCGCCGCCGATCTGTACCCGCTGAAGGAACGCCCCAAGATCCAGTCCAAGCTGTCCACGGTGTGGGCGGTGTCGGCGGTCGCGGGCCCGGGTGTGGGCGGACTGCTCGCCGCGTACGCGGGCTGGCGCTGGATCTTCCTCGTCAACCTCCCTGTCGGGGCGGTGGCGTTGTGGCTGATCGTCCGCCACCTCCACGAACCGGAACGCGCCCGCGCCTCCCGCCCCCGCATCGACTGGGCGGGCGCGCTGGCCGTGTTCGCGTGCGGAGGCGTGCTGATCACCGCGCTGGTGCAGGGCGGGGTCGCGTGGGACTGGCTCTCGGCACCCTCAATGGCCTTGTTCGGTACGGGACTTGCGCTGGCCGGAGTGGTCGTCGCGATCGAACGCCGGGCGGCCGAGCCCATCATCCCGGGGTGGGTGTGGCGGCGCCGTACGATCGCGGCCGTCAACCTGGCCCTGGGCGCACTGGGGTTGCTGATGGTGGCGCCGAGTGTGTTCCTGCCGACGTACGCGCAGTCGGTGCTCGGGCTGGCACCCGTGGCGGCCGGATTCGTGCTGTCCGTCTGGACGTTGAGCTGGCCGGTGTCGGCCGCGCTGAGCCAGCACGTGTACCGGCGGATCGGTTTCCGCAACACGGCGATGCTCGGGATCGGGACGGCGACGCTGATCCTGTTCACGTTCCCGTTCCTGCCGTATCCGGGCGCGGCCTGGCAGCCGATGGTGCTGATGCTGCTGCTCGGCGCGGCCCTCGGGCTCTTCCAACTCCCGCTGATCGTCGGGGTGCAGTCGACGGTCGGATGGGAGGAGCGGGGCGTGACGACCGCGTCCGTGCTGTTCTGCCGGCAGACCGGGCAGACGATCGGCGCGTCCGTGTTCGGGGCCGTGGCCAACGGGGTGCTCGCGTCACGGCTGGGCGGGGCGAGCGACCTGGACTCGGTGACGCGGGGGTTGGACGGGGGCGCGGTCCCCGAGGCGACCCGGCGGGCGATCGCGGACGCGGTGCACGCGGTGTACATCGGCGCGGGGTGCGCGGCGGCGGTGGCCTTCCTGGTGCTGCTGTTCCTGGCGCCTCGGCGGTTCCCGGTCCTCAAGGAGGAGTGAGCGGGCCGGAGTTGGGCGATCCTGGCAACACCCGAGGTCAGCGGGTGTTGACGCGACGGCGCCTACCGACCGCTCAGTTCGGCGAAAACCACCCACACCCCCTAACCGGCGAGTAACGTGCGTGGCTCGCGCCGCCCCCTCCCTGCGGTCCGCCGCCACGGACCCGAGCCACGCAAGGAGCACGGGATGTCCTACGACCCGTACCCTCCGCATGATTCGTACCGCCCGGATGATGTGCATTCGTCACCCGACCCGTACACCCCGTACGACCCTGACGCCGACCCGTACACCCCGGACTCCGTCCCCTACGTCCCGTACGACCACGCACCACCCCCGACTCAGCCCCCGCCCCCACGCCTCTCCCCGCCCACCGTCACCTACCCCTGGCAGCCACCCCCGCCTCCGCCCGAGCGCCGCCGCCTGCCCCGTCGCCCCGCGCTCGGCAACCACAGCGATCTGCGCATCCTGCGCGGCGCGTACCGGCGCCAGCGCCGGGTGGCGACCACCGCCGCGCTCGGCTACTTCTGTCTCTTCCTTGGGCTCTCCGCGTTCGCGCCCTCGCTGATGTCGAGCACCGGCACCGGCGGTGTGCCCACCGGGCTGCTGCTCGCACTGGTCCAACTGCCCGTCACCTGGCTCGCGACAGCCTTCTTCGAGCGCACGGCCCGGCGTCGCGTCGACCCCCTCGCGGACCGCTTCCGCAGACAGGCCGAACTGGACGCGAGACGGGAGGCGGCACGATGACCGCGACGACCTCGACGTCGACCGTGACGGCGATGACCGGTCTCAGGGACTCCTCGCAGACCATGTCGCTGGTGGCCTTCACCTCCGTCGCCACGATCACGCTGCTGCTGTGCGTGATGACGGGCCCCGACCGCGACGACCTCGACGAGTTCTACACGGGGTACGGCTCCCTCTCCCCGCTGCGCAACGGCCTTGCCATAGCGGGTGATTACATCTCCGCGGCGAGCGTGCTGGGCACGGGCGGGGTGATCGCCCTGTACGGCTACGACGGGGTGGTGCTCGCGCTGAGCACGGCCCTGTCTCTGATGCTGCTGATGTTCCTGCTGGCCGAACCGCTGCGCAACGCGGGCCGGTTCACGATGGGCGACGCGCTCGCCCGCCGGATGCCGGGGCGGCCCGTACGGATCGTCGCGTGCACGGTGACGATCATCGCGCTGCTGCCGCTGATGCTGGTCCAACTCGCGGGCGCGGGACAGCTGTTGGCGTTCATCCTCGGTTTCTCCGGCGACTTCCTGCAGACCGGCTGCATCATCGGCGTGGGCGCGCTGATGATCAGCTACGCGGCGATCGGCGGCATGAAGGGCACCGCGCTCATCCAGATCCTGAAGATCGTGATGCTGCTCGGGTCGGGAGCCGTGATCGCCGTACTCCTGCTGAACCGGTTCCACTGGGACCTGGGTTCGTTCTTCGACACGGCGGCGAAGCAGAGCGGCGCCGGACCGGCCTTCCTGCACTCGGGACTTCAGTTCTCGGGCGGGCCAAGTCCCCGGCTGGACATGATCAGTTCACAGCTGACGGTCGTGATCGGCGGCGCCTGCCTGCCGCACGTCACGATGCGCATGTACACCGCGTCGAGCGCCCGGCAGGTGCGGCGGTCGATGTCGTGGGCGGTGTCGAGCGTGGCACTGTTCGTGGTGATCGTGACGGTCGTCGGGTTCGGCGCGACGGCGCTGCTCGGCCGGGCAGTGATCGCGCGGGCCGACCCGCAGGGCAACACGGCGTATCTCCTGGGCTCACGGGCGGTGTTCGGGGCCACCATGTCGACGACGGAGACCCTCCTCTTCACCACCGTCACCACGGCCGTCTTCCTCACCCTGCTCGCCTCCGTCGCCGGGATGATCCTCGCCTGCGCCAACTCCCTCGCCCACGACGTCTTCGCGACCCGGGTCCAGGAGATGCCGGTCCGCCGCGAGATGACGCTGGCCCGCTACTCGGCGCTGGCGGTGGGCGTTCCGGCGATCGCGCTGGCGACGCTGATCCAGCACCGGGGCCTGCAACCCCTCGTCACCCTGTCCTTCTGTCTGGGCGCCTCGGCGATAGCGCCCGCCCTCGTCTACAGCCTCTTCTGGCGCCGCTACACCCGAACAGGCCTGCTCAGCACGCTCGTTGGCGGCACCCTCTCCGTCCTGCTGCTGATGCCGGGCACGAACCTGGTCTCCGGCTCGCCCACCGCCGCCTTCCCGAACGCCGACTTCAACTGGTTCCCGTTCACCACGACGGGCCTGGTCACGATCCCGCTCGGCTTCGCCTGCGGCTGGCTGGGCACGGTCGCCTCGGGCCGCCGCGAGGAGGAGGAACAGCGGCGCCGCTACGACGAGATGGAGGGGTGGATCCTGGCGGGGGCGGTACGGAGAGACAGCGGCGGGACACACGGAGAGACACCGCATGACCGGCGCAAAAGCACCGCGTGACCGATGTTGTAGCCGTGCATGACTCGTTCTTTGCCACACCACCACCTCGACTCCCGCTGTTCACCGCTCCTTTCCAGACTCTGCACGTCCGAGCGTGAAGGTCCCTGCATCAGCGGGAGTTGAACATGAGCCACGGCCACAGTCACGGCGATCACGGTCACCACCATCATCACCACCACGGGGACGGCGACACCTCGTCGCTGCCGCCCGCCCTCGACACGTCCGTACCGGACGAGGAGTTGACGCCCAGTCAGCTGTCCCGAAGAGGCATGCTGCGCCGAACGGGCCTGCTGGGAGCGGGACTTGCCGCGGGCGGCGTGCTCGCCGGCGCGGGGGAGGCAGCCGCGTCCGTACAGCAGACGGCGCAGCAGCAGGCGTCCCAGAAGTCGCGCGGCGGTGGCTACCTGTGGCTGGCCGGCGACCACCACATCCACACCCAGTACAGCAGCGACGCGAAGTACCGGGTCATCGACCACGTACGCCAGGCGAACGCGCACGGCCTGGACTGGATGGTCATCACCGACCACGGCAGCGTCACGCACGCCAAGATCGGTGTGGAGAAGGTCAATCCGGACATCGTCGACGCCCGTGACAAGACCGACGACACCCTCGTCTTCCAGGGTCTGGAGTGGAACATCCCGGGCGCCGAGCACGGCACGGTCTTCGTGCACCCCGGCTCCAACGAGGTGGCCGTGCTCAAGGAGTTCGAGAACTCCTTCGACGGCAGCGTCAACAACGCGAGCGGCAACTCTCCCGCCAACGAGGCCCTCGCCATCGCCGGCGTCAACTTCCTCGCCGACCAGGTCCGCCGCCGCAAGGTCAAGGACGCCCTCTTCCTCGCCAACCACCCGGCGCGCAAGGGCATCGACTCCCCGCACGAGATCCGCGGCTGGCGCGACGCGCAGCCCTCGATCGCCGTCGGCATGGAGGGCGCCCCCGGCCACCAGGCGGGCGGCATCCCCAAGCCGAACGGCCCGGGCAGCGGACGCGGCATCTACGACAACAGCCCCGGCGCCGACTCCTTCCCCGGTTACCCGCTGGAGAGTTACCGCACCTGGGGCGGCTTCGACTGGATGACGGCCACGGTCGGCGGCCTGTGGGACAGCCTCCTCGCCGAGGGCAAGCCCTGGTGGATCACCGCCAACTCCGACTCCCACAACGTCTACGCGGACACGGCGGTCCGCGGCCCGGGTGGCGACTTCAACGCCAACGGCCGCTACGAGGACCCGGTCTACGGCACCGGCATCAGCCTCACCGACACCGACTTCTGGCCCGGCCAGTACTCCCGCACGCACGTCGGCGCATCCTCCTTCGCGTACAAGGCGGTCATGGACGGCATCCGCGCGGGCCGCGTCTGGGTCGACCACGGCGGCCTGATCAGCGGCCTCGACGCCCGCCTGTCCTACGGCGGCCGCGAGGTCACCCTCGGCGGCGCGCTGCACGTCCGCCGAGGCGCGCAGGTCGACCTGGTCATCAGGATCAGCCTGGCCAACGGCCCCAACTGGGCCCAGTTCCAGCCCAAGTTGGCCCGCGTCGACGTCATCCAGGGCGATGTCACCGGCCCGGTCGCGGACAAGGACACCTTCGCCACCCCCACCACGAAGGTCGTCAAGTCCTTCGAGGTCGACAAGTCCACCGGCACCGTCCGCCTCACGTACTCCCTCGGCCGCCTCGACAAGCCGGTCTACGTCCGCCTCCGCGGCACCGACGGCAACCGCTCCGCCGTAGGCATCAACGGCCCGGCGATCGACCCCGCAGGCCCCGCGATGGACGTCCTCGGCGACGCCGACCCGTGGAAGGACCTCTGGTTCTACTCCAACCCGATGTGGGTCCTCCCCGCATGACCACCCCCTACGACCCGTCCGGGGGGGGGCGCCCCCCCCCGGGGGGGGGGGGGGGCCGCCCCCCCCCCCCCCCCGGGGGCCCCCCCCCCCCCCCCGCTCACACAACAGCCCGGCCGCACCGCGGGCGGGCGGGGACGGTGACAAAC
>NZ_JBICXA010000002.1:137986-158659 GCF_043200035.1 Streptomyces sp. NPDC048504
CNNCACCCCCCCCCCCCCCCCCCGCCCCCCCCCCCCCCCCCCCCCCCCCCCCCCCCCCCCCCCCCCCCCCCCCTCGGGGGGGCCCCCCCCGGCACGACCACACTCCGCGAGGCGGACCACCTGATCCGCGACCTGACGACCACGCTCGCGCTTCCACCGGGCACGGTCGCCTGTACTCACCTGATCCGGACGGATACGCGCAGGGGTACGGCGATATCGCTCGCCCTCCCGGAGGCGGCTTCAGCGGAGGAGGCCTGGCAACGGCTCACGGCGACAGAGATGGGCGCGGCCCTGGACGACCGTAGACACGGCCCCGCCGAGGCGGCCGCCTCGGCCGCGGCGGAACACGCGGCGCGACGATCGGGCCGGGCCGTTCTTTTCCCCGGCTCGGATCAACTCACCGGCACGGTCACGGTGGCCGACCTCCTGCAACTGACGGCGATCGACGCGGTGTTCGTGGTGGGCGCCACATCGGGCGAAGCTCCGGCCCCTGTCACGCCCGTACACACTCAGGACCACGTACGCCCAGAATGGCGCGAGGGCCAACTGACCCTGGCCCTGGTCCCGGCGGCGGGTAACACCCTGGCCCCCTTCGAGGTCCCCAACCCAACCCCCTGCTGCGCGGATCACCCGTGACTGTCCCAACCTAGGGGCGCGGGGCTGTGTTCAATTTGCGGCTACCGCCGCGCGGGCGCGACCAGCCCCCACCGGGCCCGCACATGCCCACAACCGCGCCCCCGTTCACATCACTCCGCCGCAGCCCGCCCCGTAAGCGCGGTCAAACTACTCCGCACATGATCCATATGCGCCTGCACGTCATCCCACGTCTCCCCGTGCTCGCGCAGCACCCGCTCCGTATCCCGAGCAACCCGCTCCTCCCGAACCCGGGCCTCCGCCAAAACCTCGGCCGCCCGCGAGGCCGCCTCCTCCTGCCACCGCCGATCCGACAACTCCGCCTCGGCAAAAGCCTGTTGAGCCTCCCCCAACGCAGCCTCGGCGAGAGCCACCCGCTCGGCATACTCCGCATCCAGCGCGGCCGCCCGCGACGACGCCTCCCGCTCAGCCGACGCCCACCGCTCCTCGTGCTCCTTGGCCTGCTCACCAAGCATCGCCGCGGTCCGCTGCCGCACCTCACGCAACGCGGACAACGCCTCCGTACGCCCTTCCTTCACCTCGCGCCGGGCCCCGATCCGGATGTCGTCGGCTTCGGCGCGGGCAGCAAGCAGCCGCTGCCGGGCACGTTCCTCGACCTCCGCACGCAGCGCATCGGCGTACTCCCGCGCAGCCTGAAGCACGCTCGCGGCGCGTGCCTCGGCCTCCGCGACCTGCTCCTCCGCCGCACGCCGCGCGGACTCCCGTAGCGCCGCGGCTTCCTCCACCCCCAACTGGAACAGCCGCTGAGCCCGCTCGCCCAGCGCCTCGTACGTCTGCGGAGCGAGCCGGGACACGGCGACCCGCATCCGCTCGGCCTCCGCCTCCATGTCCTTGGCCAGTACGGTCAGCCGCGCGGCCCGTTCCCACGCCACGTCCCGGTACTGCGAGATCGCCGCCGCGTACGCGTCGACCTGGTCGGGGCGGTAGCCGCGCCCCCGTACGGCCACGAAGCCACGTGGTGACACCGATGCGCTGCTCATCCTGGAACCCCTCTCCATCCGACGGACACGACATGATGATTTGCCGCATATCTTGATGGATCGGGCGTAAGTGTTCATAACGCGACACTCCGCAGACAGGTCACGGGCATCAGGCGACGCAAAAGGGCCGGACCCGATCACACGACCGGGTCCGGCCCTTCAACACAGCTCCATGCAGCCTGTTCAGCGGATCGGGGTCACAACAACCCGTCCCACATCTGCTCCAGCAACACCGACCACCAGCTCTCCGGCGACCCGAGCGCCGCCGGATCCAGCGAGGCGAGCTGCGCCTGGAAGTCGACGGTCCAGCGGCCCGCCTGCTCCTGGTTCAGCCCGTACCGCAGGCGCCACATCCGGCCGAGCAGCGCCAGGCAGCGCGCGAACTCGGGCAGCCCCGTGTTCACGAACTGCGGCGGTACGGGAGCGCCGCCCGGCCCCGCCTCAACGGGCACCGCGACGATGTTCGCCGTGCCGTACTGGACGCAGATCGCGCGGCCGAAGTCGCTGCCCATGACGAGGTACGAGCCCGCGTCGGCGGACGGCCGTACCCCGCGCTCCTGCGCGAGTTCGGCCAACGTCGGTACGGGGCGCCCCGGTTGGGCCTGCGCCCAGAAGAACGGGCCCATGTCCATCGGCAGCCCCGCCGCGACCAGCGTGTGCGCGACGACCGGCGGCACGCCCTGCCGGGACACCGCCGCCTGCTCGAACCGGAACACGCCCGGCCCGAACGCGCCCGCCAGTTCCTGCGCGATCGCCTCCGGCGGGATCGGCGGCGTCGGCTGCACCGGCGGCAACGGCGCCCGCACCGGGGCGAGTCGGGCCGGCCCGTCGGCGACCTGGTGCAACTCGCCCTGGTGGGCGAGGAGTTCGCGCATCCCCTGCTGCCGGCTCGCGTGATCCGTGCCGTACGGTGCGATGCTCGCGATGCGGGCCTGCGGCCACTGTTCGCGGATCATCCGCGCGCAGTACGCGCCCGGCAGCTCGCAGGACTCCAACTCCGTGTGCAGTTCGAGGACTTGGTCCGGCGGGATGTTCATGCCGCGCAGCTCGTGGAAGATCTGCCACTCCGGGTGCGGCGTCCCCGGCGCGGACCGCCGGATCAGCTGCTGCTCGGACCCGTCGGGCGCGCGGTACCGCAACACGGCCTGATAACCCGGTCCCACGGTCGGCTGCCCCTGCTGCGGATAGCCGTAGGCGGGCTGCTGCTGCCCGGGGAACGGCTGCCCCGGCGCGGGCATAGGAGGCATGCCCTGACCGGGCATCTGCTGCCCAGGGGGCGGCATGGCACCGGGAGGCATGGCACCGGGAGGTACCGCGCCCGGGGGCATCGGCTGCTGCTGCGGCGGGGCACCCGGCGGCATGCCGGGGGCGCCCAACGCACCGGGCGCGCCCGGGAATTGCGGCGGCGGAGGCACACCGGGCCCACCCATCGGGGGTCCGGCGAGCATGGTCTCCGCGTGATGCACGGCACCTTGGGCACCGCCCTGGGAACCGGGAGTGCCGGGGGCGTTCGGCGGCTGGGGCGCGCCGGGAGCACCATGTCCACCGGGTGCGCCGGGAACTCCGGGAGCACCGGGCGGCTGTGGCGCACCAGGGGCACCCGGCGGCTGCGGAGGCCTCGGCCCCGCGGCCCCGGGGCCACCCTGCCCGGGGTCGGCAAGCATCGTCGCGGCATGGTGCACCCCACCCGGAGGCGTACCCCCGGGAGTGTTCGGCCCACCGGGCGGCTGCGGAGCACCAGGCCCCTCCGGACCGAGCCCCGAAACCATCTGCGTAGCCACATACCCACCCGGCGGCGGAGGCGGCGGAGGTGATGCGGGCGCACCACCCGGCCGCGCACCCGGCATCCCGGGCGCACCCGGCGGAGGAGGCGTCTTGGAACCACCGCCACGGCGCGGCGGAGGCGCCGCCTTGCTGGTCGCGGCGTCGGCGATGTCCCCGGCGTTGGGCGCGAGCCCCCGCCCCGGCACCCCGGGCCCACCCGGAGGCTGAGGCACGTTACCGGCCCCTTGGGGATACCCGTAGGACGACGGAGCCGGCTGAGGCGCACCCTGCGGATACCCGTACGACGGCGGAGCCTGCTGCGGCGCCCCCTGCGAACCCTCGACCCCACCACCGGAGTTGGAGTCGGAGCGGGACTCATCCGGCGCCGGAGCCTGTGCCGTACGCGGGAGTTGGCTGCCGCCGGAGATCAGGGCGGTCTTGGCGTCGGGCGGGGTGTTGTCCTCGGGCTCCCTCAGCGGCGGCGCGAAAACGGTCGCGGGCAGCGGTACCGAACGGTCCTCGCCGGGATCCGCGTTGGTGTCGGTCCCCGCCCAGGGGGTCGCCCCGGCAGGCACGGCGGGCGCGTCGTCCGGCACCCCGGACCCCCCGGCGTCCGGCCACGCCGAAGCGGCGGGCACCCCGGCCTGGGTCTCGGGAAGCGCACGCCCCGCCCCAACACCCGCCCCCGCAGCGGGAGTCGAGGCCGACTCCCCCCGCCGGTCCGGAATCCCCAGCTTGTCCGCCGCCTCCTGCAACCACTCCGGCGGACTCAGCAGGAACGAGGTCTGATTGAGGTCCACCCGGGCCGGCGGAGCCGCCGGTACCGCGTCGGCGACCTCGTCCGGGCGGCCGTACTCCTCCTCGTAGCGGCGGACGACCTCGCCCACCGGCAGCGAGGGCCACAGCGTGGCCTCGCCGCTGTCGCGGGCGAGCACCATCCGCTGTGCGCCGCCGTCCGAACGCGGTCCGTCGGCACGGTCCTCGGCCCAGATCACGAAGCCGAGGTCGAACTCCCGCACCCGCACCTCGCGATGCTGGTACGACGGCACATCGCCGTTGATCCACTCCTCGGCGCGCTCCTGCGCCTGCGCGAAGGTCACCATCGGTCAGCTCACTCCCCCACCGCGGACGCCGAGGCCGCGGACGACACCGGAACCGACTGGGCGAACCCGCCGTCCACCATCAGATTCGCCACCGTCTCCAACTCGGGGGGATTTCCCGCGAGTCGGGCCAGGAACTGGTCGAAGTCGTCCCCGGCGCGCAGCAGCAGCCGCTCCACGCGGTCGGCCGGCGCCTGGGACGGGTCGACGTCGCGGGCGTCGTCGTAGGCGCAGAACCACACGGAACCGATCTGCTGCCCCTTCACCTTCACGGCGAGCAGCCCGCCCTGGACGAAGCCGACGGCCAGGTAGTCCTTGGTGAGGTGGTCGCGCAGGCACTTGTTGATGTAGACGAGGTCGTTGACGGCGGCCTCGTCGCGGACCGTGAAGAACGGCTGGTCGATCAGCAGCCCCAACTCGGCGTCCAGCGCGGTGCCGATGGGGGCGCAGCCGCCGGCCGCCTTGAGGAACGACCGGTAGGCGCCCGGCAGTCGGTAGCCGAGGTCCTCCTCGACGCCCTGCACCTGCGCCTCGGTCACCGCGACCGTCGCCTTCGGCAGGCCGAAGTGCGCGGGGCGGGTCTCCTGGAGCGGGCGGGTGCCGCGCTTGTCGTGGGCGACGGCGGCCGTGGCGATCCCGCCGTGGTGGCGCAGCAGCGCCTTCACGTCGACGGGGACGAGTTCGAGGCGCCGGGTGCCGACCACGTGGTGCCAGGTCCAGCCGTGCGGGGTGGCCACCGCGGGCACGGTGTCCCACAGCTCGTGCCGGGTCGCGGCGAGCGCCGCGTTCGCCGACACGTAGTCCGTGAGGCGCAGTTCGTCGACGCCGAAGCCCTCCGGGGGCTCGGCGATCTCCGCGGCCGCGCGCGCGTACGGCGAGAAGTCGGGGTAGCCGTGCTCGTCCATCCGCACCCCTCTGGGGTGGCGGGCCGCCCGGACCGGGTCCGGGAAGTGCACGACCTGCCCGGCGTAGGCCGCGTTCGGTGGCGCGGCTCGCTGCCCGAGCCGACCTGTCGTCATGGCGGTTGCCCCCTGCGGCATTCAGTACGATTCACAGCGGCCGAATGTCCAACTCGCCCCACCGTGCCCCGTATCGACTGTCTCGTCTTCTTGACGTCTTCGTTCGACTGTCTCCACGCGTCGACCGCGTGGATCGCGGTGCGGACAGCCTATGCGGTACGGCGACACCGGTCACCGGCAGCGGTCGGCCGCACCCCCTCACCGCACCCCTCACCGAACGCACCGCACCCGTCACCGAACCTCCACTACCGTGACCTGCCGTCACCCCGTCGTGACAGCCCGCCGAAGCCCTGGCGTGTCGCACCGCCCCAGCTACCGCACCAGCCACGGCATTTGGCACTCTGTGACCCGCCGGGGGATGCTCGGGAGGGGATGACGATCATGAACGCGACGCAGACGGGACCGCACACCGGGGCGCACACCGGGCCTTCAGGCGACCCCCGGGTCGGCTGGAGCGCCACCGAGGCCCGGCAGGCGCCGGCCCTCAGCCACCGCCGTGACGGCATACTCCCGACCATCGCCGCCGCCCTCTCCGTACGCGGCGCGACCACCCTCACCGGCACCGCCGCACGAGGCGACCAGCCGCCCGCCCTGCACCCACTGGTACAGGACTTCCTCGACACCCTCACCAGCGCCCAGCGCGACCGGTTCACCGGCCGCTGCGCCGAGGCGATCCTCATCTCCCGGCACATCACCGCCGCCGACGAGGCCCGCAGCAAGCGCGCCGCGCGCAAGCCGATGACCAACGGCGAGGCCCGCAAGACCCTCAAGCAGGCCAAGCTCACCGCCCGCCGCATCCGCGAGGACGGCGACCCCCTGCACGGCAGCTTCGCGACCCCCTGCCGAGCCTGCACAGCCCTGAGCGCCCACTTCGGCGTCCGAGTCGTCGACCCCGCGACGGAACCGGGCTGACCCCCACCCCCGTAACACCAAGGCAAGACAGCACGACCGCACCACCGTCCCTGACGCCGACGATCGAAGGGCAGATGCACGCCGACCGCCACTCCTCCCCCAAGCCCTCGACTCCGCTCGGCCAGGGGGGACCCCCATCGCGCTTCTCCGTACCCGTGGACGCCGCCCTGCGCGCCGCGGGCTGGCAGCCCGGCCGCTGGGACATAAAACAGGCCGAGATCTGGGCGGACACCCTGCGCGACCACACCTCGCCCGCGGGACACCAGCACGCCGTGTTCCCGGCGGCGGTGGAGGCCTGGGCCGAGTTCGGCGGCCTGCACATCACGCCCTCCGGCCCCGGCCGCCAGATCTCCCCCGTGGCACTCCACCTGGACCCCCTGCACGGCCTCCACATGGCCCGCACCCTCGGCGACCTGGGCCGCGCCCTGGACACCGACGTCAGCCCCCTGGGCGAGGAACCGGACACCCAGTCCCTCCTGGCCATCGACTCCGAGGGCCGCGTCTACGCCCTCGACCACACCGGCGACTGGTACCTGGGCAGCGACATCGACCAGGCCCTCGCCACCCTGGTCGCGGGCATAGAGCCAGTACGACTCACAGCGGGCTGACCGCACCCAGGACGGCCGCAGCCCTCGTACGGCGAGAAGGCGACGTGTCGGGGGGTGTCCGCCCGCAGCGGTCGGCGCTCAACACCGCCACACTCTTGAGAAACCTTGCCGCGCCGATCCGAGGACGGAGACCCCCCGGCGCGGCGCCGACCCCCAAACCACCTAGGGGCGCGGGGAACTGCGCGACCAGCCCCCACCGGCCCGCACCCGACAACTCACCCGCACCAGCCCCCACCAGGCCCGCACCCGACAACTCAAGCCGCCGGAATCACCGCAGACACCCGAAACCCCCCAGCATCCGTAGGCCCAGAAACAAACACCCCACCCAACGCAAGCACCCGCTCCCGCATCCCCACCAGCCCGTTCCCCCCAGAGGGCAACCGCGCCGCAGAGGCAGACGCCAGCTCCGGCGGCGGCTCGTTCTCGACCTGCATCGCGATCTCCGACACCCGATGCGCGAGCCGTACATGCGTCTTCGCACCCGCCGCGTGCTTGTGGACGTTCGTCAACGCCTCCTGCACCACCCGGTACGCGGTCTGCTCGATCTCCGCCGCGTACACCCGGCTCTCACCCTCAACGGACAGGTCCACAGCCATCCCGGCCGCCGCGGACTGCCCGAGCAGCTCGTCCACGTCCGACAGACAAGGCCCGTCGCCCGCGCCCTCGTCGTCGACGGCCCGCGAAGCCGCCGCCGCAGCCGCGGCCGCCACACCCACCGCGACCAGCGGCACGGCCGCCCGCTCGCGCGCGTCCCGGCCGTCCCCGCTCCTCAACACCCCGAGCATCTCCCGGAGTTCGGTGAGCGCCTGCCGCCCCATGTCCCCCACGAGCGCCGCGTTCTTGACGGCCTTCTCCGGATCCTTCCGAGCCACCGCCTGAAGTGCCGCCGCGTGCACGACCATCAGGCTCACCCGATGCGCGACGACGTCGTGCATCTCCCGTGCGATCCGGGTCCGTTCCTCGCCCCGGGCCCACTCGGCACGCTCCTCGGCGCGTTCGGCAAGCAGTTGGAGCTCCCGCTCCAGGCTGTCCGCACGCTCCCGGAGGCTCTCCATCAGCCGGCGCCGGGCGCCGACGTAGAGGCCGAGCAGCACGGGCGGCGCGGTCATCCCGACCGCCGTGGTGATGGAGGCGAACGGAACGAACCAGTCCCCCAGTTCCCACGTCCCCCGCTGCATGTCCTGCCGCACCCGCACGAACATGACGATCAGCATCCCGAGGAAGGACATCCCGGCGAGCGATCCGATGATCCGGCGCGGCAGTTCGGACGCGGCGAGGGTGTACAGGCCGACGATGCCCATCAGGTAGCCCATCTGGGCCGGGGTGATGGCGATGGACACAAGCACAACGGCGATCGGCCACTTCCGCCGGACGATCAGCGCGGAGCCGGCCAGCACCCCGAAGACAACTCCCACCGCGGCCGGGATCCCCGCGTCGTGCGCGAACCGGACCCCCTCCGCCCCGCACTCCGCGGCGGACCCCGCCGCGAGCCCCGTGTCCAGCACCGCACTGCGCCACCTGGTCCACCACCCCGGCCCTCCCCGGGCCGTGGCGTGGTCTTCCCCCGTCGTGGTCATGCCTCCAGCCTACGGGCGCCAGGGCCGGGTTTTCCGGTGAGTTTCCGCGCACCGGCCCGCACCACAGCGCGTAATCGAACAGCCACGAAACCGATCACCCGGGACAAGTGCCGTCGCACGGAGGGCATCACGTACGGCATAGTGTTCTGTGCCCACTCGGCGACCAGGCTAAATGTCCGGTTCTAACGAGTTTGATCCCCCGTGGTGTAATTGGCAGCACCGTGGCTTTTGGTGCCATTTGTCCGGGTTCGAGTCCTGGCGGGGGAGCAAAAACCGATCGCAACTGATCGACACCAGAGCAACCCCCACTCCCAGCACCCCACTTCGGGCCCTGACAGCACTGTCAGGGCCCACTCTCATGTCACCCATGAAACGCCCCGGTATCCTGCGAATGTCCACCCCCCAGCATTCCGAAGCCGAAGGGCAAATCCGTGAGCGCCATTCGCCCGGCAGCCGTCGTCGTCCTCGCAGCGGGTGAGGGCACCCGTATGAAGTCGGCCACACCGAAGGTCCTGCACGAGCTCTGCGGCCGGACCCTGGTCGGCCATGTGCTGGCCGCCGCCCGCGAGTTGGAGCCGGAGAACCTGGTCGTCGTCGTGGGCCACGCCCGCGAGCAGGTGACCGCCCACCTCGGTGAGACCGACCCCGGCGTTCGGACCGCGGTCCAGGCCGAGCAGAACGGCACCGGTCACGCCGTACGCATGGCGCTCGAAGAGCTCGGCACCGTCGACGGCACCGTGGTCGTCGTGTGCGGCGACACCCCCCTCCTGCGCGGCGAGACCCTGCGCGCCCTCGCCGCCAACCACACCGCCGACGGCAACGCGGTGACCGTCCTGACCGCCGAGGTCCCGGACGCCACCGGCTACGGCCGTATCGTCCGCGACGGCGCCTCCGGTGCCGTCACCGCGATCGTCGAGCACAAGGACGCCTCCGACTCGCAGCGCGCGATCCGCGAGATCAACTCCGGAGTCTTCGCGTTCGACGGGCAGTTGCTCGCCGACGCGCTCGGCAAGGTGCGGACCGACAACAGCCAGGGCGAGGAGTACCTCACCGACGTCCTCGGCATCCTGCGCGAGGCCGGGCACCGGGTCGGCGCCTCCGTCGCGGACGACCACCGCGAGATCGCCGGCATCAACAACCGCGTCCAGCTGTCCGAGGCCCGCCGCATCCTGAACGACCGGCTGCTGACCGAGGCCATGCTCGGCGGCGTCACCGTCATCGACCCGGCGACCACCTGGATCGACGTCGACGTCACCTTCGGCCAGGACGCGACCGTCCACCCCGGCACCCAGCTGCACGGCACCACCCACATCGGCGAGGGCGCCGAGGTCGGCCCCAACACCCGCCTGACGGACACCGTCGTCGACGCCGGCGCCCGCGTCGACAACACCGTCGCCGTCAGCTCGCACATCGGCCCGGGGGCGTCCGTCGGCCCGTTCGCCTACCTCCGCCCCGGCACCCGCCTGGGCGCGAAGGGCAAGATCGGCACGTACGTCGAGACGAAGAACGCCACCATCGGCGAGGGCACGAAGGTCCCGCACCTCTCCTACGTCGGTGACGCGACGATCGGCGACTACACCAACATCGGTGCCGCCAGCGTGTTCGTGAACTACGACGGGGAGCACAAGCACCACACCACCGTCGGCTCGCACTGCAAGACCGGTTCGGACAATATGTTTGTGGCACCCGTCACGGTCGGGGACGGCGCGTACACCGCCGCCGGCTCCGTGATCACGAAGGACGTACCGCCCGGTTCGCTGGCCGTGGCCCGTGGCCAGCAGCGGAATATCGAGGGCTGGGTGGCCCGCAAGCGTCCCGGGAGCGCCGCCGCGAAGGCCGCGGAAACGGCTTCCCGCCAGGGCGAGGGCGAGAACTGACCGGAAACGGACGAGTCGAACACGGCGTACCGTGATAAACGCACACCCAGTTGAATGACCTCTGAGGAGACAGTGCTGTGACCGGGATCAAGACGACCGGCGAGAAGAAGATGATGTTCTTCTCCGGCCGCGCCCACCCCGAGCTTGCCAAGGAGGTCGCCCACCAGCTGGGTGTCGGGGTAGTCCCGACGAAGGCCTTCGACTTCGCGAACGGCGAGATCTACGTCCGCTTCGAGGAGTCGGTGCGCGGTGCGGACTGTTTCGTGATCCAGAGCCACACGGCTCCGATCAACCAGTGGGTCATGGAGCAGCTCATCATGATCGACGCGCTGAAGCGCGCGTCGGCCCGCTCCATCACCGTGATCGTGCCGTTCTACGGCTATGCCCGGCAGGACAAGAAGCACCGCGGCCGTGAGCCGATCTCGGCCCGCCTCATCGCGGACCTGATGAAGACGGCGGGTGCGCACCGCATCCTGACCGTCGACCTGCACACCGACCAGATCCAGGGCTTCTTCGACGGGCCCGTGGATCATCTCTTCGCCCTCCCGCTCCTCGCGGACTACGTGGGCTCGAAGGTCGACCGCAGCAAGCTGACCGTCGTCTCCCCGGACGCCGGCCGCGTGCGCGTCGCCGACCGCTGGTGCGACCGCCTCGGCGCGCCCCTCGCGATCGTGCACAAGCGGCGCGACAAGGACGTCGCGAACCAGGTGACCGTCCACGAGGTCGTCGGCGAGGTCAAGGGCCGCGTCTGCGTCCTGGTCGACGACATGATCGACACCGGCGGCACGATCTGCGCCGCCGCGGACGCCCTGTTCGCGCACGGCGCGGAGGACGTCATCGTGACGGCCACCCACGGCGTCCTCTCCGGCCCCGCCGCGGACCGCCTGAAGAACTCCCGCGTCAGCGAGTTCATCCTCACCAACACCCTCCCGACCCCGGGCGAACTCGGCGCCGACCTCGACAAGATCACGGTCCTGTCGATCGCCCCGACCATCGCGAGCGCGGTCCGCGAGGTCTTCGAGGACGGCTCGGTGACGAGCCTCTTCGACGAGCACTGAGCGCTCCGCTGGGGGTGCCGCGATAGGCCGTCTGTCGTCTGCGGCGCCGTCGTGGCTTGTCGCGCCCACGCGGCGGAGCCGCATATCGACACAGCCCCGCGCCCCTTCAGGGCGCGGATGAACCGAAGATCGATTTCTTTACGGCCTCTCCGCCGAGTAAGCTGCCCAAGTTGCTCGGCGAGGGAGGCCGTACCAGTTCTCGGGTACGGCGGTCCGTTATCGACGCGCTCTTCGTAGCAGGCCGATGTTCGGCCGGGTGACCGCCTTCCCCGACTGTTCTACGAGGAGTGACCATGGCCGACGTCAAGCTCGCCGCCGAGACCCGCACCGAGTTCGGCAAGGGCGCCGCCCGCCGTATCCGCCGTGACAAGAAGGTCCCCGCCGTGGTCTACGGCCACGGTGTCGACCCGCTGCACATCACCCTGCCGGGCCACGAGCTGCAGCTCGCCCTGCGTACCCCGAACGTCCTGCTCACCCTGGACATCGAGGGCAAGACCCAGCTCGCCATCCCGAAGGCCGTCCAGCGTGACGCCATCAAGGGCTTCCTGGAGCACGTCGACCTGCTCACCGTGAAGAGCGGCGAGAAGGTCACCGTCGAGGTCTACGTGCACACCGAGGGCGAGCTGGCCCCGGGCTCCTTCCTGCTGGAGCACGTGCTGAGCACGATCACCGTCGAGGCCGAGGCCACGCACATCCCCGAGTCGGTCACCGTGTCCATCGCGGGCCTGGAGGCCGGTGCCTCCATCGCCGCCAAGGACATCCCGCTGCCCAAGGGCACCACGCTGGCGATCGACGAGGACGCGGTCGTCCTCCAGGTCCTGGCCGCCCAGGCCGAAGAGGCCCCCGCCGAGGGCGAGGCCGAGGCCACCGAGGCCTGATCCGCACCGCTCACCCTTTCGTCAGCCGCTGTTCCCACCGGGAGCAGCGGCTGGCGCGTATCAAGGAGACATGGACGTGACGACCGACGCCAATGCCCCCTGGCTGATCGTGGGCCTCGGGAACCCGGGCCCCGAGTACGCGAACAACCGGCACAACGTGGGCTTCATGGTGGCCGACCTGCTGGCCGAGCGGATCGGCGGCAAGTTCAAGCGGGCCGGGAAGGCACAGGCACAGGTCCTGGAGGGCCGGATCGGTGCGCCGGGTCCGGCCGGCCGACGGGTCGTGCTGGTGAAGCCGACGTCGTTCATGAACCTGTCGGGCGGCCCGGTCAACGCGCTGCGCGACTTCTACAAGGTGCCGCTCGCGAACGTCGTCGCCGTGCACGACGAGCTCGACATCGACTACGGCACCCTCCGCCTCAAGCTCGGCGGCGGCGACAACGGCCACAACGGCCTGAAGTCGATGACGAAGGCGATGGGCCCGGACTACCACCGGGTGCGGTTCGGCATCGGACGCCCGCCGGGCCGGATGCAGGTCGCCGACTTCGTCCTGAAGGACTTCTCCTCCACGGAGCGCAAGGAGCTGGACTTCCTGGTGGACCGGGCGACGGACTCGGTGGAGTGTCTGGTGAGCGAGGGCCTGGAGCGGGCGCAGAGCGCGTACAACTCCTGAGCCGTCCGGTTCACCCGACTTGCCCGACTTAACCGACTTGTCCCGCGCGGGAGTTGACCGCGCGTGCGGGTATGGCCAATGATCCCCGCCATGTCACCCGCAGCCTCCGCCTCCCCCGGCGCCTTCGCCGCCCTGAACTTCGGACGGCTCGCGGCGATGGGCACGGTCGCCGTGCTGATCCTGATCGCCGGGGTGTGGGGTTCATGGCCGACCGCACACAACGTGATGCTCACCAAGGGCCGCGAGACCGGCACGATCCAGGTCACCGCGTGCGGCGACGACACCTGCACCGGCCCCTACACACCGGTCTCGACGGGATCGAAGGCCCGCGCCGAGGTCGTCATCGACCACACCGTCGCGGTGAAGAAGGGCCAGACGTACGCGGTGGTCGTGAAGCCCGGCACCGACGAGGTCCTGCGCTCCGGCCCCGCCGGCATCCTCTACTCCTGGGTCCCCCTCGGCGGCGCCCTGTTGCTCGCCTCGGTGGTGGTCGCGGGCGGCCTGCGGCTGACCCGGGCCGCCTGGGTGCTGGCCGGGTCGGGGATCGCCTTGCTGACGGCCGCGTTCCTCGCACTCTGACCGACGGAAAGAGAGGTGCCCCCGAGCTTCTACGACAGCTCGGGGGCACCCTTCGTTCGTGTCCGGTCAGCCGGTGTTGCGCAGGCCCGCCGCCACACCGTTGACGGTGAGGAGCAGGGCCCTGCTCAGCAGCGGGTCGGGGTCGGCTCCCGCCGCCGCCTCGTCGCGCTGGCGCTTCAGGAGGGTGACCTGGAGGTACGAGATCGGGTCGAGGTAAGCGTCCCGGATGGTGAAGGTCTGCTTCAACACCGGGGTGGCGTCGAGGAGTTCGGCCTCGCCGGTGACGCGGAGCACCTCGGCGACGGTCAGGTCGTGCTCGGCCCTGATCGTGTCGAAGACGTGCTTCAGTTCGTCCGGGACGAGGGTGTCGACGTAGTGCTGGGCGATCCGCAGGTCCGTCTTCGCGAGGGTCATCTCGACGTTGGAGATGAAGTTGCGGAAGAAGTGCCACTGCCCGTGCATCTCGTCGAGCACGGTGTCGAGGCCGGCCTCGCGCAGTGCCTTCAGCCCGGAGCCGACGCCGAACCAGCCGGGCACGATCTGCCGGGACTGGGTCCAGCCGAACACCCACGGGATGGCGCGCAGTCCGTCGAGCGAGACGCCCGAGCCGGGGCGGCGGGAGGGCCGCGAGCCCAGGTGCAGATCGGCGAGCTGGTCCACCGGCGTGGAGGCGAGGAAGTACGTCGGAAGGTCCGGGTCCTCGACCAGCCTGCGGTAGGCGTCGTGGGCCGCGTCCGAGACCAGGTCCATGGCCGCGTCCCAGCGGGCCAGCGCCTCGTCGGACTGGCGGGGCGACGTGTGCAGCGCGGAGGCCTGGAGGGTGGCGGCGACCGTCAGTTCCAGGTTCTCGCGGGCCAGCGACGGCACCAGGTACTTGTCGGAGATGACCTCGCCCTGCTCGGTCACCTTGATCTCGCCCTCCAGCGTGCCCCAGGGCTGGGCGAGGATCGCGTCGTGCGAGGGACCGCCACCGCGGCCGACGGTTCCGCCCCGGCCGTGGAAGAGGCGGAGACGGACGCCGTAGCGGTGGGCCACATCACGCAGGCGCCGCTGAGCTCGGTGGATCTCCCACTGAGACGTCGTAATACCACCGAACTTGGAGGAGTCGGAGTACCCGAGCATGACCTCCTGGACATCCCCGCGCAGCGCCACGAGCCGCCGGTAGGACGGGTCGGAGAGCATGTCCTCAAGGATCGTGTCGGCGGCCTTCAGCTCGTCCGTGGTCTCCAGCAGCGGGACGATGCCGACCTTCGCCCAGCCGGCGTGCAGGTCGATCAGCCCGGCCTCGCGGGCCAGCACGGCGGCGGCGAACACGTCGTCGGCGCCCTGGCACATCGAGATGATGTACGACTCGATGACCTCGGGCCCGAACACGGCGAGGGCCTTCTTGACGGTCTCGAAGACACCGAGGGTCTTCTCACCGGCCGCGTCGACGGGCGCGGGGGTGGGAGCCAGAGGCCTCCTGGACCTGAGCTCCTTGGCGAGCAGCTTCGCGCGGTACTCGCGGGGCATGTCCGAGTAGCGCCAGGACTCCTCGCCGAGCCGGTCGAAGAGCTGGCCGAGCGCGTGGTGGTGGGCGTCCGCGTGCTCGCGTACGTCCATGGTCGCGAGCTGGAGGCCGAACGCGCCGAGCGTGCGGATCGTACGGTCCATGCGGCCGTCGGCGAAGAGGCCGCCGCGGTGGGCGCGCAGGGAGGTCTGGATCAGGGTGAGGTCGTGCAGCAGCTCGGCGGTGCCGAGGTAGTCGCGGCCGTCCTCGTGCGGGGTGCCCTTGGCCAGGCGGGTCTTGGTGTTCTCCAGCTTCTGCCGGATGCAGGTGGCCTTGAGGCGGTACGGCTCCTCGGCGTTGAGGCGCTTGTAGCGGGGGCTGATCTCCGGGAGCCGCTCCAGGTCCGTCTGGAGGGAGGTGAGCAGCTCCTCCGTCGCACCCGTGTAGCGGATGGAGTTGGAGAGGAAGCCGCGCAGCTCGTCGATCGTCTCCAGGGCGTCGTTGATGCCGTGCTCGTGCTGGAGGATCAGGACGTCCCAGGTGACCTGGGGCGTGACGTTCGGGTTGCCGTCGCGGTCGCCGCCGATCCAGGTGCCGAAGGTGAGCGGGCGGGTGTCGTCGGGGAGCTTGACGCCGACGCGCTCCAGCTCGGCGGTCAGGTCCTCCAGAACGTCGCCGACGGCACCCGCGTGCAGCTCGTCCAGGTAGTAGATGGCGTTGCGGGCCTCGTCCGCCGGCTCCGGGCGTACGACGCGCAGTTCGTCGGTCTGCCACACCAGGTCGATGTTCTCGGCCAGACGGGTGTCGTAGCGACGGCGGTCGGACTCGATGACCGGGGTCTCCAGGAGCGTGGCGATGCGCCGGAGCTTGTTGAGGACCGACCGGCGCGCGGCCTCGGTGGGGTGCGCGGTGAAGACCGGGCGGACGTTCAGGTTCTTGACCGTCTCGCGCAGGTGGTCGGGGTCGGCGTCCTTGAGTCGGTCGGCCGTACGCGCGAGGAGACCGCCCTCGGCGGCACGACGGGCGCGCAGCTCGCGGCCGCGGTGCACCTGCTCGGTGACGTTGGCGAGGTGGAAGTAGGTGGAGAAGGCGCGGACCAGCTTCGCGGCGGTCTCCAGCTCGATGCCGCGCAGCAGCTCGGCAGCGGCCTCACCGTCCTCACGGGTGAGGCGGCGGACCTTCTCGACCAGTTCGAGCAGCTCGGGGCCCTCCTGCCGGACGAGGGTCTCGCCCAGAAGATCGCCCAGGCGCCTGATGTCGGCGCGCAGCGCACTGCCGGTCGAGGTGGTGCTCGTGGTCAGGTCGTCGGCACTGCTCACAGGTGCGGCTCCTTGCAGTGTTTGAAGCTCGTCTGGAGGGAACCCGGACGGCGGTCCCGCGGCGGCTGCCGCATACGGGACGGACATCCGGGAAGAAAACAGAGCGGACCGCGCTGTCCGACCGACACCCAGGATAAGTGTCCACTCTGACGCGCGGTCTCACGGGCTTCGTCCGCCGGTCGACGCGCTGCCATACTTACGTCGCCGTAGGTTACGGAACCGTAGGGAAGTCCATGCTGAACTGTTGCTGCCCGGCTTCCGCCGTCCGACGCTCCGCCTCCACCTCCGAACCCCACAGGGGACGCCCATGACCACGAGCTCCGATGTGATCGACGACGCCCCGCGGGCGAACGACGACGGCACTCCGCTCCCCGCCGCCACGCTGGGCGGCGAGAAGAAGGGGTCGCTGGAACAGATCACTCTCCTCCTCTTCATCACTGTCCCGTTCCTGGCCCTGCTCGCGGCGGTGCCGCTGGCGTGGAGCTGGGGCGGGGTGAGCTGGCTGGACCTCGGCCTGCTGGTGTTCTTCTACTACCTCGGCTGCCACGGCGTGACGATCGGCTACCACCGGTACTTCACGCACGGCTCCTTCAAGGCGAAGCGCCCACTGCGGATCGCCATCGCGATCGCCGGGTCGATGGCGGTCGAGGGGCCGCTGGTGCGCTGGGTCGCCGACCACCGCAAGCACCACAAGTTCTCCGACGCCGAGGGCGACCCGCATTCGCCGTGGCGCTACGGCGAGACCGTGCCGGCGCTGATCAAGGGCCTGTGGTGGGCGCACATCGCGTGGATGTTCGACGAGGAGCGCACCCCGCAGGACAAGTACGCACCGGATCTGATCAAGGACAAGGCGATCCGGACGATCTCCCGCCACTTCATCTACTGGACGATGCTGTCGCTCGCGCTGCCGGCGCTGATCGGCGGGCTGGCCACGATGTCCTGGTGGGGCGCGTTCACCGGCTTCTTCTGGGGCTCGCTCGTCCGGGTCGCGCTGCTGCACCACGTCACCTGGTCGATCAACTCGATCTGCCACGCGGTCGGCAAGCGGCCCTTCAAGTCGCGTGACCGTTCCGGCAACGTGTGGTGGCTGGCGATCCTGTCCTGCGGCGAGTCCTGGCACAACCTGCACCACGCCGACCCGACGTCAGCGCGGCACGGTGTGGAGCGCGGCCAGCTGGACTCCTCGGCGCGGATCATCCGCTGGTGCGAGCAGCTCGGCTGGGCCTATGACGTGCGCTGGCCGTCACGCTCGCGTATCGATTCGCGCCGTATCTCCGGTACGGACGGCTCTCAGCCCCGGAAGGAGTCGGCGGAGGCGGCATGATTGACGCCGTGGCGACCGATCCCAGCAGCACCCCGAGCAACGAGAAGCCCCGACGCGCGCGCCGCACCCGGATGACGGGAGCCGAGCGACGGGCCCAGCTGCTGGAAGTCGGCCGCACGCTCTTCGCGACGAAGGGCTTCGAGGCCACGTCGGTGGAGGAGATCGCGGCGAAGGCCGGGGTCTCCAAGCCGGTGGTCTACGAGCACTTCGGCGGCAAGGAGGGCCTGTACGCGGTGGTCGTGGACCGCGAGATGCGCCGCCTGCTGGACATGGTGACCAGCTCGCTCACGGCCGGCCACCCCCGCGAACTCTGCGAACAGGCGGCCTTCGCCCTCCTCGACTACATCGAGGAGTACACGGACGGCTTCCGCATCCTGGTCCGCGACTCCCCCATCCCCCAGTCCACCGGCTCCTTCGCCTCCCTCATCTCGGACATCGCGACCCAGGTCGAGGACATCCTGGGCCGCGAGTTCAAGAGCCGGGGCTTCGACGCCAAGCTCGCCCCCCTCTACGCCCAGGCCCTCGTCGGCATGGTCGCCCTGACCGGCCAGTGGTGGCTGGACGTCCGCCGCCCGAAGAAGGCGGAGGTCGCCGCCCATCTGGTGAACCTGGCCTGGCATGGGCTGGACGGGTTGGAGTCGAAGCCACATTTGATAGGGCGCCGAAAAAGCTGAACGCGTAGCGCAGCAAGCAAGAGGGGCCCCTGCCGTCCGGCAGGGGCCCCTCACCGCATCCGGCGTCAGCGCTTGAACGCGTCCTTCGCCTTCTCCTTGGCCTGCCGAGCGTCCCCCTTGGACTTCTCGGCCTGCCCCTTGGCCTTCATGGTCTCGTTCCCCACGGCCCGGCCCACGGTCTCCTTGGCCTTGCCCCTGGCCTGTTCCTTCTTGGCCTTGGCCTTCTCGTCCTTTGCCACGGTTCATCACTCCCGGTCGGTTTCGGAACTCTGAACTCGGCGCCACCGACCGGGTAGCCGCGACAGCGAGGGACAAACACCGATCAGACGCCGGGCTCCAGGAACTCCAGCCGGTTCCCGACCGGATCCTCCGAGTAGAAGCGCCGGTACCCCGGCAGGTCCTCGTCCCAAGTGACGGACGCACCAAGGGACTTCAGCCGGGCCGCGTACGCCTCGATGCCGGTCACGCGGAGCCCGGGATGCGCCTTCTTCGCGGGCCGACAGTGACATTTTCCGCCTCCGGCGGGGGCATCCTCGATGCCCAAGTGCAGCCGCACGGCCCCCGCCCCGAACCAGCACCCACCCCGCGCCGCCAGCACCGGCGGCTTGGGGATCTCGGTCATCCCGAGGACGTCGACGTAATACCTCCGCAGCGCGTCCTCCGAGCCCGCCGGGGCCCCCAACTGCACGTGGTCCAGGGCCGCGAGCATCCCTCACACCTCCTTGCGGGCCACCGCGAACAGGCGGCGGAACGGGAGGACCGTGCCGTAGTCAGCCGTCGGGTACGCCTCGCGGAGCAGGTCGCGGTACTCGGCGACGAACGCGTCCCGCGCCTCCGGGTCGTCCGCCAGGGCGGTCAGGGCCGGGCGCAGGCCCGTGCCCTTGACCCAGTCGAGGACGGGGTCCTCGCCGGGCAGGATGTGCTGGTACGTCGTCTGCCAGACGTCCGGCGCGCAGCCCAGGCGGGCCAGGTGGTCGAGGTAGACGCCGGGGGCGTGGACCGAGTCCTCGCGGCGGAGAACCTCGCCCAGCCGTCCCTTCCAGCGGGCGGTGGCGGCCAGTTCGCGCATCAGGGCGTGCAGGGGTGCGTCGATGTTGTCCGGCACCTGGAAGGCGAAGGTGCCGCCGGGGGCCAGCGCGGCCACCCAGTCGCCGAACCGGTCCAGGTGACCCGGCACCCACTGCAGCGCCGCGTTCGACACGACCAGGTCGTACGTCTGGGTCGGCGTCCACTCCGTCGCGTCCGCGTGGGCGAAGTCGAGCCGGCCGCCGCCGGGGGTGGGGCCGGCGTAGGGCTCGGTCCTGGCGAGCATCTCGGGTGAATTGTCGTAGCCGGTGATGTGCGCGGTGGGCCAGCGGTCGGCGAGGACGGTGGTCACGTTGCCGGGGCCGCAGCCGAGGTCGGCGATCCGGGGCGCGGCGCCGGGGAGGTCGGTGACGCGGGCGAGGAGGTCGGCGAACGGGCGGGCGCGGTGGCCGGCGTGGCGCAGGTACTGAGCGGGGTCCCAAGTCGTCATGGCTTCTACCTTCCCCGCCCATGTATCTTGATGTCAAGAGACTTTGAGACGAGAGGCTTGATATCAAGAGACTTCATGTCGACACAACCACTACACTGATCGTCATGGAGGACGAGGTCGATCGGCTTGTCGCAGCGTGGCGCCGGGAGCGCCCCGACCTCGACGTGGAGCCACTTGAGGTGCTCAGCCGGGTGAGCAGGCTGGCCCGGCATCTGGACCGGGCCCGTCGGCTGGCGTTCGCCGAGCACAGCCTGGAGCCGTGGGAGTTCGACGTGCTGACGGCGCTCAGGCGCGCGGGCAGCCCCTACCAGCTCTCCCCCGGCCAGCTGCTGACACAGACCCTGGTCACGTCGGGCACGATGACGAACCGTATCGACCGCCTGGCGCAGAAAGGCCTGGTCGAGCGGCTCCCCGACCCCAGCGACCGCCGGGGCGTGCTGGTCCGCCTCACCGAGGAGGGCCAGGACCGCGCGGACCAGGCCCTGGCCGGCCTGCTGGCCCAGGAGCGCGCGATCCTCGCGGAACTCTCCCGCGCCCAGCGGGCCGAACTGGCCGGACTGCTACGCCAGTTGACCGCCCCGTTCGACAACATCCCCGGCTAGGCCGACCGGACCCACGCCCGCGCGCCGGGCGAGAGTCACCGCCGCGAGGGTGGAATGGAACCCCACCCCG
>NZ_JBICXA010000002.1:158756-237005 GCF_043200035.1 Streptomyces sp. NPDC048504
CCGCCGAGCACATGCAGAATCCTCCGCGCCCAACAGGGCGAACCGGCAGGTCTCCTACGCCAGTTGACCGCCCCGTTCGACAACATCCCCGGCCAGGCCGACCGGACCCACGCCCGCACGCCGGGCGAAAGTCACCGCCGCGAGGGTGGAATGGAACCCCACCCCGCCGAGCACATGCAGAATCCTCCGCGCCCAACAGGGCGAACCGGCAGGTCTCCTACGCCAGTTGACCGCCCCGTTCGACAACATCCCCGGCCAGGTCGACGGGACCGACCCCCGCGCGCCGGGCGAGTGCGACCGCGGCGAGGGTGGAGTGGACTCCCAGTTTGCCGAGTACGTTCTGCATATGCGTTCGGACTGTGTGCGGGGAGAGGAAGAGCCGCTCGGCTACCGCCTTCCGCCCCAGGCCGGCCACCATGCAGCGCAGCACTTCCCGTTCCCGCGGAGTCAGTGACTCCACGAGCCGCTCGCTCTCGGTGCGGTGCTTGCGCGCGGCCGTCAACTCCCGCAGGACGCCGGTCAGCAGGGCGGGTGGCAGGTGCGTCTCGTCGCGAAGCACCCCTCGGATGACGGTTAAAAGCCTGGACAGCGAGCAGTCCTTGGCGACCCAGCCGGACGCCCCGGCCTGGAGGGCCAGCGCGGCCCGGCGCGGATCGTCCTTCTCGGCCAGCACGACCATCCGTACGCTCGGCTGGGCCGAACGGACCCCGGCGACCAGGGAGATCCCGTCCACCAGCCCGTCCTCGTTGCCCGCCTGAACAGGCACGGCGGGCCGGACGCCCGGCACGTTGCCGCCGAGATCGGCGTCCACCAGCAGGACGTCGAATCTGCGGCCCTCGGCGTTCGCGCGCTCCATGCAGCGCAGCGCGGCAGGACCGCTGCCGGCCGCGGACACGTCGACATCGGGCTCGGCGGCCAGTGCCGCGGCGAGCGATTCGGCGAAGATGCGATGGTCGTCGACGACCAGGACTCGGATGCGAACCACGAAACCCCCTTCCCCAGGCTCCTGGTGGAGCAGGGGATACCTCATCGTCGGGAGACGAAGCGATGATTGCGGGTACGACGCCCGGGAGCGGCCTGCGCCGCACGGCCGCCGCCGTGCAGACACTGCTACCCCCACATCGGGCGTCGTACCCGACTTGTCTCGCCCCCTGAACAGCACCGGCCCCCACCGGTGCTGTTCACAGCGTACGGCCGGGGCGCAGCAGCGGAACCCAATTTGCAGAACTGACTGTCCGGCGCGTTTATGGTGAGCCGCATGTTTCGTATTGAGACGGAAGTCGACAAGGAGCGACGCGATCTGCTCCGCGCCCGGCTGCTCGAAACCAACACGGCCGCCTCCCCGGTGCTGCGCGCCCTGCGCGGAACCCCTCGCGAACGTGAAGTTCCGCTCCAGGTGTGGGCGTTGGACGAGACGGGCGGGCTGGCGGGCGGGCTGGTCGGGCACAGCTGGGCGGACTGGCTGCACGTGACGTACCTGTGGGTGGACGGCCGCCACCGCGGAACGGGCCTTGGCTCCCGCCTCCTCGGCGAGGCGGAGCGCATCGCCCGCGACGAGCGCGGCTGCGGGGCGGCCCGGCTGGAGACGTGGGACTTCCAGGCGCCGGAGTTCTACAAGAAGCAGGGGTACGAGGTGGTGTGCGTGATCCCGGACTACCCGCCGGGGCTCACCGAGTACACCCTGACGAAGAGGCTGGGCCGGACGAACCCCGGGTGAACACATCCGAAGCGAACGAGACGCTCAGCCCAGTCTCATACTTTCCTCTTACCGTGCCCGCCATGAGCATGCTGCGGAAGCTGAACTCCAAGCTCGCCGAGACGACCGGGTACCAGATACGCCGGGTGCCCCCGCCGCCCGGTGCGACGTCGGCGGGCTCCCTCGGGGGGATCCCCGCGCCGCGCGGTTCCCGTCCCGCGCGCCCCGACCCGGTGGTGGCGGAGGCGCCGACGGTGGATCCGGCGGTCGACCGGCTGCTGGAGCGGCCGGTGTTCATCCTGACCTCGGTGCGTTCCGGGTCGACGCTGCTGCGCATGATGCTGGGAGCGCACTCCCGGCTGCACGCCGCGCACGAACTCCATCTCACCGGTATCGAGGTCTACTTCAAGTCGGGCACCCCCACGGAACGTTCCCTGCGCACCCTGGGCCTGGGCCACGAGCAGTTGGAGGGCCTGCTCTGGGACCGCGCCCTGCACCGTGAACTGGTCAAGTCCGGCAAGCAGTTCATCGTGGAGAAGACCCCCGGCAACGCCTTCCAGTGGCAGCGCATCGCCGAGACCTGGCCCGACGCCCGCCTCGTCTTCCTGCGCAGACACCCGGGCGCGGTGGCCCGCTCCTGGCACGAGGCGGTACCGGACCGCACCCGTGAGGAAGCGGCCGAACGCGTCCTGAAATACATGGAGTCCATGGAGGAGGCCCAGGCCGAGCTGGGCGGCCACACTCTGCGCTACGAGGACCTCACCACCGACCCGACCGCCGAACTCCGGTCCCTCTGCGCCTACTTGGACCTCCCCTACGAACCCGGCATGACGGACTACGGCAGCAGCCTGGAGAACGCTGTCCTGGGCGGCGGCTTCGGCGACTGGAACGACAAGATCCGCTCCGGCCGGGTCCAACCGGACCGCCCGGCACCGGCGTTGGAGGAGATCCCGGAGGTGCTGCGGCCGATGTGCCGGGCGTGGGGGTATCTCTAGGTGAAGTGGCCGGTTGTGGCCCCGCGTCGACGTGGGTCGCTTAAAGTCCCTGGCCGTGACATCCACTTCAGCCACCACCGCCGAGAGTCCCGGAACATCATCACTGTGGCGTGAGCCGGCGTTCGTGCTGCTCGCGACCGCGCGGACCGTGTCCGTGCTGGGCAACGGCTTCGCCGCCGTGGCCCTCGCCTTCGCGGTCCTCGCCCTGCCCGGAGCCGGTCCGGGCCGGCTGTCGCTGGTGCTGGCCTGCCAGGCGTTGCCGCAGCTGATGTTCATCCTGGTGGGCGGGGTCATCGCGGACCGCATGTCACGCGCCCGCCTGATGGCGCTCGCGGAACTGATGGGTGCCGTGGCGTACACGGGTCTGGCCACGCTGGTGCTGACCGGGCACGCACCGCTGCCCGCGATGTGCGTGCTGGCGGTGGCGGCCGGTACGGCCTCGGCCCTGTTCATGCCGGCGATGGACGGCATCGTGCCGCTGATCGTCTCCACCGAACGCCTCCAGCGGGCCAACGGCACGCTGCGGGTGGGCACCAACAGCGCCCGGCTGCTGGGCCTGGCGCTGTCGGGTGTGACGGTGGCCCTGGTGGGCGCGGGCTGGGCGCTGGCGTTGAACGCCGCGTCCTTCGTCGTCAGCGCGGCCCTCACGGGCCGCCTCCCAGTCGCCGTACGCCCGCCCAGGAATTCCTCCGGCTGGGCCGATCTCCGCGAGGGCTGGCGGGAGTTCGCGTCCCGCCAGTGGCTGTGGGCCGTGGTGGCCCAGTGGTCGATCGTGGTCGCGGCGCTCAACGCGAACGTGGGAGTCCTCGGCCCGCTGACGGCCGACCGCTACCTCGGCGGTGCCCGCGCCTGGTCGGTCATCGTCGCCGCACAGGCCCTGGGCACGATCGCCGGCGCGGGCCTGGCCGCCCGGGTCCGGGTCCGCCGCCCGATCCTGGTGGCCGTACTCGCCACCTTCCCGGCGGCCGTCCCGATCGCCCTCCTCGCCGTCCGCGCCCCGGTCTGGCTGATCGCCGCCGCGATGTTCACCGCCGGCATCTCCAATGACGTCTTCGGCGTCCTGTGGGCCACCACCATCCACCGCGAGATCCCCGAGGAGTCCCTCTCCCGGGTCAGCTCCTACGACGGCTTCGGCTCCCTGGCCTTCGCCCCGCTGGGACTGCTCATCGCCGGCCCCCTGGCGGCGACGGTGGGCCTGGGTCACACGCTTGCGGGGTGCGCGGGGCTGGTGGTCGTGGCCACGGCGGCGGCACTGTTGGCTCCTGGGGTACGGGGGCTGCGCAGCACCCCGTGACGGAGGAGGACGAGGCCGTGGACATCTGGTCGGACTGCTCCGCGTGGAGCCGCCGCATCCTGACCGCCGCCGACCGGCTCGCCGACGACCGTCACATCCAGCGGCGGCGATACGAGAACTGGCGGCTGCATCCGGACTCGGCCGACGTGCTGGTGCGGATGCTGCTCACGCTGAGCATCCATTCCCTCGTGCTGGATGCCCTGGCCCAGGGGCAGCCGTACACACCGGCGATGATCGGGCGGCTCCGGCTGGCCGACGTGGCGCACGCGGTGACGAAGCGGCCCGATCATGAACTGCTCGCCGGTCTCCCCGCTCTCGGCGAGATCGACCGACTACAGGTCGACGTGGTGCGGATCCTCACCTACGACAGCGCGTCCGCGCTGACCGCGGCGCGGCTCCGCGCACTGGTTCACAGCGCGCTGCACCGACTGGGCGAGAGCGTCGCCGCCGAGGATCCCGTCTGCGACGACGTTCCCGGGTGAGCGGGACGCCCCGGCACCCCGGGGCGTCCTCGCCGTCACCCGTCAGCTCAGTCGCCGCGCCCCCGCCGAAGGCACCGCCGGGAACACGCGCGGGGCCGTGTAACCCGCCGCCGCGAACGCCTCCTCGACCGCCTTCGTGACCGTGTCCGCCTCCGCGGCCTCGACCAGCACGACCGCCGAGCCGCCGAAGCCGCCGCCCGTCATCCGGGCGCCGAGCGCACCCGCGCCGACCGCCGTGTCGACCACGAGGTCCAACTCCGGGCAGGAGATGCGGAGATCGTCGCGGAGGGAGATGTGGCCCTCGGTCAGGACCGGGCCGATCGCGCGCACGTCTCCCGCGTCGAGCAGGGTGATGACCTGGTCGACGCGGTGGTCGTCGGAGACCACGTGGCGGACGTAGCGCTGGATCCGTTCGTCGGAGAGGCGTGCCAGGGACGACTCCAGGTCCTCGTACGCCACGTCCCGCAGGAACGGGACGCCCAGCTGGCGCGCGCCCTCCTCGCAGCCCTCGCGGCGTTCCGCGTACGCGCCGTCGCCCAGCGCGTGCTTCACGCGGGAGTCGACGACCAGGAGCGAGAGGCCCTCGGACGCGAGGTCGAAGGGGATCTGGCGGATCGACAGGTCCCGGCAGTCGAGGTGAAGCGCGTGACCCTCCTCGCAGCAGGCCGAGGCTGTCTGGTCCATGATGCCGCAGGGGACGCCGACGAAGTCGTTCTCCGCGCGCTGCGAGAAGCGCGCCAACTCCGGGCCGGACAGGCCGAGCTGGAAGAGGTCGTTCAGGGCCAGGGCCGTGACCACCTCAAGCGCCGCCGACGACGACAGGCCCGCGCCCGTGGGGACCGTGGACGACAGGTGGATGTCCGCGCCGGTCACTTCGTGGCCCGCCTCGCGGAGGACCCAGACCACGCCCGCCGGGTACGCGGCCCAGCTGGTGTTCGTGCGCGGGGCGAGTTCCTCCACGTGCAGTTCCACGACCGGGCCCTCGATGTCCGCCGAGTGGAGGCGCAGGACGCCGTCGCTGCGGCGGGACACCGCCGCCACCGCCGTGTGCGGCAGGGCGAGCGGCATCACGAAGCCCTCGTTGAAGTCGGTGTACTCGCCGATCAGGTTGACCCGGCCCGGCGCGGCCCAGACGCCCTCGGGAGCGGTGCCGTACAGCTCCTCGAAGCCCTCAAGTACACCCACGTGTTGTCTCCTAACCCTTCGATACGTTCTGCGCGAACGCCCACGCGTCCGCGACGATGCCCGCGAGGTCCGCGCGGGACGGGTTCCAGCCGAGCCGTTCCTTGGCCCGGGCCGCCGAGGCGACCAGGGTCGCCGGGTCGCCGCCGCGGCGCGGGGCCACGACCTCGGGGATCGGGTGCCCGGTGACCTGGCGCACGGTCTCGATGACCTGGCGGACGGAGAAGCCCTCGCCGTTGCCGAGGTTGCAGATCAGGTGCTCGCCCGGGGTCGCCGCCTTCAGCGCCAGCAGGTGTGCGTCGGCCAGGTCCGCGACGTGGATGTAGTCACGGACACACGTGCCGTCCGGCGTCGGATAGTCGTCGCCGTAGACCGAGATCGCGTCGCGCTTGCCCTGGGCGACCTGGAGGACGAGCGGGATGAGGTGCGACTCGGGCTGGTGCCGCTCGCCGCAACTGCCGTACGCGCCCGCGACGTTGAAGTAGCGGAGGGAGACGGCGCCCAGGCCGTGGGCCTGTGCCTCGCTCGTGATCATGAAGTCGACCGACAGCTTCGACGCGCCGTAGGGGTTCGTCGGGGAGGTGCGGGCGGTCTCGACGATCGGGACCTCGTCGGGCTCGCCGTACGTGGCGGCCGTGGAGGAGAAGACAAGCTTGCGGACGCCGGCCTCGCGCATGGCGGCGAGGAGGGCCATCGAGCCGCCGACGTTGTTCTCCCAGTACTTCTCCGGCTTGACGACGGACTCGCCGACCTGGGAGAACGCGGCGAAGTGGAGGACCGCGTCGTACGAGGAGTCCAGCCACTTGGCGGCGTCGCGGATGTCGCCCTCGATGAACGACGCACCCGCCGGCACACCCTCACGGAAACCCGTCGAGAGGTTGTCCAGGACGGTGACCTCGTGGCCCGCCTCCAGCAAGTGCTGGGCGACCACGCTGCCGACGTATCCCGCGCCGCCCGTGACCAGGTACTTACCGCTCATCAACTCGCTACCTCTCGCAGTCGCTGTGCCGCGAACTCCGGCGGCACGTCGTTGATGAACACGCTCATGCCGGACTCGGAACCCGCGAGGAACTTCAGCTTGCCGGACGTACGGCGAATGGTGAAAAGCTCAAGGTGGAGAGCGAAGTCGTCCCTGCTCACCCCGTCGAACTCCTCCAGCGTGCCGAACGGCGCCTGGTGCCAGGCCGAGATGTACGGCGTCGGAGGCTCGCCCTCACCGAAGATCCGGTCGAAGCGCCTCAAGAGTTCCAGATAGACCTTGGGGAACTCTGTGCGGGCCGCCTCGTCGAGGCCGAGCAGATCGGGCACCCGGCGCTTGGGATACAGGTGGACCTCGTACGGCCAGTGCGCGGCGTACGGCACGAAGGCGACCCAGTGTTCACCCTCAAGGACGACCCGCTCGCCGGCGAGTTCGCGCTCCAGGACCGAGTCGAAGAGGTTCTCCCCGCCGGTCGCCTCCTTATGAGTCGCCAGTGAACGCAACATCAGGGCGGTGCGCGGGGTGGTGAACGGGTAGGCGTAGATCTGGCCGTGGGGATGACCGAGGGTCACACCGATCTCTTCGCCGCGGTTCTCGAAACAGAAGACCTGCTCGACGGAGGGAAGATGCGACAGCTCCGAGGTCCGGTCCGTCCACGCGTCGAGGACGAGGGCCACCTGCTCCTCGGTCAGCGAGGCGAAGGACGCGTCGTGGTCCGAGGTGAAGCAGACCACCTCGCAGCGACCCGAGTCGCCGGCCAGCGAGGGGAAACGGTTCTCGAACACGACGACGTCGTACGACGAGTCCGGGATCTCGCTGAGCCGGTCGCCCGTGGTCGGGCAGAGCGGGCACTGGTCGGCCGGCGGGTGGTAGGTGCGGCCCTGGCGGTGCGAGGCGATCGCCACCGAGTCGCCGAGCAGCACGTCCCGCCGTACCTCCGAAGTGGTGACCGTGCGCTCCAGCGGGCGTCGGTCCACCGCGTCGCGCACGGTGTCGTCCCGCAGGTCGTAGTAGATGAGCTCACGACCGTCGGCCAACCGGGTCGAGGTCTTCTTCACGCCGGGCTCTCCATCCGTACGTACATCCACGCCGCATCCGGGCTTCACACAGAACTAAACACATCAAACCACCAATCCCCCCAGTCGTCACCATCAAAATCAAACAAAGAACACCAACCAAAGACATCGAACAGACATCAACCAAGGTGAGCGCTTGATGCAGACCCTGCAGACCCCCACCTCCCTCGCCGCGGAGCTACGGCTCCCGACCAACGGGCTCGACTACACGATCCTGGCGATCTACTTCGTGGTCGTCCTCGGCATCGGCCTGGCCGCCCGCAGATCGGTGAAGACGAGCCTCGACTTCTTCCTCTCCGGGCGTTCCCTGCCCGCGTGGATCACCGGTCTCGCCTTCATCTCGGCCAACCTGGCCGCCACCGAGATCCTCGGCATGGCCGCCAACAGCGCGCAGTACGGCGCCTACACCGTCCACTGGTACTGGATCGGCGCCATCCCCGCCATGGTCTTCCTCGGCCTGGTGATGATGCCCTTCTACTACGGCTCGAAGGTCCGCTCGGTCCCCGAGTTCCTGCTGCTGCGCTTCGACAAGGCCGCACACCTGCTGAGTTCGATCCTGTTCGCCTTCGCCGCGATCCTGATCGCGGGCGTCAACCTCTACGCCCTCGCGATCGTCGTCGAGGCGCTGCTGGGCTGGCCGCAGTGGGTGGCGATCGTGGTCGCCGGTGCGTTCGTGCTCGCGTACATCACCCTCGGCGGGCTGTCGTCGGCGATCTACAACGAG
Source organism: Streptomyces sp. NPDC048504 (assembly GCF_043200035.1). Classification (NCBI taxonomy): domain Bacteria; kingdom Bacillati; phylum Actinomycetota; class Actinomycetes; order Kitasatosporales; family Streptomycetaceae; genus Streptomyces; species Streptomyces sp. NPDC048504. Next base: position 167,185 of record NZ_JBICXA010000002.1, read on the forward strand.
GTCCTCCAGTTCTTCGTGATCCTGGCGGCCCTCATCCCGATCTCCTACCTCGGCCTGAAGAAGGTCGGCGGCTGGGACGGCCTGACCCACAAGCTGGACGCGACCCACGGCCACAACTTCACCACCGCGTGGGGCGGCACGGGCATCGGCAGCGTCAACCCGCTCGGGGCGAACTGGCTCACGATCGTCCTCGGCCTCGGCTTCGTCCTCTCCTTCGGCTACTGGACGACCAACTTCGCGGAGGTCCAGCGCGCGCTCTCCGCGAAGAACCTGTCCGCGGCCCAGCGCACCCCGCTGATCGCCGCGTACCCGAAGGTCTTCATCGTGTTCCTGGTGATGATCCCCGGCCTGGTCGCCGCGGCGCTCGTCCCGAAGATCGGCACCAGCGGCTCGGACCTGCAGTACAACGACGCGATTCCTTATCTGATGCAGGAGCTGCTGCCCAACGGCGTCCTCGGCATCGCAGTGACGGGTCTGCTGGCCGCGTTCATGGCCGGCATGGCGGCCAACGTGTCGTCCTTCAACACGGTGTTCACGAACGACATCTGGGCGAAGTACGTCGTGAAGGACCGCGAGGACGAGTACTACGTACGCTTCGGCCGCCTCATCACGGTGATCGGCGTAGCGGCGTCGGTGGGCACAGCCTTCCTGGCCTCCTCCTTCTCCAACATCATGAGCTACCTCCAGACGCTCTTCTCCTTCTTCAACGTCCCGATGTTCGTCGTCTTCATCGTCGGCATGTTCTGGAAGAAGGCCACCCCGAAGTCCGGCTTCTGGGGCCTGCTCGCGGGCACGGTGACGGCGATGGTGAACTACTTCTGGATCTACAAGCAGGGGATCATCTCCATCCCCTCCGACCAGGGCGCCAACTTCGTCTCCGCGATCGCCGGGTTCGTCGCGGGTGCGGTGGTCATGTTCGCGGTGTCCCTGTTCACACAACCGAAGCCGGCGGAACAGCTCCAGGGCCTGGTCTACGGCACGACGTCCCCCGGCATGACCGAGGCGCCGGCCGCGGGCGACGACGCGTGGTACCGCCGGCCCGCACTGCTCGGCTGGGGCGCGGTGATCCTGGCCGCCGTCTGCTACATCCCGTTCTCGTTCTAGTCGCGGGAGGATTGAGAAACCATGTCTGAGAACTCAGGACACTCCGAACACTCCGGGCACGACGTCCAGCGCGAGGTCAGCGAGCTGGAGGGCAAGTCCACGACGGCGTCCCGCCTGTTCGATCTGCGGCTGATCATCGGTGGGTTGTTCGTCGTCTACGGCCTCATCGTCACGATCGCCGGGATCAGTCCGTCCCAGGCGACGCTCGACAAGGCCGAGGGCGTCAACATCAACCTGTGGACCGGGATCGCGATGTTGCTGCTCGGGATCTTCTTCCTGGGCTGGCTGAGGCTGCGGCCGACACCTCCGGTGGAACTCGCGGAGGTCACGGAGAAGGAAGAGGGGGCTTAGGTCGTCTGCCGGGCGCGGGTGAGCTGTGGCTGGTCACGCCCACGCGGCGGAGCCGCACATGTCACAGCCCCGCGCCTCTAGGGTGTCGGTGCTCGCGGTGTTGGTCAGTGGACCTGTGCCCGTCGCGCCCGCGCGGCGGAGGGTTTTCCTGCGCCCAGAAACTGACCGCGCGAGCCCGCACGGCTTGGCCCCGGCTGGCCGCCGTGCACGTCCGCCACTGCGGCCAGTTCGCCCACGTGGACGGCGAACTGGCCGCCGGCGAAAGCATCAAGCTCATGCGCCTGCGGCGGCTCCGTTACGACCTGGGGCTTCGCCCTCTACCTCGCCACCCCGGGCGTCTGACCAACGCCACACAGCACCCGGCTCCGGAGTCAACCCTCGAAGGACCTCGAAGGACTTCGAAGGACTTCCGAAGCCGACCGGTTAGTTTTCCAGGCGGACAGGCATCAGCATCGAAAAGGCGCCCTCGCCGTCGGTCCGGCGGATCGCCAGGGGCGCCGTAGGGGCACCGAACTCCAGAATCAGTTGGTCCCGGGCTCCGGCGGCGAGGGCATGCAGCAGGAACTCGCGATTGACGGCGATGTTGCCCTGGCCGTCGTCACCGTCGTCACAGACGCACACCGTGCCGTCGCCCGCCACCTTGAGCACGCTGAGGTCACAGGACACGCCGTCCTGCTCGCGCACCTCGCTGACGCGGGCGGAGCCGGTTTCCACCGCCGCCCGGAAAGCCGGGACATCGACGAGGGCACGGTGCCCTGCCGGCAGGCGGACGAGGCGACGGTAATCAGGAAAGTCGTGATGGAGAAGCTGCCCAGCCGCCTGACGGTCCCCTGCCTCCAAGGCCACGCGGTCACCGTCCACAGTGAGCTGGACGGATGCATCGTCACTCAGCAGCGCTCGCATCGCGTCGGCGAGTGGGGATGGCACGATGACCTGCACACGGGGCCCGCCATGCCCGGTGGTACCGGCTTGTGCGACTGCCATCCGGTACCGGTCGGTAGCCACGACATGGAGCGTCTCACCCTCGATGTCGAACAGGACACCGCCGAGCATCGGCAGCTCCGGGTCGGTACTGGCGGCGAAGCGGACCGCGTCCAACGCCGCGGCCAACTCAGGCGCGGAGACAGCCAACCGGACGGTGGCGGTGTGGAGCGAAGCCATGGGATTCTCCCTGCGTTCGAGTAGCGCTCGGACCGTGGAGAACTCAATGCGGGCATCGGACAGCCCCAGTTCAAGACGACACAGATGCGCCTGAAGCAGCTTCCGCACCAGGTCGGGGTTCTCACTGGACCAGCCGGCCAGCACCAGCCGAATGTCCGCCAAGGGCATACCAGCCCGGCGCAGCCGGGCCAGCAACCGGGCCTCTTCAAGCTGCTCGGGGCCGTACCAGCGGTAGCCACTCACCGGATCCACCCAGGCCGGGACCAGCACGCCGGCACCGTCGTAGAACCGCAGGGCGCTCACGCTCAGTCCACTGTCCCGAGCCATCTCACCAATACTGCGCATCTCGCTCTCCACACCCGGAACTCTGAGCCCTCCACCAAGTCGAGGGTCAACCCCCAGCCAGCCGACTCGAATATGAACAGCATCCGGGTACAGAGGCGAGACCGGCCGATGGAGGTCGAGGAGGAAGAACGACCCGCGCCGAAACGCGGGCAGGCCGACAGCAGTGCGCCTCAGATATCAACGCCCACGGCACCGGCTCCGGAGTCAACCCCCGAAGGACTTCTGGAGCCGACCACTTGGTTGGTCAGGGACGAACTGGTCGCTACGTCACCCCCAGTTCGCACCACACGTACTTGCCGCGCCGCCCGTTCCTCGACAACGGCTGCCAGCCCCAGAGATCGGCGCAGGCCCGTACCAGGGCGAGGCCTCGGCCTGCTTCGGCGTCCAACAGGTCCGCCAACTGGCCCGGCGGCTCAGGGGGTTCGGGGTCCGCGTCCCACGCGCCGACCCGCAGCACCCCCGCCGACCAGCTCACGCGGAGCATCACCGGCCCCTTCGTGTGGAGTACGGCATTGGCCACCAGCTCCGTCGCGACGAGTTCGGCCGTGTCCGCGACCCCGATCAGGCCGTGCACGGTGAGGACGAGGCGCAGGGTGCGGCGACAGACGGTGACGGCACGGCGATCGTGCGGGACGGAGAGGGAGTACTCCCAGGGTTCCGGCTCGGTTTCGGGCATGCGTGAACTCCGTTTGGTGAGAGGGGAGTTGGCGGGTCGCTGTGAGCACGGGCAGTGGCATTGCCGCAGCCGTCATGGCAGGACGGAGTGGTGCGCTTCCGAGGTCCCGGGTTCCGCAGCGTGTGCGTCGCGTCACCAACGGTAGGCCTTTATTTACAGGTTCAGCAAGTCGATCGCGTAATCTGACCCCGCAAGTGCGTTGAACCAAGGAGCAGTTCATGGCATTGAGGCGCGAACCAACGGCACGTCAGGTGCGCCTGGGTACCGAAATGCGCAGGCTTCGTGACGCGGCAGGCCTCACCGGCCGCGAGGCGGCAGCGCTGCTCGGGGTGAGTTCCGTCCAGATCAACCAGATCGAGTCCGGCCTCAGCGGCGTGAGCGAGAAGCGGCTGCGCCGCCTTGCGGCCCACTACATGTGCACGGACGAGGCATTCATCGATGCCCTGGTCGCGATGGCCACCGACCGAACGCGCGGCTGGTGGGAGGATTACCGGGGCCTGCTGCCCACGTCTTTTCTGGACCTCTCCGAGCTGGAGCATCGCGCCACCTACCGCTGGGACGTGGACTTCCTACATGTCCCCGGCCTGCTCCAGACGCCGGACTACGCCCGCGGGATTCTCGGGTACAGAGTGCCCGAACTCCCCAAGAACGAACTGGACTTGCGGGTCCGGCACCGACTCGAACGGCGCGTCATCTTCGAGGGACGCCAGCCCACCCCGTACGAGGCCGTGATACATGAGTCGGCGCTGCGCATCCGGGTCGGCGACCGCACCGCGTCCCGGGTTCAGCTCACCCACCTCCTGGAGTCCTCGGAAGCGGATCACATCACCGTACGTGTGATTCCGTTCGACCTCGACGGTTTCGCCGGCGCCGACAGCGCCATGGTGTACGCGGGCGGCAGCGTAGCCAGACTGGACACGGTCGTACGCGACACACCCCTGGGGGCGGGCTTCATCGACTCCGAGGCCCAACTCAGCTCGTTTCGAACGCTCTTCCGTAGAATGGAGGCCGCGTCGCTCGATCCTGAACGATCGCGCGACTTCATCAACCGACTGGCGAAGGAACTGTGAGGCGCACCGTGACCACCCCCGTGAACTGGCAGAAGTCGTCCTTCTCGGGAAGCGGCGACGGCAACGCCTGCCTCGAACTCGCCACCACCCCCACCGCCTTCCACCTCCGCGAAAGTGACGCCCCCACCACGCACCTCACCACCACCCCCACGGCCCTCGCCGCCCTCCTCGACGGCATACGGTCCGCCGGCTTCGCCGGAAGGGAGTGCTGAGCGGGGCTGCCGTATCCACCGTCATGGTTGTCCCGTTCACACTCCGAGGGACTCCAGGAACGGCAGGTAGGGGTAGCGCGGTCGCGGGGTCCCGTGTCGGTCGGGACTCCTCCCGCACCCACCGCTGATCCGACACCAGAACTCGCCTACGCGTCCGGCCCCGCCGAATGATTCACCGGCCCCGCCCTGTCGAGCAGCCCCGTCCGCGCCGCCAGTGCCGCCGCCTCCAGCCTCGACCCCACCCCCAGCTTCATCAGCACCCTCTGCACGTGGGTGCGGGCCGTCGACGGAGCGATGCCCATGCCCGCCGCGATCAGGCGGGTGTCCTCGCCGTCTGCAACCCGGACCAGGACTTCCACCTCGCGTGGGGTGAGCATCTGGAGCAACCGCTGGCCCTCGTCATCGGGTTGGGCTGCCGGGTTCAACAATTCGCTGAAGGCGCCCTGCAACAACTGCGGCGCTACGGCCGCCTCTCCCGCCCGCGCCTTCATGATCGCCCGCTCCACACCCTCGATGCGCTCGTCGTGGCGGACGTAGCCGGACGCGCCTGCGGCGAAGGCCGCTGCTATGCCTCGCGGGCTCGGGACCGGGCCCAGGACCAGCACCGCCACCTGGGGACGTTCTCGCTTGATCTTCACCACCGGGTCGAAGATGCCCGGTTCGGCCGGTGTCGCTGTGCCCAGTAGGCATACCTCGGGGGCGCGGGTGATCACCAGCTCGGCCGCGCCCGCCGCGGGTGCGGCCGCTGCCAGCACCCGGTGTCCCCGCAGCTTCAGTGCCGAGGCCAGTGCCTCGGCGAGCAATCGGTGGTCGTCGACCACCATCAGCCGCACTCCCATCGAGCAACCCCCCAGTCCCCCCAATGGATGCCCACTATGGATGCCCACCGGTCCCCAAGAACAGAGGGCCCCCAGCACCCCCGCCCTTCATGCCCCCGGAAGCTACACGCTTGTTCGACGTTGCGCTGCCCCTACCGGAGAGAAGTGCCTTGGATCGACGGACTTTTTCGCATTCCTGGCATTCGGGAGTGATGGGAGTGAAGTCAGCTTGTTGTGCCGAAGGCGATCGCCAAGTCCTTGTCGCCTGTCGACGATGACGACGGCTTGTCCGCGTAGACCGTCGACATGTAGAGGTGGCCCTCCGCGTAGAGGATCTCCGCGTAGTCCGGCAGGAACGTGGTCTCCGTCCCCCGTACCGTCTCCGTGCTCGGGTTCTCCAGCAGCTTCGTCTCCTTGAAGGAGGTGCCGTCGATGCTGACGATCTGGCCGCCCTTGTCGTAGGGCGGGGACTTGTAGGCGATGACGTTGCTGCCGTCCATGCGCAGCGGGGTGATCGTGTAACCGTCGCCCGCGTCGGCGCGCTGGCCGGTCTGCTTGCCGGTGGCGAGGTCGAAGGCGACGATCTCGTTGGTCTGGCTGTAGGAGTCGCCGGAACCGTCGTGTTCCTCGGTGGGCACGTACAACCGGTCGTTCCCTACGGCCAGTTCGGTGCAGTACTCGACGCGCGTGATGCCGTCGCAGCGGGCCGCGTACTGCTTGCCCGGCGCCGGGATGTGCGAGCGCAGCGCGCCCGTCTTGTTGTCGATGGAGAAGAAGTCCGAGATGCCGCTGCCGTCGCCCGCGCTGTCGCCGACGTCCGCCGCGACCACCAGCGGGTCGGTCGACACGATGCTCGCGTACTCGATGCCCTCGGCCATCTTGTAGTCCGAGATCACCTTCCCGGAGACCGGGTCGATGGTCTGGATGTGGAGGACGGGCGCGTCGTACGTCCCGCACCGGCGCACCGCGACCAGCTTGGCGCCGCCGCCGTAGCCGGCGTCGTAGCAGTCGGCGGCCTTCGGGCTCCACAGGACCTTGCCGGTGGAGATGTCGAAGGCGGCACCGCCGTCGGTGCTGCCGACGGCGACGGTGTTCGCGCTGACGGTGACGTTCTCGAAACTGATCGCCTGGTCACCGGAGTTGGCGGTCTTCGTCCACAGCTTGGTGCCGGTGTTCAGGTCGATCGCCGCGATCTGGCTGCAGCCGTGCGAGGGCTTGTCCTTGGTCGGCATGGCGGGCTCGTAGAGGATGGCCGTCTTGCCGTCGGTGGTGGTGTGCTTCGTCGCCTGGCAGACCGGGCCGGGAAGTTTGATCGTCCATTGCTTCGCGCCCGTGTCGCGGTTGTAGCCGACCACCTCGGCGCTGCCGCTCTTCGCGTACACCTTGTCGGTGAGCCAGGAGCCGGAGGTCACCATGGTGTCGCTGACCTTGGGCATCGGGACCTCGAAGAGGACCTTGGAGGCCGGGTCGGCCGGGACCTTCTCCTTGCCGCCCGAAGTCGTGCCGCCGGTGCCGCCCTTGCCGTTCGTGCCACCCGTGGAGCCGCCGGCGGTCGCGGTCTTCTTCGTGTCGTCGTCCTTCTTGCCGGACGAGGACGAGTACCAGATCCCGCCGCCGACGATCAGCGCGATCGCCACGACCGCGGCGGTGATGATCACTGCGGGCGCCCCGAACTTCCGCCCGCCGCCGCCCGGTTGGCCCGGCTGCGGGTGCAGCGGCATGGTCGGCTGTCCCGGGTAGCCGTAACCCGGCTGCTGGCCATAGGGGTTGGGCTGCTGACCGTACGGCTGCTGCGGTTGCTGCTGCGGCTGGGCGTACGGGTTCGGCTGCTGGCCCGGGTAGCCGTAGCCGGGCGGCGGGGCCTGCGGGGGTCCCTGGGGGGCTTGGGGCTGCTGGGGTGCCTGGGGGTAGCCGTAGACCGGCTGCTGGGGCGGAGGCGGCTGCGGGTGGCCGTAGCCCGGCGGGGTCTGGGGCGGCTGCTGCGGGGGCTGGTCCTGGGGCGGGCCGAAGCCGCCCTGCGGGGGCTGGTTCGGGGGTGGCGGTGGGGGCTGGGTCATGACGAGTACCTCGGGGAGGACGGCGGGACGGGGAGAAGTCGGGGTCTCACTTGCCGTACGCGAGCATCAACTTCTCCTTCGTGTCGTCATTGCCGTTCAGCCGGGTCGAGGAGATGTAGAAACGCCCGTCGACGTAGTCGATGTCCCGGGAGAAGAAGCTCGACTCGATCTGCGCGGTGCCGGCCGGCATCTGCAGCAGCTTCGTCGTCGCGTGCGAGGAGCCGACCGTCGGGATGGACACGACCTGGCCGCCCGCGTCGTAGGAGGCGTCGACGTAGGCGAGGAGCTTGCCGCCCTCGGCCTTGATCGGGACCATCGACTCGTCCGCGGGTGACTTGACGCGCCACTTCTCCTTGCCGGTGGCGAGGTCGATCGCGACGATCTGGTTGGCGCCGGTCGTCGCGTCCGTCGGGAGGTACAGGGTGCTCGCGTCGACGGCGACGCCCTGGCAGCCCTGGAGGTCGCTGTCGATGAACGACGAACCGCAGGTGGGCGCGAACACGGCCTTGGAGTCGACCTGCGAGCGGACCGAACCGTCGTTCTTCAGCGTCGAGATGTTCCAGTGCTTGTCGTCCGAGTCGGTCATGTAGAGGACGACCGGGTCCACGGAGTAGACATGGCCGACCGTCCAGCCCTTGGGGATCGACTTGGTCCACTTGGCCTTGCCGGTCGCCGGGTCCAGCTCCTGCACCTCGTCGTGCTCGGTGGAGGAGCCCGCCCCGCAGGACGCCACCGAGATCAGTTTCGCGCCGCCCGCGAAGCCGCCCGGGAAGCAGGACGCGCCGTACCGCTTCTTCTCGAAGAGCTTCTTGCCGGTGTCCACGTCGTACGCGATCCCGGACTGCGAGCGGCCCACCATCAGGGTCTTGCCGGTGACGGACAGCCCAATGCTGAGCACGCTGTCGAAGAGATCGCCGTCCGGGACGACCGCCATCCAGCCCTTCGCCCCGGTGTTCAGGTCGAACTGCTGGAGCTGGTTGCACTTGGCGTTGTCACTGACACCGCTCTCGTACGCCACGACGATCTTGCCGTCGGACGACTGCTGCGCGGTGACCGCGCAGATCTTCTGCGGGAAGGTGACCGTGGGCCAGGTCGGGTTGCCGTTGCCCACGTTGTAGGCGACGAGTTCCTTGTACGCCGCCTTCACCGCCGTCTTGCCGGTGATCCACATGCCGGGGGCGTCGGCGCCGGAACCGGGCGCGTCCGGCGCCTCCTTGTACCAGAGCACCTTCGCCTCGCCGGACTTGCGGCCCTCGTTGAGGTTCTCGGGGTCCTTGGCGCCGTCGCCGCTGCCGTCACCGGGGTTGGCGGGGTCGTCGGCCGCGCCGCTGGAGGAGGGCGACGGACTGTCACTCCGCTCGGCCACCGGCTTCTTGTCGTCACCGCCGCTGGTGACCGCCCACACCGTGCCGCCGACGACCAACAGCCCCGCCACCGCGGCCGCGATCACCAGCGCGGGCCGCCCCTTGAAGGGGTTGCGCGAGCCGCCGCCGGGGGGCGGCGGGGTGAACTGAGGCGAGGGTGGCGGGTATCCGTACCCGCCGTAGGGCGGCTGCTGACCGTACGGACCCGGCTGCTGCGGCTGACCGTAGGGGCCGGGTTGCGGCAGCGGCCGGCCGTACGGTCCCGGCTGCTGCGGCTGGCCGTAGGGGCCAGGCTGTTGCTGCTGCGGATAGCCGTAGCCGGGCTGCGGTGGAACGGGAGCCCCGAAGCCGCCGGACGGTGGCTGTGGCGGCTGGTTCGGCGGCGCTCCGTAACCGCCGGACGGCGGCTGTTCGGGCGGCTGAGTCATCAGCGGCTCCCCCTCGTTCACTGATTTTTAGCCACGCCCCGAGGTTCACGAAGGATCCGGAGGCGCATTCAAGCAGGTCTCAGACGGCTCTTTCTATCACTGAGCTGTCCATGAAGAACGGGCCGGTTCACCCCTGTTCCCAAGGGAGGACCGGCCCGTGATGTCGTTGTTATGCGCCTTCACGCACCCTTCACGCGTCCTCGGCGAGTTCCAGCCACCGCATCTCCAGCTCGTCCCGCTCGCCGCTCAAGTCCCGTAGCTGCGCGTCCAGTTCGGCCACTTTCGCGAAGTCCGTGGCGTTGTCGGCGATCTGCGCGTGCAGCTTGGCCTCCTTCTCGGAGACCTTGTCCAACTGCCGCTCGATCTTCTGGAGTTCCTTCTTCGCGGCCCGCTGGTCGGCGGCGCTCACGGCGGGTGCGGCCTTCTCCACGACGGGGACGGCGGCCGCGGCGACCTCCTCCATACGGTGGCGCCGCTCCAGGTACTCGTCGATGCCGCGCGGCAGCATCCGCAGGGTCGCGTCGCCGAGGAGGGCGTACACCTTGTCGGTGGTGCGCTCGACGAAGAACCGGTCGTGGGAGATCACGATCATCGACCCCGGCCAGCCGTCGAGGACGTCCTCCAGCTGGGTCAGGGTCTCGATGTCGAGGTCGTTCGTGGGCTCGTCGAGGAAGAGGACGTTCGGCTCGTCCATGAGGAGACGGAGGAGCTGCAGCCTGCGCCGCTCACCACCCGACAGGTCCCCGACCGGCGTCCACTGCTTCTCCTTGTTGAAGCCGAACGTCTCGCACAGCTGCCCGGCGGTCATCTCCCGCCCCTTGCCGAGATCGACCCGCTCCCGCACCTGCTGCACGGCCTCCAACACCCGCAGCGTGGGCTTGAGTTCGGCCACCTCCTGCGAGAGGTAGGCGAGCTTCACCGTCTTTCCCACGACGACCTTGCCGGCCGCGGGCTGGGTCTCGCCGTCGCTGCGGGCGGCCTCGGCGAGGGCGCGCAGCAGGGAGGTCTTGCCGGCGCCGTTCACGCCGACGAGGCCGACGCGGTCGCCGGGACCGAGGTGCCAGGTGATGTGCTTGAGCAGCACCTTCGGCCCGGCCTGGACGGTCACGTCCTCCAGGTCGAAGACCGTACGGCCCAGGCGCGAGGAGGCGAACTTCATCAGCTCGCTGGTGTCGCGCGGCGGCGGTACGTCCGCGATCAGTTCGTTGGCGGCCTCGACGCGGAAGCGCGGCTTCGACGTACGGGCGGGGGCGCCGCGGCGCAGCCAGGCCAGCTCCTTGCGGACCAGGTTCTGCCGCTTGGTCTCCTCGGTGGCCGCGATGCGCTCGCGCTCGGCACGGGCGAAGACGTAGTCGGTGTAGCCGCCCTCGTACTCGTAGACATCGCCCTTCTGCACGTCCCACATCCGCGTGCAGACCTGGTCCAGGAACCACCGGTCGTGCGTCACGCAGACGAGCGCGGAACGGCGCTCGCGCAGGTGCTGGGCGAGCCAGGCGATGCCCTCGACGTCGAGGTGGTTCGTCGGCTCGTCCAGGACGACCAGGTCCTGGTCCTCGATGAGCAGCTTCGCGAGCGCGATACGGCGGCGCTCGCCACCGGAGAGCGGGCCGATGACGGTGTCGAGACCCTGCGGGAAGCCCGGCATGTCAAGCCCGCCGAAGAGTCCTGTCAGCACGTCGCGGATCTTGGCGTTGCCCGCCCACTCGTGGTCGGCCATGTCCCGGATGACCTCGTGGCGGACGGTCGCCTCCGGGTCGAGGGAGTCGTGCTGCGTGAGGACACCGAGGCGGAGTCCTCCGGAGTGGGTGACACGTCCGGTGTCGGACTCCTCCAGCTTGGCGAGCATCCGGATCAGGGTGGTCTTGCCGTCACCGTTGCGGCCCACGACCCCGATCCGGTCCCCTTCGGAGACACCGAGCGAGACGCCGTCGAGCAGGGCACGGGTGCCGTACACCTTGCTGACGTTCTCGACATTGACCAGGTTGACGGCCATTTTGCTCCTGACAGGGGGGACGGTCAGCCTCCCAGGGTAATGCGCGGTGGGGGGCCGGTGATCCGGGCAGGTCAAGGGGATGCCGTCGTAGGTCTGCCGCGCCGTCGTGGCTGGTCGCCTCCGTGCGGCGAATGCCGCCGAAGGGGCACGATGAAGAATGCCGGTCAGCGGGTGGCGCCCTCCGGCCAGAGCACCCGCACGGGGACGCCGGTCCGCTCGGCGTAGTCCACGACGTCCGCTGTCCCGCCGTACCCCCGAGCCGGTTTGCCGTCCCACACGGCCAGTAGCTCATCCACCAGGCCGACGAGGATTTCACTGCCTGCCTGGTGGGCCTCGGAGGTCGACTCCGCCATGCCGGTCCCGTGCACGTCGGCCGCCTGCCGCATGAGCTTGTCGTACGTGGTGTGATGCCACTCGGGAAGGCTGACCCGGTACTCGGTGGCGGGTACGACGATTTCGAGGCGCCCACCGTGTGCGAGGGCCGTTTCCGCGAACCATGAGTCGGGGCCGTCGGCGATACACGAGACGGCAACCAGTTCCGAGGGGTCGTAGCCGCGTACCGCCTCGGAGAGCATCTCCCGAACCTGTTCCTCGACCTCCGGGCTGAGCCCGCGATGTCCCGTGATCCCCACCCGCACTCTGTGCCTCCTACAGATAGACGCCGTGCAACTGCTCGTCGAAGTCCCGCACCACCTTGGGCGGCGTGGTGGTCGTGAGCGTACGACGCATGGTGCGGGCCCGCTCTACGATCCGCCCCGACCTGTACTTGAGCCCGGTGTTCAGCGCGCGGGAGGCGAGGGCGAACGCCGCCTCTACGCGTCCGCCTGCCAGATGGCCGGAGGCGATGTCGAGCACCAGCAGCGCGCGCTGTTTCTCGTGTCCGGTAGCGAGCGCCTCGGTGTCCTCCGAGAGCACCCAGTCGGCGAGGCCGAGCCGCGAGCCGCACGCCACCCGGGCGGCTGCGACCTTCGTTTCGGTGAAGGTGAACACCCATGGCCACGGCGGCGGTTCCTGCCCGTCCAGGGCGGCGACGGCGGCCCGCGAGGCGGTCAGTGACCGGTCTGCGCGGCGCCGGTCGCCGACCGCCGCGTGTGCCAGTGCCTCCACGCTGGACAACCAGGCATCCGCGACGGGCGGCTGACGGTCGCCCAGCGCGCGGCGGGCCTTCGCCGCGAGATTCAGCGCTTGCACGCCGTTGCCCGCGTGTGCCTCGAACTGGGCCAGGCTGCCGGTCTGGTAAGCCGTCAGCAGCGGGTTCCCGGCCGCCTTCGCGGCCTTGATCGCCGCGCCGTACCAGGTGCGTGCGCTGCCGTTGTCGCCCATGTCCCACGCCAGCCACCCGGCAAGACTCGCTGCCTCGCTGCCGACGGCCGCGAGGCGGGGTCGCTGTTCGGGGCTCGCGTCGCGGGTGATGCTCTGGATCAGACGCATGTGGGTGCGTACGGACTCCTCCAGGTCGCGCGACGGGGTGGAACCGTCAAGCCGTCTGTAAGCGGACGTACTCAGCCGGAGGGCTGCGGCCCGTCCGCCAGTCGTGTCGGGTGCATCCGGGAGTGCGGCCAGAGCGGGGGCCGTGGCCACGGCCACAGCTCCGCCGAGGAATTGGCGTCGATCCACGTCAGATCCGTCTTTCGCGTGAGCCTGGGGGTGGCTGTCTGCGAGCCCGACGATTACTCGCGGAATCTCCAGATGCGCGGCAGCCGCCGCCAGAATGTCCGTGCTGTAGGCCCCAGTTCCCTTCTTCTCCAGACGGGACACGGCGGACTGCGACAGCCCGCACGCCTCGCCCAGCTGGGTCTGAGTCACGCGCCGATCCCGCCGGACCAGCTCGATGACCCGCCCGAAGTCACCGGCCCGGGAAGCCTCCCGAACCGGCCCTGTCTGAAAGTCCACGGCTTACCCCCCACGCTACGAGTCTGCACAGCACCGCGCGCCTACTCGTACCCGCTGGGCGCATATCCGCATGCGGGTGCTGCATGTGCGATGGTCCCACTCCACACGGTGACCGTTGACTGGTTGCCAACGCAACGCCCGTCCCTCCAACGGGAGTTCGAGCGCTTGTGTGATGTCGGCCCGCCCCCTGACCAAGGCATGATCCATGACGATGACGGTGATCAGACCTCGCGCGACGGGACATCCCGGATACAGCGAGACCCACCCCCGCGCCGAACAGACAGCGCCCCTGACCCGCGGACTGGTCCGCACCGCATGTGCCACGTGGGGCCTGACCGACGACACGGCGGAGGCTGCGGCTCTGGTGATGGCCGAGTTGTTCTCCAACGCCATACGCCACGCCTGTGGCCCGTCCGTTCGGGTCGTCGTCGATCGGCCCGGCGACGATCGCGTGTATGTGGCGGTCATCGACCGTTCCCCCCACCAACTCCCCGAACTGCGCACTCCGGATCCCGATGAGCAGAGCGGGCGCGGGCTGTTGCTCATCGAGGCCCTGAGTGATCGGTGGGGCTACGACAGACTCGGTCCCGTCTCCCGGCCGTGGGGTAAACGCTGCTGGGCAGAGCTGCGCGTCAAGGACAGCGCGTGATGACCGCCCAGCAGATGACAGCGCCGCTGCCGGAGTTCACCAGCCTCCGGCCCCGTCAGCAGATGGCCATGGACTGCGTCCTGTGCAACACCCGGCTGGGGACCGCCGGCCGCGTCCTGGCCGACGTGCGCCACCACGGAAGGCCCTTTTGCCTGTGGGCCTGCAACCCAGCCTGTGGGGGCCTGCGTTGAGACGCCTTCAGGTCCCCCGGCCTGCACACCGTGATGGGTCACCCCGGGTTGAGGCCGCTGCCCTGGTGCTTGTCGTGCTTGTCCTCGGCGGCGTGCTGCTCGTCGTGGCCCTGTAGTTCCCGGCGGTTCGCCGCGACCCACGAGCCCGTGTGCCGCTGGTCCAAGTACCGCCCGTAAGACGGGGACCGCCTCCCGGCCGGCCCCTGGAGTCCAGACGCGCGGATTTCCCGACAAGACGGCCGCGCGGCCAGGCGCGGGCTCCTCGCCGTCCTGACGACACCTGGCGGCGGGTGCCACCGTAGAAGCGACCGAGAGATGAGGAGACCCATGCAGGCCAGCGCGCCGGATCAGGTCACCCCCTGGGGTGTCAGCCGTATGAAGCCGTTCCCTCCTGCCGAAGTTCTGCCCGTTGCCCGCGCGGTCCTCGACGCCGAGACGCAGACCGCCTCGTGGGTGGACCCTGACGGAACCCTGGTGCCGACGCTGGACAAGCACAAGCGGTCGGAGACGTCGAAGGAGACGAAGACGAAAACGAGCATGGACGGCAACTCGGACGAAGGCAGCGACCAACAGGGAGACAGCGACTGATGGCCGCGGGTGGACCGCCCGTCCTCGTCGTCACGCGCCTGGACGATGCGACAGCCGACGAGGTGGTCGCCGAACTCAACCGGCGTCGGGTGCCCGTAATACGCCTCGATCCGGGGGACTTTCCTGCGACGGTCACCGCGGCAGCGGTGTACGACAGCCTTGGTCCCGGCGGCACCCTGACCACCGAGACCCGCGCACTCGACCTGGACAGCGTGCGCTCGGTGTACTGGCGGCGGCCCACCCCCTACACCGCCGACCTCGCCATGAGCGAACAGACTGCCCGCTGGGCTGTGGAGGAGGCCCGCTACGGGCTCGGCGGCATCCTCGCCGCTCTCCCCGGCGCCCGCTACCTGAATCACCCCTGGCGCAACCGAGATGCCGAGTACAAGCCGGCACAGCTGGCGACGGCTGCCCGCTGCGGGCTGGCCGTGCCTCCCACCCTGATCACCAACGATCCCGACGAGGCCCGCACGTTCGCGGCGGAGCACGGGCCGGTGCTCTACAAGCCGTTACGGGAAACCGACTACGCCGACGCTCACGGCCGGGCGCTGACGGTGTGGATCGACGACGTGGCCCCTGCGCAGATCGACGACCGGATACGCCACACGGCGCACCTGTTCCAGCAGCGGGTGAGCAAGATCGCCGATATCCGCCTGACCGCTGTCGGCGAGCATCTGATCGCCGTCCGGATCGACGGCTCGCCCGGTGTCGACTGGCGACGCCACTACGACCAGCTGACCTACACCCCCATCCCCGTGCCACCCGACATCGTCAAAGGGGTCCGCGCCTACCTCGACGCCTTCGGCCTGGTCTTCGGCGCCTTCGACTTCGGTCTGGACCTCCATGGTCTGTGGCACTGGTATGAGTGCAACCCCAACGGCCAATGGGCGTGGTTCCCCGACCACATCACCGCCCCGATCACCACCGCCCTCGCCGATCAACTCCAGCAACTTCAGCACGGAGGCCACGCATGACCGCCGACCCGGCCCAGTTGCGCCGCGCCCTTGCCGCGGCCGTCCCCGTGGACGACCCCGCTTGGCGTGATGCACTCGAAGCCGTCCCGCGTGAACTCTTCCTTGACGACACGGTGTTCCGCCTGTCCGGCAGCCAGTGGGAGCCAGTACACCGCCGCACGGCCGGCGATGACGAATGGCTCCGCCTCGTCCACCAAGACACCACCTGGGTCACCCAGATCGACGGCATCGCCGCCGCGGACGCCCCCGGACCACTGACCGGCCGCCCCACCTCGTCCAGCACCCTGCCCTCCCTGATCGTGCGCATGCTCGACCTCGCGCGCATCCGCGAGAGTGACAGGGTCCTGGAGATCGGCACCGGCACCGGCTACTCCACCGCCATCCTCAGCCACCGCCTCGGCGACAAGAACGTGTACTCCATCGAGTACGACCAGGACCTTGCCGCCGCAGCAGCCGACCACATCCAAGCCGCCGGATACTCCCCGACACTCGTTGCGGGAGACGGACTCGCCGGGTACAAGGAGGCCGCCGACTACGACGCGATCGTTGCGACCTGCGCTGTCCGGTACATCCCTCCCGCCTGGCTGTACCAGGTCCGTGACGGCGGAACGATCACGACCACGATCAGCGGATGGATGCTCGCCTCCGGCCTCATCCGCCTCACCGTCCACGACGACGGCACGGCCACGGGCCGCTTTGCCGGTGACCAGATCGGCTACATGCTCGCTCGCCCCCACGAACGCCCGCCCCGCCCGGTCTACTACCAGCGGCCAGGACACACCCGGCCTGCTCGCCTGGACCCCGGTCTTCTCCACGAATGGACCGGGCAGTTCCTCGCTCAGCTCGCCGCGCCCTCCGCCGAACTCATGACCACCGGCGACGGTGTGATCCTCGTGGACGTCGCCACTGGCTCACAGGCATGGACCGAACCCGCCAGAAACGGCTGGCAGGTTCACCAGTACGGCCCGCTACGCCTGTGGGACGCCGTAGAGGACGCGCTCACCACCTGGCAGGATGCCGGAGCGCCCCCACAGTCCGACTTCGGCATGACGGTGGAGGCCGACGGCACCCAACGCGTCTGGCTCGGGGAACCCGACGGACCCGCTTGGCACCTGCCGGTCTGATCGTGAGCACATTCCTGCTCCAGGGCCCCCGGGCAGTGCTGCTCGCCCAGCAGGTCACCGCGGCCTGAGAGGAACCGGCGCGGCAGCCCCCGCCCCTCCCAGGTCAGCGGGCTGCCGCAGCCCTGACCTCGCCCAGCAAGTCGTACATCGTCTGCCCCGGGCAGTCCGTCTGGAGCCAGTCCCTGTGGCCGCTGATGGTTTCGTTGTCCTTCTTCACGCCGTTCACCGGGTTGGTGTAGGTGATCTTGGCCTGGGGGTCGAGGCCCTTGAAGCGGGTGATGACCTTGATCAGGCGGATCAGGGAGGACTTGGCCGCGTCCGTGGGGGCCTGGGACACCAGGTTGCCGATGAGGGCGATGCCGAGGTTGCCCGAGTTGAAGCCTGCCGTGTGGAAGGCGGTGACGAGGTTGCCGTTCTTGTCGAAGGCCGGGATCAGGTCGTCGCCGGAGTAGCGGCCCTCGTAGACGACGCCCGCCTCGTCGATCAGGAAGTGATAGCCGATGTCGCCCCAGTCGAGGGTGATCGCGTGGTACTCGTAGATCCCGCGGACGGTCGCGGCGGGGTCCGGGTCGGCGTTCGGGGTGTCCGTGTGGTGGACCGTGATCGACTGCAACGGGTAGTACGCCTCAGGCGTGTTGACCTTGCCGCCCTTGTACCGCTTCGACTCGTCGGCGCCCCAGGCCGGGCGCGAGAGGTAGCGGACACCGCGGACGCGGGTCGCCTCGGACGGTACGTGGAAGGTGCGGTCGGGGCCTCGGGTGCAGTCGATGGCGACCGAGCGTACGTCCGTCGCGCCGGCCGGTGCCTTGACCTCGTAGGTCGTGGCCTCGTCCGCCGCCACCAGGGCCGTACCGCCGCCGTCGACGGTCGCGCAACCGGTGCCGGTCTGCTGCCAGTCGCCGTCCGCGAGGCGGATGCCGGCGCCGTCCCGGTCGCCGGTCCAGCGCAGGCCGACGTAGGACGCGGCGAAGGCGGTGGTGGCCGGGGCTGTGCCCGTGGCCGTGGCGGAACGGGTGGCCGGGAACGTCTCCGGCTTGGTGCCGGCAGGGGTGGCATCGGTGCTCGTGGAGTCGGAGGCGGAGCCTGAGTCGGTGGCCGCGAAGACGACCGGGGTCAGGGCGGCTCCGGCGGCCACGGCTCCGGCGGCCCCTAGCGCGCCGCGACGCGAGAGGGACCGCTTCCTGCGGTGGGACGGGGCGGGGGACGACGGTGTGGGGGCGTCGGACACGGAACGGACCTTTCCAGCAGTGCACTTGAAGTATCAAACGAACCTATCCGTCCCATCCGCCCCACCTGTACTGCGATTGCGGTACATCTGTGTGGAGATGGTGCGAAGAGAGAAGAGGAGGGGATGGCGGGACGAGTCCGACCTCAGGCGCCGGCCCCGCGCAGCCGCTGCTGCGGGACCAACGCCGACGCGGGCGCCAACCCCCGCCCGCCCGCGGCCTGTTGCTCGCCGACCGGCATGTCGTCGCGCATCAGGGTCTCGGGGATGAGCACCGCGGCCGTGACCCCGCCGCTCGCCGAGTGCCGTACCTCCACGCGCAGGCCCTGCCGCTCGCGCAGCCGGTTGACCACGAACAGGCCGATCTGCTTGGCGTCGAGGAGGTCGACCTTCTCGGACTGGATCTTGCGGTTGGCGTCCGCCATCGCGTCGTCCTTCATGCCGAAGCCGCTGTCCTCGACCTCGATGAGCACGCCCTCCCGCATCCGGGCCGCGCGCAGCTGCACCTGAGTGCTGGGCGGTGAGAACGCGGTCGCGTTCTCGACGAGTTCGGCGAGCAGATGGATCACGTCGGCGACGGAACCGCCGGTCAGCGACACCTTCGGTACGGCCCAGATCTGCACGCGGGCCGAGTTCTCGATCTCGGCGACGGCCGCGCGCAGGATGTCGGACAGCGGGATCGGGTCCCGCCAGCCGCGGCCGGGCGCGATCCCGGACAGGATCAGCAGGCTCTCGGAGTGCCGGCGCATGCGCGTGGCCAGGTAGTCGACGCGGTACAGCTCCTGGAGTTCGGCCGGGTCGCGCTGTCTGCGCACCATCGCGTCGAGCAGGTCGAGTTGGCGGTGCAGCAGGACCTGGCTGCGGCGGGCGAGGCTGACGTAGACACCGGAGATCCCGCTGAGGAGTTCGGCGCGTTCGGAGGCGGCCTTGAGGGCGGCGCGCTGGACGGCGGTCAAAGCGGTGCCGACCTGGGCCAGTTCGTCACCGGCGAGGCGGCGCATGGGGGCCTCGGCGTCGATGTCGACGCCCTGGCCCGCGTGCAGTCGGCGCATGGCCTGCGGGAGGCGGCGGCCGGCGACTTCGAGGGCGGAGTTGCGCAGGTCGAGGAGTTCGACGATGAGGCCGCGGCCGACGAGCACGGAGACGAGCAGCGACAGCAGTACGCCGACCAGTCCGAGCACGACGGCGACCCCGGAGGCGCCGAGCGTGTCCCAGCCGAAGGGGTCGGCGGCGGCCGTGGCTCCCGTACCGGCCTTCGTCTCGGCCGTACCGAGCCCCTTGAGGACTCCGCTCACGGTGGCGTCCCAGCCCTTGAGGAAACCGGCGGACGCGGCCGGGGTGCCGGGGCCCGCGCCGCTCACCCGGTTCTCGATCGCCTGGAGTCGGCGGTAGCCGGTGCCGTCGAGGACCGTGCGGTACGCCGTCCGGTGCTCGGCCCTGAGGTCGGCGACCGCGGGGGCGAGCAGCTCGCGCTGGGTGGCGACGGCGCCGACGAACAGCGCGTACTGCCCCTTCGTCAGCTCGCCCCCGGTGCGGGCGGCGCCGAGCAGCGCCTGCTCGCGGGCGACGGCCTCGCGGGCCCGGGACAGTTCGAGCACCACGCGCGCCTCGGAGGCGTCGGCGGCGGTCTTGTCGCCGGTGAGCGCACCGGTGACGGAGAAACCGTGCTCGACGATCGCCGAGTAACCGCTGTACGTGGCCGTCGACTTGGCGCCCTTGGCGGTGGCCTGTGCGCGCAGCGCCGCCAGGCCGTCGGCATCCGTCTCCAGCTTGTCGATACGGCCCGGCAGCGTGGAGTCGATGAGCGCCGCGTCGGAGCTGGACGCGTTGACACCGTCGCGCAGCGCGGCGGCGGCCCTGTCGGTCGCCTTCGTGGTGCTCGTGAAGGCGCCCGGCGCGTCCGCGTGCCGCAGGGCGGCGGTCCGTTCGGCCTGCACCGCGGTGACGAACTCGGCTACGGGGGTGAGGAGTTCGGAGTTGACGTCCTTGGCGGTCTCGGTGGCCGCGATGCTCGACGCGGTGGTGACCGCGGCGAAGCCCCACAGGGCCATCAGGGACACGACGGGCAGCATCAGCAGGGCGACGATCTTCGCGCGGACGGATCTGGGGCGCAGCCGGGCGGGCGTGCGGAGGACACGCATGGGGACCTCGTTCAGGGAGTGCGGGGATGCGGGGTGCGGGGATGCGGGGAGTGCCGAAGTCGGCGCGGGCCGTGCGGAGTTCGGCCTCTCGCGGCGGTTCGGTGCCTGGGTCCCGGGGGCCGGCGTCTTGGGGAGAGCGGTTAGTCGAAGTCGGCCCGGACCGGAGTGGGGGTGGGTGGTTTGGGTTGTTTGCGGGGTGCGGGTCGGTGGGGGCTGGTCGCGCAGTTCCCCGCGCCCCTAGGGGGTTGGGGGTGGGCGGGGTGGGAGCCTGCACCCCTGGGGAGTTGGGGGTGGGCGGGGTGGGGGTCTGTGCCGGGGTGTCGTGGCTGTGGGTGTGTTCGCCGTGGGGTGGCCGAAGTCGGTTCAGACCGTGGCGAGTTCGACCTCGCGTAGGAGCTCCGCCGCGAAGGCCGACTCGTGGCGCTTGCCGGTCGGGGACAGGGCGACGTACGCGGAGGCCAGGAAGAGGAACGAGCCGAGCACGACCGCGAGCGGGAAGATGAACTCCGTGGCGGTGGCGCCGGACAGGGCCGCGCCGCTGGGCGCGAGGGCGACGCTCACGGCGTACATCCCGGTGTAGTGCATGCTGCTGACCGCGAGCCCCATGACGAGGGCGGCGAGGGTGGCCAGGACCGGGCCGCGGACGATCAGGGTGAGGGTGAGCGCGGCGGTCGCGGCGACGACGGCGATCACGACGGAGGCGATGACGAGCCGGGGGTCGTAGTCGATCGTGCCGTGCAGGTCGAGCGCGGCCATGCCGGTGTAGTGCATGGCCGCGACGCCGAGGCCGGTGCCGATGCCGCCGAAGGCGACCGAGGTGACGCGGGAGCGGCCGTAGCCGGCGGTGAAGACGCCGGCGGCGACCACGCCGATGGACATCAGCAGGCTGAGGACGGTGAGCGGGACGTCGTAGCGGATGGGGGTGCCTTCGACGCTGAAGCCGAGCATCGCCACGAAGTGCATGGTCCAGATGCCGGAGCCGATGGCGACGGAGGCGAGGGTCAGCCAGTTCCGTTTGGAGGCGCCGTCCGTCTCAAGTGCCCTTACGGTGCAGCGCAGTCCGAGGGCGGCGCCGACGCAGGCCATCGCGTAGGAGAGGACCGGGGTGACCCAGCCCGCGCTGAAGTGATCCATGTGGCCCATGGGGAGGTTCCTCTCGGGCGTGGCGCGGCGAGACCGCGCGCGCAGGGAGTACCGCCGGTAACGAGGACCGGGGTTGGCTGATCATGCCAGCCGTACCTGCGAGACATATGCCACGAAAGGGGCCTCGGGGTCGATTGCTGAACATTAAATCAATGTGGTTTGGATAACACCGAACACGCGTATTTTTGCAGGTCAGGCGGGTGTTCCGTGGACCTCGTGTGAAGGTCGGGCGATCACGGTCGCGCCCGCCGCCGGGCCCGTCGCCGTACGGACCGTCCGGCAGGTCCCGGAGGCCGTCAGCGCCTCCGCCACCTTCGCCGCCGAACCGGGGTCGCGGACGAGGAACGCCGTCGTCGGGCCCGAGCCGGAGACGAGCCCCGCGAGGGCGCCCGCGGTGCGGCCCGCGGCGAGGGTGTCGGCGAGTTCCGGGAAGAGCGAAAGGGCGGCGGGCTGAAGGTCGTTGGAGACGGCGGCGGCGAGCGCGTCCGGGTCGCCCTTCGCGAGCGCGTCGAGGAGTGGCCGGGAAGCGACCGGCTCGGGGATGTCGGTACCCTCGCCCAAGCGGTCGAACTCCCGGAAGACAGCGGGGGTGGACAGCCCGCGCCCGGCCATCGCGAACACCCAGTGGAAGGTGCCGCCGGTCTCCAGGACGGTCAGCCTCTCGCCGCGCCCGATGCCGAGCGCCGCCCCGCCCACCAGGCCGAACGGCACATCGCTGCCCAACTCCGCGCAGATGTCGAGCAGTTCGGCCCGCGAGGCACCGGTACCCCACAACGCGTCGCACGCCACCAGCGCGCCCGCACCGTCGGCACTGCCGCCCGCCATGCCGCCGGCGACGGGGATGTCCTTGGCGATGTGGATGTGCACGGCGGGGCTACGGCCGTACCGCTCGGCGAGTGCTACGGCCGCCCGCGCCGCCAAGTTCGTACGGTCCAGGGGGACTTGGGCCGCGTCCGGGCCCGCGCAGGTGACCCGGAGTTCGTCGGCGGGGGTCACGGTGACCTCGTCGTGGAGGCCGACCGCGAGAAAGACGTTGGCCAGGTCATGGAAACCGTCGGGGCGGGCTGCCCCCACCGCGAGCTGGACGTTGACCTTCGCGGGGACGCGGACGGTGACACTCACTTGCCGGGCTCCTTGTGCTGGGGGTTGGCCTTGGTGAAAACCGGGGCGGGGACGGTCACTTGCCGGGTTCTCGTGGTGGACGGTGACCTTGGCGAAGACCTGGACGGTGGCGGTCACTCGCCGGGCCCCTCGTGCTAGGCGTCGTCGGCCCGGGTGTCTCGCGCGGGCGCTCCCTCCGGGGCGGGCGCGTCCGGCCCGGCGCGATCGGCACCCGCCTCGCCTTCAGAACCCGGCTTGCCCTCAGTGCCTGCCCCGCCTTCAGAACCCGGCTTGCCCTCAGCGCCCGCCTCGCCTTCAGAACCCGGCTTGCCCTCAGCGCCTGACCCGCCCTCGGCACCCAGCTTGCTCTCAGCACCTGCCCCGCCTTCGGCACCCAGCTTGCCCTCAGCGCCTGCCCCGCCTTCGGCACCCGGCTTGCGCTCGGCACCCGCCTCGGCGTCGGCGCCCACCTTGTTCTCCGCGATGCGCGTGAACTCCTCCACGGTGAGCGACTCGCCGCGCGCCTGCGGCGACACCCCGGCGGCCACCAGAGCCACCTCCGCCGCCGCCGCCGACCCCGCCCAGCCCGCGAGTGCCGCCCGCAGGGTCTTGCGGCGTTGGGCGAAGGCCGCGTCGACCACGGCGAAGACCTCGCGACGGGTGACTGTCGTCTTCAGGGGTTCGGACCTGCGGGTCAGTGCCACCAGGCCGCTGTCCACGTTGGGGGCCGGCCAGAAGACCGTGCGGCCGATGGAACCTGCCCGCTTGACCTCGGCGTACCAGTTCGCCTTCACGGACGGGACGCCGTACACCTTCGAACCGGGCGGCGCGGCCAGGCGGTCGGCGACCTCCGCCTGGACCATCACCAGGGTGCGTTCGATGGTCGGGAAGTGTTCCAGCATGTGCAGCAGGACCGGTACGGCCACGTTGTAGGGGAGATTGGCGACCAGCGCGGTCGGGGCGGGGCCCGGCAGCTCGGTCACCTGCATCGCGTCGGAGTGCACCAGCGCGAAACGGTCCGCCCGGTCCGGCATCCTCGCGGCGACCGTCGCCGGGAGCGCGCTCGCGAGGGTGTCGTCGATCTCCACGGCGGTGACGCGGTCGGCCACCTCCAGCAGTGCCAGCGTGAGCGAGCCGAGTCCCGGGCCCACCTCCACGACCACGTCGTCGGGGCGGACGTCTGCGGTGCGGACGATGCGGCGGACCGTGTTCGCGTCGATCACGAAGTTCTGGCCGCGTTGTTTTGTGGGGCGGACGTTCAGGGCGGCTGCCAGTTCGCGGATTTCGGCGGGGCCTAGGAGGGCGTCGGGGGTGGGGTTGCTGCTCACGTCACCTAGGTTACGGGGCCGTTTTCGTCTGCCGCGCCGTCGTGGCTGGTCGCGCAGTTCCCCGCGCCCCTGGGGGGCGGGGGGCTGGCGCCCCCAAGCCCCCAAACCCCTCAAACCCCTCAAACCTCAGCCGTGCAGCCTTGTCCCGCAGTGTGGCCACGGGCTCGAACCCCGGCGTACGTACAGCCTCTTCGCGCGGAACGTCTGTTCTTCCGCGCTCGCGTCCTGGGGGCGTCCGCTGCCGCCGAGGCTGTGCCAGGTGTGGGTGTCGAACTGGTAGAGGCCGCCGTACGTCCCCGAAGGGTCCACCGCGCCGGGGCGGCCGCCGGACTCGCAGGTCGCGAGGCCGTGCCAGTTGAGCTGGTCGGCGCCCTGGACGGAGGTGGGCATGGGCTTCGTGCCGACCTTCACCAGCTGGGGGCGGGGTTCGCGGATCAGCTGGTCGTCCACTCGGCGGGGCTTCTCCTTGACGCCGTTGACCGTGCGGAGGGTGTAGGTGACCCGGCGGAGGCCCGGCCGGCCGGCGCGTTCGACCACCTCCGTGCCCTTGAAGAGGGTGGGGTCGTCGGTGCGTTCCACCTTGAAGGGGATCGCCTCCTCGCGGACCTCGCGCGTGCCCGTCACCCTCAGGACCGTGATCGTCTGGCCGTCGCGGGGGAAGCCGGCGGGCGGGACCGAGGTGGTGTCCTCGCCGTGGAGGCTGATGCCGGCCTCCTGGACCGCCTCGCCGACCGTCGCCGCGTTCGTGCGGATCGTGCGGGCGCGGCCGTCGGCCATGATCGTGACGGTGCGTTCGGTGCGGACGTCGAGGGCGAGTCCGGCGCGGCCGATGGGCTGGGAGCGCGAGGTGGAGAGGTACGCGCCCTCGGCCCGTACGCCGAGTTGTTCGAGGGCTCCGTCGACCGTGCGTGCCGTGGTCCACACCTCGCGCCGGTGGCCGTCGATGGTGAGCCGCACGGGGCGGCCGTAGCGCACCGCGACCTCGTCGCCGCTGGCGAGGGTCGCGTCGCGGCCGGGGGCCACCACGTCGTGCGCGCCTACGTCGACACCCTCCTGGGCGAGGAGTTCGGTGACGTCGTCGGCGAAGGTGTGCAGGGTGCGCGGCTTGCCGTCGACGCTCAGCTCGATGGCCTTGTCCTTGGCGACGAACGCGGTGGTGCCGCCCGCGAGGAACGCGACCACCAGCGCCTGCGGCACCAGTCGGCGCATCGCGGAACCGGAGTCAGAGCGCTCGGCTCTTCGCCGCCGCCCGTGCCGTGCCGCCGGCTCGCTCTCCGGCGGGACTGTGCCTGTCTGGCGGGGGAACACGGGTTCGTACGCCTCGTAGGCGGGGCGGTACGTGTCCTCGTACACCGCAGTGGGCCCGTCGGTGTACGCATCGGCGCGCACACCGCGGTCGTACGTCTCGTAGGTCTCGTAGTTGCTCACGCCGACACGCTCCAGAAGGCCACGGGGGTCCGGATCGGGCCCACAGAACCTAGCGGAGTGGCCGTCACTCTCCAAAGCGACGCGGCTACCCAGAGTTGTGTTCGATGTCGTCTTGAGGATTCTTTCGATACGGTCCCGAGGGCTCAATAGGCGAACGCCCGGGCCGTGTTGGCCGCGAGCGCCGTCGCCAGCGCGTCCTCCTCGATGCCCCGTACGGCGGCCATCGCGCGGACCGTGACCGGAATGAGATAGGGCGCGTTGGGTCGCCCGCGGTACGGGGCCGGGGTGAGGAAGGGCGCGTCGGTTTCCACCAGGACCAGTTCGAGGGGGGCCACGGCCAGCGCGTCCCGCAGGCTCTGGGCGTTCTTGAAGGTGACGGTCCCGGCGAAGGACATGAAGTACCCGGCGCGGGCGCAGAGTTCGGCCATCTCGGCGTCGCCGGAGTAGCAGTGGAAGACCGTGCGCTCGGGGGCGCCTTCCTCCTTGAGGACGCGGAGCACGTCGGCGTGGGCGTCGCGGTCGTGGATGACCAGGGCCTTGCCGTGCCGCTTGGCGATCTCGATGTGGGCGCGGAAGGACTTCTCCTGGGCCGCCTTGCCCTCGGGGCCGGTGCGGAAGTAGTCGAGGCCGGTCTCGCCGACGCCCTTGACCTGGGGCAGTCCGGCAAGGCGGTCGATCTCGGCGAGGGCCTCGTCGAGGGCCTTGTCGCCGCCCGCCACCCGCGCGCCCTGCCGGGACCAGCCGTCAGGGTCTCCGTGGACTATGCGCGGGGCTTCGTTCGGGTGCAGGGCGACCGTCGCGTGGACGGCCTCGTGCCGGGCAGCCGTCTCGGCGGCCCAGCGGGAGCCCTTCAGGTCGCAGCCGACCTGTACGAGCGTCGTCACGCCGACCGACGCGGCCTTGGCGAGAGCCTCGTCCACCGTGCCGGACTGCATGTCGAGGTGAGTGTGGGAATCGGCGACGGCCACCCGGAGGGGCTCGGGCAGCGGCGGCGCCGCGTTCTTCTCGCTACCGCTGGCGCTGGAGGAAGGCATGCCCCGATCCTACGAAAGGGGCATGCCCGCCTGGTCGTCGGAGCCGGTCAGCTCGCCTTGCGGTGGAACGGGTGCAGGAGGTCGGACAGGTGCCAGTGGTGGTCCCTGTGCTCCGGCAGCGGAGTCACGGCGGCGTCGTCGCCCGCGCTGTCCGCCGCCTCGGCCGTAGCCGCTGCCCGGGGCCGGGGCGCCTGGTACTGCCGCTGCGCGGCCTCCCGTACCGACGACACCTGGCCCGCGCGCATGATGCGCACGACATGCCCGTCGCAGTTGAGGCAGGCGGGCCGGCTGAGCGGTGACGGCACGACCTGACCCTCCGCCACGTACATCACGAACTGGTGGCCGTCGGTGTCGACGTGGTGCTCTATCTCGTACGACTGCTCCCAGCCGTGCCCGCACCGCATGCAGGCGAAGGAGTACGACTCGTTGACCACTGCCGTGGCAGCGCCACGGAGGCCGGTCTGCCCTGCGATCTCACTCATGCCAGCTCCTGCTTGCTTTCCGCTGGACAAGCGCCCCCGGCGAGGGGATTCCCCCCGGAATCCCGTTGGAGGCGAGGGACGGGTGCGTCCCTTCATCCAGTGGACGCCTCCAGCAGGGCGAATGCATCAGTCCTGTCGACTGTTGGAGGCGATTTGGACTTTCCTTGTCGAATCACCCCGCCAAGGCGCTCCGGGCTTTGCATTTCGTGACCCCGCTTTGCCCCGCCATGGGGCGCGCGCTCATAGGAACAGCTCCCCGCTCAGAGGAACCTTTCCCGCAGGTCAGAGGGGTTTTTACGCAAGCTCACAGGGGTTTTTGCGCAGACTTCGCCGCCACCACCGCATCGAACACCTCGCGCTTGGGAACGCCTGCCTCGACGGCCACGGCGGCGATCGCCTCTTTACGCCGCTCCCCCGCCTCCTCGCGCACCCGCACCCGCCGTACCAGCTCGTCGGCGCCGAGTTCCTCGGCCTTCTCGGGGGCGCCCTCGACGACGACGGTGATCTCCCCTCTCACACCCTCCGCGGCCCACTCGGCCAGCTCCCCGACCGGGCCGCGCTTGATCTCCTCGTACGTCTTCGTCAGCTCGCGGCAGACGGCGGCCCGCCGCTCGGCGCCGAACACCTCGGCCATCGCGGCGAGGGTGTCGTCGAGCCGGTGCGGCGCCTCGAAGTAGACGAGGGTCCGCCGCTCACCGGCGACCTCCCGCAGCCGGGACAGGCGCTCGCCCGCCTTGCGCGGCAGGAACCCCTCGAAGCAGAACCGGTCCACCGGCAGCCCGGACAGCGCGAGCGCGGTGAGCACCGCGGACGGTCCCGGTACGGCGGTGACCTTGATGTCCTGCTCCACGGCGGCGGCGACCAGCCGGTACCCCGGGTCGGACACGGACGGCATCCCCGCGTCGGTCACGAGCAGCACGCGCGAACCACCGAGCAGCGCCTCGACCAACTCCGGTGTCCGCGCCGCCTCGTTGCCCTCGAAATACGACACGACGCGTCCCTTGGGCTGCACCCCAAGCGCCTGCGTGAGCCGCCGCAGCCGTCGCGTGTCCTCGGCTGCGACCACATCGGCACCCGCCAACTCCTCGGCGAGCCGCGGCGGGGCGTCCGCGATGTCGCCGATGGGGGTGCCGGCAAGGACCAGAGTTCCGGGAGCAACTGTCACGTTTCCATCCTCTCAGGGGAGAGAGGCGGGACTCACACAGACCTGTTCCCTACGATGGCGCGGTGACCAGTACCGCGTCCTCCACGGACACCCGGCAAGGGCAGGCCCCGCAAGACCAGCGGCCGTCGTGGCAGCAGCGGCTGCGCCGATTCGGCTACACGGCGGGGCCCAGAAGCGACGTACGCGACCGGCTGGTGCCGCCGTACGCGGAGCCCAGCCCGCGGCTGTGGGCGGCGCTCGGCTTCTCGCCCGCGCTCGTCGACCGCATCAACCGCTGGTCGGGCTGGGGCGGCCCGCTGCTGGTCACGCTCATGGCGGGCGTGATGCGCTTCTACCACCTGGGCAGCCCGAAGGCGGTGATATTCGACGAGACGTACTACGCGAAGGACGCGTGGGCGCTGGTCCACCGCGGCTTCGAGGTCAACTGGGACAAGAACGCCAACGACCTCATCCTGCAGAACAACGGTCACGTCCCCATCCCGACGGACGCGGCCTACGTCGTGCATCCGCCGGTCGGCAAGTACGTCATCGGCCTCGGCGAGCTGATCTTCGGCTTCAACCCCTTCGGCTGGCGCTTCATGACGGCGCTGCTCGGCACGCTCGCGATCCTGATGCTGTGCCGCATCGGCCGCCGCCTGTTCCGCTCCACGTTCCTCGGCTGCGTCGCGGGCGTCATGATGTCCCTCGACGGCCTGGCCTTCGTGATGGCCCGCACCTCGCTCCTCGACGGCATCCTGATGTTCTTCGTGGTGGCCGCGTTCGGCTGCCTGCTCCTGGACAGGGACAGGGTCCGGGCGAGACTCGCGGCAGCGCTACCGGTCGACGCCGACGGCCGGGCCCGCCCCGACGCCCACATCGCGGACACCCTGTTCCTCGGCCTGCGCCCCTGGCGCTGGATGGCGTGCCTCCTGCTCGGACTCGCCATCGGCACCAAGTGGAACGGCCTCTACATCGCGGCGGCCTTCATGCTGCTGACGCTGCTGTGGGACGTCGGCTCCCGCAGGGTCGCGGGCGCCAGCCGCCCGTACGTCGCGGCCCTGAGGTACGACCTGTTCCTCGTCGTGATCATGATCCCGGTCACCATCTCGGTGTACCTCCTGTCCTGGCTCGGCTGGATCCTCTCCCCGGCCAACGGCACCGGCGGCTACTTCCGCAACTGGGCCGCGACCGACGGCAAGGGCGGCTTCTGGAGCCAGTTCATGCCGGACTGGGCGCGCAGCCTGTGGCACTACGAGCACGAGGTCTACGAGTTCAACGTCGGCCTGCACTCGCCGCACACGTACATGTCCAACCCCTGGAGCTGGCTCGTCGACGGCCGCCCGGTCTCGTACTTCTACGAGTCCCCGTCCCCCGGCTCGGCCGGCTGCCCGGCGAGCGCGGGCGAGAAGTGCGCCCGCGAGGTCCTGGCCATCGGCACCCCGCTCCTCTGGTGGGCGGCCTGCTTCGCGCTCCTGTACGTCCTGTGGCGCTGGGCGTTCCGCCGCGACTGGCGCGCGGGCGCGATCGCCTGCGGCGTAGCGGCCGGCTATCTCCCCTGGTTCCTGTACCAGGACCGCACGATCTTCTTCTTCTACTCCATCGTCTTCCTCCCGTTCCTGTGCCTGGCGGTGGCCATGCTGATCGGCGCGGTCATCGGCCCACCGGGTTCCAGTGACACGCGCCGGGTGGCGGGCGCGGTGGGAGCGGGCGTGCTGGTCCTGCTGGTCACGTGGAACTTCATCTACTTCTGGCCGCTGTACACGGGCACGGCGATCCCCATCGACCAGTGGCGGTCGCGGATGTGGCTGGACACCTGGGTGTAGGGCCCGCCCGTCAGCCCCGCTGAACGGTGTTCGCGCCGGGCCCGTAGACCGTGTCGTCCCCGGGCCCGCCGTCGGCGTCGCGCGCGGAGCCGTTCACATGGATCGTGTCGTCGCCGTTGCCGCCGTAGGCGCTCCCGCCCGCGCCCACGGTGAGGGTGTCGTCGCCGTTGTCGCCGTAGGCGTCCCCTTCCGCGCTCGCCTTGAGAGCGAGGGTGTCGTCGCCGTTGCCGCCGTGGACGCGCAGGGCCTCGCGGCCGGTGCCGGTCCAGGTGTCGTTGCCGGAGCCCAGGTAGATCTCGTTGTAGCCGAGGGAGTGGCCGGAGGTGCGGTTGTGGATGACGGCGGTGTCGTCGCCGTCGCCGAGCCGCAGCGAGAGCGTGACGAGCGGGTCCGTCTCCATGTCGTTGATCCGGACCGCGCAGGAGACCCGGGTGCGGTCCTTGACCCTGGGGTGGCGGCAGCCGGTCCCCGCCTCGATCGGGACCACGTCGTCGATGGTGTAGTGGAGGGTGGTCCCGTCGACGTCCGACGTCTCGATGACCATCACGTCGTTGGCCTGACCCGAGGCCGCCGCGTAGACGAGCTCGTAACCGGACACCGCGACGGCCGGCGGCCCCTTGTACGGCTCGGGCCCCCGGTGCAGCGCGATCCATACGACGACTCCCAGCGCCAGCAGCAGAATCAGCACCACCGCGACCCGCAGCACCCGGTGCCCGCCAAGTCGAGAGAACAACGCACTACCTCCATGAGCCAGTTGGGGATCCGGCACCACGACCGACCCCCGACCCCCTCCCCTGGTTGCCCGGTACCTCCCAGCATTCGCCGAACGTTCACATACGTGGCCCGCCGCGGGGTGTGATTCAGTCAGCTGATCTCTGTTAGGACAACAAAAGGCAACACCCCTCACAGCTTTCCCCCACGCCACCTACAGTTCGAAGGACTGATAACGGGGAGGGACAGGGGCATGCGCAAGGGGGTAAAGGCCACCGTCATCGGCAGTGTGTTCGCCGTGATGGTGGGCGGGGCGGGGTACGGGGCGTTCAACGTCGTGTCCGCGCTGGGGGGTTCGGACGGGGTCGACGGGATCGGCGGGGCCTCGGCCAAGAAGACCGGGCCGCCCAGCAGCAGCGAGGTCGAGGAGACGACGAAGAAGTTCTTCGCGGCCTGGGAGAGCGGGAACGCGGTGAGCGCCTCGTCGTACACGAACAACGACGCGGCCGCCGACCTCGTCCTGGAGTCCTACAGCGGGGCCGGTCACATCACGAAGGTGAAGATCACGCCCGGTACGACGACCGGGGCCACCGTGCCGTACACCGTGCGGGCGACGGTGTCGTACAAGGGCATCTCTAAGCCCCTCAGCTACAAGAGTCAGCTGACCGTCGTCCGCGGGAAGACGACCGGGCGGGCGCTCGTCGACTGGCAACCGACCGTCGTGCACCCGGAGTTGAAGACCGGCGACACGTTCGTGACCGGGGAGTCCGCGAGTCCGGCGATCGAGGCCGTGGACCGGGACGGGGCCGTGGTGACGAAGGAGAAGTACCCCTCCCTCGGGCCGATCCTGGACGAGTTGCGCGCCAAGTACGGTGACACGGCGGGCGGTACGCCCGGTATCGAGCTGTCGATCAAGCACGACGTCGCGGACTCGGCCGACACCACGCTGCTGACCCTGGAGAAGGGCAAGCCCGGCAAGGTGCGCACGACGCTCAGCGCGAGCGTGCAGGCCGCCGCTGAGAAGGCCGTGACGAAGTACTCGGAGTCGTCCGTCGTGGCCCTGCAGCCGAGCACCGGGCAGGTGCTGGCGATCGCCAACAACCGCGACGACGGCTTCAACGCCGCGTTCCTGGGGAAGCTGGCGCCCGGCTCGACGATGAAGATCATCAGTGCCGCCACGTTCATCGACAACGACATCACGACGATGAACGGCCCGGCGCCCTGCACGCCCGACGCGGTGTGGCAGAGCCAGACCTTCCACAACCTGACCGGTCTCAAGCCGGACTTGAACGCCACGCTCGCCGACAGCTTCGCCCGTTCCTGCAACACGGCCTTCGTGAAGTACGCCGACTCGGTCAAGGTGGATTCGCTGACCAAGGAAGCCGAGGACCGGTTCGGGCTCGGCCGGGACAACTGGAAGACCGGCATCCCGTCCTTCGACGGCTCGGTCCCCGCGTCCGGCGGCCCGGACACCGCGGCCAACCTGATCGGCCAGGGCCAGGTGCAGATGAGCCCGCTGAACATGGCGTCGGTGACGGCGACCGCGAAGACGGGTACCTTCCGCCAGCCGATACTCGTCGCGCAGAGCCTCGACGACCGCCAACTGGCCACCGCCAAGGGCCTGTCGGCGAGTACCTCGGCCCAGCTGCGGGCGATGATGAACCGCACCGCGACCAGCGGCACCGCGGCCGGCATCATGTCCGGCCTCGGCGGCAGCATCGGCGCGAAGACGGGGTCCGCCGAGGTGGACGGGCAGTCCAAGTCCAACAGCTGGTTCACCGGCTACCGCGACGACGTGTCGGCGGCGGCCATGACCCAGGACGGCGGCCACGGCATCGACGCCGCGGGCCCGATCGTCCGGGCGGTCCTGGCGGCGGGTGGCTGATCTCACTCCGCGGGGAAAGAGAACTCACCCGCACAGGACGGGACTCTAGGCTGTGCCCCGTCGTTGGGGTGTGTGAGGGCTGAGGGCCAAGAGCGACGGGGGCCCAAAGGGATTCGCGGAGGATCGGGAACTGTGGGCACGAGGGGCAAGAAGAAGGTCGTCGCCGAACGGCGCAAGGCGAGACCCGCCGTGGTCGGCGGGGTGATCGCCGTGGCCGTCGTCGGCGCGGGCGTCGGCGCCTACGCGCTGTACGACGGCGGGGCCTCGGCCGAGGCACGCACCTCGACCACCGCCGACCACAAGGCGATCAAGACGGGCCCGTTGTCGGCGACCGAGGTGCAGACGACCGCGAAGCGGTTCCTGGCCGACTGGCAGCAGGGCAAGGTCGCCCAGGCCGCCGCCACGACGGACAAGTCGACGGCGGCCGCCGCCCTGCTCACCGGCTACACGAAGAACGCCCACATGAAGGGCATCACCGTCACCGAGGGCGCCCGCACCGGCACCAAGGTCCCCTTCTCCGTGAAGTGCACGGTGTCGTACAAGGGCATCAACAAGCCCATGACGTACGCCAGTTCACTGAGCGTGGTGCGCAGCGCGCAGGACGGCAAGCCGTACGTCCAGTGGCACGCGTCCGTCGTCCACCCAGACCTCGCGGACGGCGACACCCTGGTGACGGGCGAGTCCGGCACCCCGCCGATCAAGGCCTACGACCGTGACGGCGGCGAGCTGACGGTGGCCAAGTACCCGTCGCTGGGGCCGGTGTTGGACGGGCTGCGGGAGAAGTTCGGCAAGAAGGCCGGCGGCAAGGCGGGCATCGAACTCCAGGTGATCCGGGGCAAGAAGTCCAAGCAGTCCGACAAGACGCTGCTGGAGCTGAGCAAGGGCACCCCGGGCAAGGTGAAGACGACGCTCAGCCCGACCCTCCAGGCCGCGGCCGAGACACAGGTCGGCAAGCAGAAGAACTCCTCGGTCGTGATGATGCGCCCGTCGACCGGCGAGATCCTGGCCGTCGCGAACGCCTCGCACGGCTTCAACGTGGCCTTCCAGGGCTCCCTCGCCCCCGGTTCCACGATGAAGATCGTGACGTCGACGATGCTCTTCGAGAAGAACCTCATCACCCCGGACGC
The DNA here is from genome assembly GCF_043200035.1 of Streptomyces sp. NPDC048504. Taxonomy (NCBI): domain Bacteria; kingdom Bacillati; phylum Actinomycetota; class Actinomycetes; order Kitasatosporales; family Streptomycetaceae; genus Streptomyces; species Streptomyces sp. NPDC048504. Next base: position 200,755 of record NZ_JBICXA010000002.1, read on the forward strand.
GTCCCACCCCTGCCCCAAGACGTACAAGCTGGCGGGCTGGACCTTCCACAACGACGACGACTCCGAGATCAAGCAGGGCACGTTCAAGATGGCCTTCGGGGCGTCCTGCAACAACGCCTTCATCAACTTCGCGCCCAAGCTGTCCAACAGCGACCTGACGACGGAGGCCCAGCAGGTCTACGGCCTCGGCATGAACAACTGGGCCATCGGCGTCCCCACCTTCGACGGCTCGGTCCCGGTGCAGAGCGGCGCGCAGATGGGCGCCTCGCTGATCGGCCAGGGCGGGGTCCGCATGAACCCGCTGAACATGGCGTCGGTCGCCTCGACGGTCGACACGGGCACCTTCCACCAGCCGTACCTGGTCTCCCCGACGGTCGACAACCGCACGGTCGCGAAGGCCTCGCGCACGATGTCGTCGACGACGCAGTCGGAGCTGAAGGAGGTCATGAAGTACACGGCCGACTACGGCACGGCCGCCAAGGCGATGGCCGGGCTCGGTCCGGACTACGGCGCGAAGACCGGCTCGGCGGAGGTCGACGGCCAGAAGAAGCCCAACGGCTGGTTCACCGCGTACAAGGGCGACCTCGTCGCCGCGGGCGTCGTCCAGGCGGGCGGCCACGGCGGCGACACGGCGGGCCCGATCGTGGCGGCCCTGCTCAAGCTGGGCAGCAGCCTCGGCGGCTGAACCTCAGCGCCTCCGGGAGTTCAGCTCGCGATGGGTGCGGTGGCCATATAGGTCCGCCGCAGAAAGCGCAGGATCGTCTTCGTCTCGAACTGGACGACGGAGACGCCCTGTTCGGAGTGGAACTCGACCACGGCCTGCACGCGTCCGCACGGCCACACCCGCACCTCGCCGCTGCCGGCCGGGGCGCGCAGCCCCTGCTCCAGCAGCTCGCGGTCGAAGGTCCATTCATGCGGTCCGGGCAGGCCGATACGGACGGCTCGGGGATCGGAGTCGGGGTCGTACCGCAGGACGACGGGGACCGCGTCAGCATCCAGCCGGTCCACGTCCTCGTCGGTGACGATATGGGCTCGCGCGTACTGTTCGACTACGGACATCGGGCGGCCCCTTACGCTGAGTGACCTGTGCGAAAGCTGTGCATCCGCTTCCACTACCCAAATGTCGCACATTTTCTCGGGAGCGCCCTCCGGGGCGACAGATCTCACATGTCGGCGTGAGACCGTCTGGCTCTTGCAAAGGACTCGCAACAAGCATCTAAAATCATCCCGTGCATGTGCCTGACGGATTCATAGACGCCCCCGTATCCGCCGCGACCGGAGTGGTCGCCGCCGGCGCCATCGCCGTGAGCCTGCGCGGTGCCCGCCGCGAGCTCGACGAGCGGACGGCGCCGCTCGCGGGCCTGGTCGCCGCGTTCATCTTCGCCGTGCAGATGCTCAACTTCCCGGTCGCGGCCGGCACCAGCGGCCACCTCCTGGGCGGCGCCCTGGCCGCGATCCTGGTCGGCCCCTACACGGGCGTGCTCTGCGTCTCGGTCGTCCTCCTGATGCAGGGGATCCTGTTCGCGGACGGCGGCCTGACCGCGCTCGGCGTGAACATCACCGACATGGCGATCACGACGACGGTCGTGGCGTACGCCGTCTTCCGCGGCCTGGTCAAGATCCTCCCGCGCAGCCGCCGCTCGATCACGGCCGCGTCCTTCCTCGCGGCCCTGCTCTCGGTCCCCGCGGCAGCCCTCGTCTTCACCCTCCTCTACTCGCTCGGCGGCACCACCGACGTCTCCCTCGGCAAGGTCGCCACCGCGATGATCGGCGTCCACGTCCTCATCGGCATCGGCGAGGCCGCGATCACCGCGCTGACCGTCGGCGCCGTGATCGCCGTACGCCCGGACCTGGTCCACGGCGCACGCGGCCTGGAGCAGCGCCTCAAGCTGCGCGTGAACGGCGAACTCGTGGACGCGCCAAGGCCATTGGAGCCGGTCGCCGCCCGGGGGACTTCGCGCCGCAGGTTGTGGATCACCGGCCTGGTGGCCTCCCTCCTCCTCGCCGGTTTCGTCAGCTTCTACGCCTCCTCGAACCCCGACGGGCTGGAGAAGGTGGCCGCCGACCAGGGCATCGACCAGCAGGCGAAGGAGCACGCCTCGGCGGACTCCCCGTTCGCCGACTACGGCGTGCGTGATGTCGACGACGCCCGGCTCTCCGGAGGCCTCGCGGGCGTGATCGGCGTGGGCGTCACGGTCGTGGCGGGTACCGGGGTCTTCTGGGCGGTCCGCAGGCGCCGTAGCACCTCGCAGGCGGCCTGAGATGGGCGCGGGCCACGCCCACCGTCTCTACCGGCACGGCCACTCCCCCGTCCACGCGCTGCCCCCGCACACCAAACTGGCGGCCGTCTTCGCCTTCGTGGTGGTCGTGGTGTCGACCCCGCGCGAGGCGATGTGGGCGTTCGGCGTCTACGCCGTACTGCTCGGCCTGGTCGCGTACACGGCCCGTGTGCCCGCCGGCTTCCTGCTCCGCCGCCTGCTGATCGAGATCCCGTTCGTGGCGTTCGCGGTGCTGATGCCCTTCGTGGCGGAGGGCGACCAAGTCACCGTCCTGGGCGTGCAGTTGAGCGTCAACGGCCTCTGGGGCGCGTGGAACGTCCTGGCCAAGGGCACCTTGGGCGTAGCCGCCTCGGTCCTCCTCGCCGCGACCACCGAACTCCGCGAACTCCTCCTGGGCCTCCAGCGGCTGAAGCTCCCGCCCCTCCTCGTCCAGATCGCGTCCTTCATGATCCGCTACGGCGATGTCATCACGGACGAGATGCGGCGGATGCGGATCGCCCGCGAGTCACGGGGTTTCGAGGCCCGGGGCATCCGCCACTGGGGCGTGCTCGCGAAGTCGGCGGGCGCGTTGTTCATCCGCTCCTACGAACGCGGGGAACGCGTCCATCTCGCCATGGTGAGCCGGGGTTACGCGGGTTCCATGCCGGTGATCGACGAGGTGACCGCGGACCGGGCGCAGTGGTCGTACGCCCTCGCCCTGCCCTGTGCCGCCCTTGTCGTATGCCTGTTGGGATGGACGCTGTGACCACTTCTCTCGAGGTCTCGGGCCTAGCCTTCGCCTACCCCGACGGCCAACAGGCCCTGTTCGGCGTGGACTTCACCGTCGCGCGCGGCGAACGGGTCGCCCTGCTCGGCCCGAACGGCGCCGGCAAGACCACCCTCGTCCTGCACCTGAACGGCATTCTCACGGCCGGCGCCGGGACGGTGACGGTGGCCGGACTCCCGGTCGGCAAGCGGCACATGGCGGAGATCAGGCGCCGGGTCGGGATCGTATTCCAGGACCCCGACGACCAGCTCTTCATGCCGACGGTCCGCGAGGACGTGGCGTTCGGCCCGGCGGCGGCCGGGATGAAGGGCGCCGAGCTGGAGCAACGGGTGCGCACGGCACTGGAGTCGGTGGGGATGGCGGACTTCGCGGACCGGCCCCCGCACCACCTGTCGTTCGGGCAGCGGCGGCGAGTCGCCGTGGCGACCGTGCTGGCGATGGAGCCGGAGATCCTCGTCCTGGACGAGCCCTCCTCCAACCTCGACCCGGCCTCCCGCCGCGAACTGGCCGACATCCTGCGGTCGTTGGACGTGACAGTGCTCATGGTCACGCACGACCTGCCGTACGCACTGGAGTTGTGCCCGCGCGCGCTGATCCTGAGCGAGGGCGTGATCGCGGCGGACGGGAAGACCGGCGAGCTCCTCTCCGACGACGCGTTGATGCGGGCGCATCGCCTGGAGTTGCCCTTCGGGTTCGACCCGCGGTCCGTGACAATGGGCGCGTGACGAACGAGGGTCCCGAGGACCACACCGCTGCCGGGTCACTGCTCCTCGACGAGCAGTTGTGCTTCGCGCTGTACGCGGCCCAGCGGGCGCTGACGGCCGCGTACCGCCCCCTCCTGGAGGAGCTGGAGCTGACCTACCCGCAGTACCTCGTCCTCCTCGTCCTGTGGGAGCGCGGCGAGACCCCGGTCAAGGACCTCGCGACGGCCCTGCGGCTCGACTACGGCACGGTGTCGCCGCTCCTGAAGCGCCTGGAGACGGCTGGTCTGGTCCGCCGGGAGCGGTCGGCACACGACGAGCGCTCGGTGCTGGTCGCGTGCACGGAGCGCGGCAGTGCCCTCAGGGAGCGCGCGGCCCGCGTGCCCGGGGCGCTGCTCGCGGCGACGGAGCTGGGGATGCCGGAGGTCGCCCGCCTGCGCGCGGAACTGTGGCGGCTGGCGGAGCGCGCGGAGGCGGCGGCGGAACGGGCCCGCTGACCCGCTGACCTCGGGTTACCGACGGTCCTCACCCCCGGCTGGCCAGCGCCGACCTACTCACCAGTATCTTGTGCACGATGTAGTTGCGCGCTCTCGTGTGTCCGTGTTCCGTGTTTCCGCCCCGGGGGAGGTCCCGCCATGACCGACGACACCGCTGCCATCGCCGATGTCGCCGTCGACACCCGCCCGACGAAGATCATGTACGTCGCCGAGGCCACCGCCCACGGCGGCCGGGACGGCTTCGTCAGCAGCCAGGACGGCCAGCTCGCCCTCCAGGTCGCGATGCCCCCGGCCCTGGGCGGTGACGGCAACGGCACCAACCCCGAGCAGCTCTTCGCGGCCGGCTACAGCTCCTGCTTCCACAACGCGCTGGTCCTGGTCGGCCGTAGGGCGGGCTTCGACCTGACCGGTTCCACGGTCGCCGCGAAGGTCGGCATCGGCCCCAACAAGCAGCACGGCTACGGCCTCGCGGTCGCCCTGAGCGTGTCCCTGCCGATCCTCGACCAGGACATCGCGGCGAAGCTGGTGGACGCGGCGCACGAGGTCTGCCCGTACTCGAACGCGACGCGCGGGAACATCGACGTGACGATCCTGCTTGGTTGAGAGAGAGGCCGGACGGCGGAACGAGGAGCGCGGACGTGGATGTGAACGGCGTGGTGGCCGAGGGCTTCGAGCCGGTCAGGGACGCGTTCGAGGCGAACTTCGAGGCGCGCGGCGACCGGGGCGCGGCCGTGACGGTGTACCGGCACGGGCACCGGGTCGTGGACCTCTGGGCCGGCACGAAGGACGTCGACGGCACCGCGCCCTGGGAACAGGGCACGGCCCAGATCGTCCGCTCGGCGACGAAGGGCGTGGCAGCCGCCGTCCTGCTCCTGCTGGCGCAGCGCGGGGAGCTGGACCTGGACGCTCCGGTGGGCGAGTACTGGCCGGAGTACAAGGCGGCCGGCAAGGAGCACACCCTGGTGTGGCACCTGCTGGCCCATCGCGCGGGCGTCCCGGTGCTGGACCGCCCGCTGACCCCGGAGCAGGCTGCCGACCCGGTGGCCAGTGCTACGGCGGTGGCGGCGCAGGCGCCGGTGTGGGAGCCGGGCACGGACCACGGGTATCACGCGCAGACGTACAGCTGGCTGACCGGTGAACTCGTCCGCCGGGTGACGGGCCGGTCGATCGGCGAGTGGATCGCGGACGAGATCGCGGGCCCGGTCGGGGCGGACCTGTGGGTGGGCCTGCCGTCGGACGAGGAGAGCCGGGTGGGCCGGGTGGCGCAGGCCGAGGCCGCCCCCGCGGAGGCGAGCGCGCTCCGCGTCCGCCCCAAGCGCTCGGTCTCCGAGGCGTACGCGAACCCCGACTCCCTCACCCGGCGCGCGTTCGGAGCGATCACGCCGATGCCGGACGAGAACGACCCGGCGTACCGGGCGGCCGTACTCCCCGCGTCGAACGGCATCGCGACGGCGGACGGACTGGCCCGCGTCTACGCGTCGCTGATCGGTGAAGTGGACGGCGGGGTACGGCTGTTCACCCCCGAGACGGCCGAGCTGGCCCGCGCGGAACGCTCCTCGGGCCCCGACCGCGTCCTCGTGATCAACACCCGTTTCGGCCTCGGCTACATGCTGCACGGCGGCGCGTCCCCGCTCCTCTCGGACGGCTCCTTCGGCCACCCGGGCCGGGGCGGCGCGCTGGGCTTCGCCGACCCGGAGTCGGGCATCGCGTTCGGGTATGTGACGAATTCGTTCCGCAAGAGCGTGACGGCTGATCCACGGGCGCAGGCGCTGGTCAGGGCGGTGCGCACCGCCCTGTCGTAGCGCACTGGTACGGCTACGGCCGTCGGCGCCACGGCCTGCGTTCACGGCCCTGGGGCAACAATGGGGTATGCGCTGCTGCTTCTCGGCTCCCCTCGCGGCCCTCGCCGCGCTCCCCACTCCGTACGACGTCGTGCGCTCCGGCGCGCTCCTCGGCCCGGCGCTGCTGCGTGCCGCCCACAGCCGTCCCGGGCGCGGCGGATACCGCCAACTGGCCGCCGTCCACCTGGAGTTGGTCACCCTCACTGAGGACAGCGCCATCATCACCTGGCACACCCGGATACCCGGCACCGACGACGGCCTCGGCCACCCGCTCCCCGCGGTCACCGAGGGCGAGGTCGTCTACGGCACCCACCCGGCCCGGCTCAACCGCGTCGCGGCCGAGGACCGGCCCACCGCGCACCACCAGGTGGAGCTGACCGGCCTGGAGCCCGGGCAGACGTACTACTACCGGGCACGCTCCCGGGGCGTGACCGCCGTACCGACGCCGTTGCAGCACGTGCGGGGAAACGCCGTCGGCACTTCGCGGCACGGTCTCGCCTCCCTGACGGGCACGTACTCCTTCACCACGCCCCAGCCCCCGCCCGGCAGGCACCTGTTGTCCATCGCCCTCTGCAACGACCTGCACCTCGGCGAGACCACCGCGGGCCGCATGGCGGGCTTCCCGCTGCTGCGCGGGGTGTCGCAGGCGGCGGGCCTCGCCGCCTATCCGGAGATCATGACCCGGGCCCTGGTCGAGGAGGCCAAGCGGCGCGGGGCGGACGTCCTGCTCGCCGCCGGGGACATCTCGGCGGGCGGGTCGCCGTGGGACCTGGCCGAGGCCAGACGCATCCTGGACGGCTTCGGCACGCTGGGGCGTGACTATCTCGTCGTACGTGGCAACCACGACCGGGCGGGTAGCTCCGCCGACACGTTCCACGAAGGGTTCCGGGAGGGCTTCGGCGAGGGGCCCGGTTACTTCGCCCACGACCTCGGCGGGCTGCGGATCATCGGGCTCGACACGTATGCCAAGGCCGGCAACGGGGGTGACGCGGGTGGGCTCGGTGAGGAGCAGTTGTCCTGGTTCCGGGCGCGGCTCAGGGCCGAACCGGATCGGCCGACCGTCGTCTTCGGGCACCATCCGCTGACGGTACGGGACTCCGTGTTTCCGGTGACGCGGGGGCAGCAGCTGGATCGGCGGCAGGCTCGGGCGATCGTCGACGCGTATGCCTCGGCGCCGGGGGTCTTTCTGCACCACGCGGGCCATACCCACCGGAACAAGCGGACGCTGCTGGTGCGGGCGCCGCATGTCGTTCAGCAGGAGGTGACCGCCGCGAAGGACTATCCCGGTGGGTTTTTGCTGCTGCGTGTGTACTCCGGGGGGTATGCGCTCAACCACTACAAGGCTGGTGGTGTCGAGGCGCGGGAGTGGGGAGAGCGGTCTCGGCGGGTGGCTGGGGGGTTGTGGCCGCACCATGCGCTTGGGCGGGCGGCGACGGATCGGAACAGCGTTCGGGCCCATGACCTGTCCGGTGTGGGCTCGTTGGGCGTGTCTGTTGCCTGAGGGATGGGTCGTCGGTTGGGTGCTGCGCCGTTGGGGCTGGGCGCGCAGTTCCCCGCGCCCCTAAAGGCAGGCCCTGCGGGCCGCCTTTAGGGGCGGCGTTTGTCAGCCGTCGTTCTCCGGGGACGGGAGGTATGCGCCGGGGACTTCATCCGGCGTGTAGAGCTTCTTGTCGCCGGGGTAGGGCTTGGTCCAGTTGTGGGTTTGGTACCAGGTGTAGCGGTTCATTTGGGTGGGGTTGGCGTAGTCGGGTACGGCGTTCGGGCCGGTTAGGCGTTGGTGGGATGCCCAGGTTTTCCACTGGGCCGCGAGTGCCTTCTCGGCTGCCGGGACCGAGACCGTCGTCGGTGCGGCGGCCGCCTTGGTGTCCTGGGGGGCCGGGGTGTCCGAGCCGCAGGAGGGCTGGGGGTTCACGCCGAGGGTCAGGGAGGTGCGGTTGGGGACCGCGGTGAACGGGGTGTTGTCGGCCTTGCTCGTGAACGCGCCGTACATCGGGGTGGCCGCGCTGTCGAGCTGGTTCATCGGGTGGATGCCGAGGATCTGCTCGATGGTGCGGACCATGGTGATCTGCGAGTAGTAGTGGTCGTCGACCGTGCTGTGGTTGGCGTACGGGCTGATGACCTGGACCGGGGCGCGGTGGCCGTCGACGTGGTCGAGGCCGGCCTGGGAGTCGTCCTCGACGACGAAGATCGCCGAGTCCTTCCAGTACTTGCTGTGAGTGATCTTGTCGACCATCTTGCCGACCGCGAGGTCGTTGTCGGCGACCTCGGCGGCGGCGTTGGCCGGGCCGCCGGTGTGGTCGTTGGAGAACCAGAACATGTTCAGGTTCGCCGGGCCGCTCTTGTCGAAGTCCTGCTGCCAGATCTGCTCTTTGTAGATGTCCGGGACGTCGAGGTCGAAGAGCGGGAAGCCCTGCACCGACACGTTGTTGAGGGAGGGGATCGCTGAGCCCGTCTTGATGGGGTAGGCGGTCTGCGCTCCGGTCGCGGCCATGTTCTTGCTGTCGCAGTACAGGTTCTGCCAGGTCGCGCCGGTCGGCTTGGTCTCCAGCGACTGGAACTCGCCGAAGTCCTTGACGGACTTGCCGGCCGCCTGTGCGCCGGTCCAGATGAACCCGGTCTTCTGGTGGCCGAGGACGTCGTTCTCGGTGTCGTAGCTGCGCGTGTACTCGCCGGCCGAGGACTCGGTGTACTCCGGGTTGTCCGACTGCATCAGCCAGTTGTGGCCCTCGGCGGAGTTGGTGCCGATGTCGTAGAAGTTGTCGTAGAGCCCGAACTGCTCGGCCAGCGCGTGCTGGTTGGGCGTCACGTTCTCGCCGAACTGGGTGAGCGAGGCGTTGCCGTTGCCCTGCGGGAGGTCACCGAAGACCTGGTCGTAGGTGCGGTTCTCCTTGACGAGCAGGAAGACGTGCTTGATCGTCGAGGGGTCGCCGATCCGCGTCGGGACCGGGACGGCCTTCGTGTGGCTCTTGCTCGTGGCCGTCTTCACCGATCCGGCCGTCCAGCCGTTCTGCTTGAAGACCTTGGCCGTCTGTGACCTGATGGTGAGGTCGCTCGGCAGCGTGAACTGCGTGACGCTCGACGTGGTGTCGTGCGTGTTGTGGCCGGCGGCGTCGGGGCGGAGGGCGTCCACGCCACGGGTGTTGGCAACAACGATCTGCTTGCCGTTGGCCGTGATTCCCGAGGGGAAGTAGTCGGTGGGGAGCAGGCCGACGTAGCGGGCGGGCTGCTGCGGGGAGCTGTAGCGGTAGACGGCGACCGCGTTGGCGCGGCCGAGTGTCACCAGCAGCCGGCCGTCGTCGGTGAGCGTCACCGCGTTCGGCTCGTAGCCGACGGACGCCTCGGGCCAGGGCTGGGTGGCGATCGTCTGGACGACCTTGCCCTTGCGGGTGTCGATGACCGACACGCTGTTGTCGGCGGTGTTGGTGACGAACACCGCGCCCTTGCTCGCGTACACGGCGGTCGGGTGCAGTCCTACGGCGATGGTGCCGACGGCGGCGGACGGGTCCGCGGTGTCGATGACGCTGACCGTGCCGGTGGTACTGGCGCCCGTCTTGGGGTTGGCCGGCACGTCGGTGCCGTAGGAGTTGATGGTGGTGTCGCCGGCCTTCGCCGGGCGGCCGCCCTCGTTGCTGACGTACAACGTGCCGCCGACCAGGGCGATACCGCGCGGGGCGGTGCCAACTGCCCAGCTCTGCTTGATGGTTCCGGTCGCCGCGTCGATGGCGACCACCTTGTTCTGGCCGTTGACCGCCGAGTACACGGTGGAGCCGTCGGCGGAGAACACGGCCGCGCCCACCAGTGCCTGCTTGGTGCCGTCGGCCGCGATGGGGACGGCGGTGGGGCTCGCGAGGGTGCCGTCGGCGTTGACGGTGAACTTGGTGTAGCCGTTCGCCTGCCCGAGCCACAGCTGCTTGCCGTCGGGCGAGTAGGTCGGGCCCTCCTGGCCGACGGCGCCGCTGCTGATGCGCAGGTCGTCCGCCGTGCTGGTGCCGATCTTCTGCTTGATCTGACCGGTAGTCAGGTCCATGACCACCAGAGAGGCGTCGCCGTCGGCGATCGAGGCCGCGAGGCGGGTGCCGTCCGGGCTGACCGTCGACGACATGATCTTGCCGTCGTTGATGACGGTACGGCTGCCGTACGGCTTGATGTACTGGTCGCTGGAGATGACCTGGCCGTTGGCGGTGGTCTGGCCGACCTGCTGGGTGCCGAACTGGTATGTCGAGGCGACCGCCGTGCCCGTGACACCGAGGGCGACCGCGATACCGGCCGTCACGAGCAGTGCCCGGCGGCCGACGTGTCTGCCGAAGAGGTTGACCTGGTTTTTCTCGTTGATCCGACGCTGGCGGGTTACCTGCACGGAACTGTTCCCTTCACTGGGTTTCGAGCAGTTCGACGTTGCCGTCGAACTGCCACAGCGGATTCGGGGCGTCACCGGTCGAAGTCCGCACCAGGAAGTAGCCGTTGACTTCCTTGGGACCGTCGCCGTCCGCCACGAACCGCCCGTCCGAGGTGATGTCGAGCTGGTAGATCGCCGTCCCCGTGACCGCGACCCCGGGGAGATGCCAGCTCACGACGCAACGCCAGTCGTTGCCCGCCCCCTCCTGGGCGGCCTGGCCGTCGCTCTTGGTGCACGCCGCCGAGGTCCGCAACCGGTCCTCGGTGACGGCGGGCCGGTGCAGCTGCTCGGTCTGCAGGCGATACAGATGCGCGAACACCGTCGCGAGGGACTTCTGCACCTTGTCCTGCTGGATCCCGGAGCCCGTCGACGGCGTCGCCACGGCGACCGCCCCCACGGTGACGGCGGTCAGCGCCGTCAGCGGTAGCACGCCGAAGGTGAACGCGCGGCGCCCCGAGCCGTCGTAGGCCGGGTTGGTGAAGTCGCGCCGTACGAACAGGAGATAGGCCAGCGCGGTGGCGAGTACGGCCCACGCGAGGCTGACCGCGACGGCGATCAGCAGCGGGGCGAGCTGGGCCGGGCTGGTGAACAGACCGTTCCAGGCGATGAAGGCGTAGCCGGGCAGGGCGAGGCGCACCGCGACGGGCAACGGCAGCATCTGGGCGACCTGCATCGCGAGCGCGACCAGCACCGGCAGCAGCAGCCCCATCGAGGACCGCCCCAGCGCGACCGACCCGAGGAGTCCGATCGCGGCGAGGGCGAGGGTCGGGGCGAGGGCACAGAGCCAGGCGAGCAGGACCCGGCCGGCCGCGTCCGCCGGCGCCAGCAGATGGCCGTCGAGACCGACCAACGGCTGGTTGCCGACGGCCAGGAGCCCGCCGACCGTACTGGAGACGACCAACCCCGCCACCAGCGCCAGGATGACGGTGACGCTGGCCAGGGCCTTCGCCACGAAGATCCGCGCGGGCGAACGGACCGCCACCAGCAGATGCCGCCAGGTGCCGAGCCGGTCCTCGGCGGCGAACACGTCACCGGCGACGAGCGAGGTCAGCAACGGGAGCGCCCAACTGCCCGCGAAACCCAGCATGACCAGCGGGCCGGCCCACCCCGTGGCGTGCATCCAGCGGCCGAAGAGAGTGTCGGAGGGGAGGGTGTCCTGCTGGCTCACCCCCGCGACGAAGAGCGCGGGCGCGACCCAGCAGGCGAGGACCAGCAGGCGGATCCGCCACTGCGAGACGAGCTTGACGAGTTCGAAGCGGTAGCCGCGCGCGACGGAGACGCGGCGCGCTACGGCGGTGTGTTCGACGACGGCGATCGCACTCATCGACCCGCCTCCTGATCGGTGAGCGCGAGGAATGCGGCCTCCAACGGCGATACCACGGGGGCGAGTTCACGCACCGCGATGCCCGACCGCACGAGCTGGGCCACCAGTTCGTCGAGGGCGGGTGTCAGCGCGCGCACGACGAACACCTCGGCGTCCTGCCGTATCCCGGCGTCGTCGACAACCAGGACCCCGCCCGTCTCGGCGGCGAGCACACGCGCCGCCCGCGCATCGGAAGTCCACAACCGGTACTCCATCTCACGGCTCTCGGCGGCCAGCTTGCTCAACGGGCCGGAGAAGACGACCCGTCCGGTGGCGAGGATGGTGACCTCGGAGCACAGCGCCTCCAGGTCGTCCATACGGTGGCTGGAGAGCACCACGCTGGTTCCGTCGGCGGCGAGCCGGGTGAGGACTCGGTGCACATGTCTCTTGCCCGCCGGATCAAGGCCGTTGGACGGTTCGTCGAGCACGAGCAGCCGGGGTCTGGTGAGCAGCGCGGCGGCGAGCCCGAGCCGCTGGCGCATGCCGAGCGAGAACCCGCGGGCCCGGTCGTCGGCGACATCGGTGAGCCCGACCTGGTCCAGCACGTCGTCGATCCCCGCCGTCCGCGCGTCATGGCCGCGCAACGCGGCCAGCGCGGCGAGGTTCTGCCGGGCGGTGAGCGAGGGGTAGAGACCGGGCCCGTCCACGAACCCGGCGACCCCGTCGGGGGCGGCGAACGCCCGCCCGACCGGCGTCCCCAGGATCTCCAGGCGCCCACCGTCGGCGACGGCCAGACCAAGCAACAGCCCGAGCAGAGTGGTCTTGCCGGCCCCGTTGGGCCCGACCAGACCGTGGATCTGGCCCTGCGTCACATCCAGACCGACGCCGTCGAGCGCGACGACATCACCGAAGCACTTGGTGATCCCGTCGGCCCGGACCACGTGACGTCTCTCCATGAGCCCCTTCTTTCGAATCCTCAGGGACCCTAGGGACACCACACATCCCATGCACAGACAGCCGTCTGAACGCGCGGGGAACGGATCGTCAAGTCGTCGGCAAGCCGAGTGAAGGAACGGTCAACCCGCCCGCAGCATCAGCCCGATACCGGCCACGAGCAGGACGGCGGCGGCGATCCGCGGGGCCCCGAACCGCTCCTTGAAGAAGACGGCACCGATGGCCGCACCGACGATGATCGACGACTCGCGCAGGGCGGCGATGGGGGCGAGGTCCGCGCGCGTCTGGGCCCACAGGACGAGTCCGTACGCCGACACGGACAGGGCCGCGCCGAGGAACCCGACTCCGACGAACGGCCGTAGGGCGGGGGCGAGTTGACGGCCACCCCGCAGATACACGGCGTACGCGGGGATCATCCACCCCTGGACGGCCATCAGCCAGGCGATGTATCCGAGCGAGGAGCCCGAGGCGCGTACGCCGAGCCCGTCGACCACGGTGTACGCGGCGATGGACAGACCGGTCGCCAACGCGGCGCCGATCGCAGCCCAGTTGGGCCGGCGGCCGCGCATGCCCCACAGGGCGACGCCGGTGAGCCCGGCGCAGGACAGTGCGATACCGGCTGCGGCCCAGCCGTCGGGGACCTCGTGTGCGAAGACGGCGGCGAGGACGGTGACGACGAGGGGTGCGGTGCCGCGCGCGATCGGATAGGCCTGCCCGAAGTCCCCGAGCCGGAAGGACTTCATCAGCAGGAGGTAGTAAGCGAGATGGATGAGCGCGGAGGTCCCGAGATACGGCCACGCCCCGGCCGCCGGAAATGCCGTGAACGGCACGAGCGCCAGCCCGATGACCGTCCCGCCGCCCGCGATGAGCGTGAACCCGACGAGCTTGTCCGTGATGCGGTGGGCGAGGGCGTTCCAGCAGGCGTGGGTGACGGCGGCGAGCAGGACGGCGGCGGCGACCTCCGGGGTCACGAGGGCTGCTCGCGCACATCCACCAGAGTGGCACCGGCGTGCGCGACGAGTTCCTTGGGCTCCATGGGAAACACGGCATGCGGGTTGCCTGCGGCCGCCCAGACGACGTCGTGCGCGAGCAGCGACCGATCGGCCAACACCCGTGTCTTCGTACGGTGTCCAAAGGGCGGCACACCCCCGATGGCATACCCGGTTGTCTCCCGTACGACGTCCACCTTGGCCCGCGTGACCTTCTCGACCCCGAGCTCCCGCCGGACAAGCTCCACGTCCACCCTGGACGCCCCGTCCATGAGCACCAGCACGGGAACCCCGTCCGCCGCGAAGATCAACGACTTGCAGATCTCACTCAACTCGCACCCGATCGCGGCGGCGGCCTCGGCTGCGGTACGGGTGGCGTCCGGGAAGCGCCGAATACGACCGAGCAGATCTCCGAGCCCCAACTCCCGTAGCGCCCCGGCGAATCGGGGGTTGGCGCCGGTGTTGTCGTCTTCGGTGTTGTTCATGCTCATGGGGGCACGGTAGCGGTGGGTGTACTGGGCCTGCGACTGAGTTCCGACCGTCGGACCGCCCGCTTCTCAGCCAGTGTCGGGATTGCGGGAGCCGAGTAAAGGGCGCTCCCTCCGGTCGCGTCGGCTACGCCGATTCCGCTCCGCTCCACCCTTGACTCACCTCCCGCAATCCCGTTGAAGAAGCGAACGGGCGGCCCCGAGGCATGGGTGGCCCAGCTACGGATTCCCTTGCCTGTACAGGGTTCTGGTCCGGTGTGGTGGGGGCGCGTTCGCGTCTCGCCAGCACGCCGGGTCGGCTCGGCGGCCAGCGGTGGGTGGGTAGTCGCGGGAAGCTGGGGGTAAATCTAACTACCGTTGCGGCTTTGGCCGGTTAGAAATGACCCCGGCTTCCAGAGGAGGCGGGGCTGGCGCGGTGGGGGCGCGTTGGCGTCTCGCCCGCACGCCGGGTCGGCTCAGCGCCTGTCGGCCGGTGGGGACTCGCGGGCCAGCTTCCCCCTGGACCGCCCGACCCTGCCACCTCTGGAGGATGGATCTTTTCTAACCGGTCAAAGGTCACGAGAGTGGTTAGATTTACCCCCAGCTTCCAGCAACCACCCACCACCCGGGGTTGGCCGCTAAGCCCACCCGGCGTGCTGGCGAGACGCGAACGCGCCCCCACCACACCGGCCGGCAGCACAGTTCAGGCAAGGGGATGGCTCCCTGGCCACCCATCCCTCCGGGCCACTCGCTCGCTTCTGAAACGGGCTGGAGCGGCCCTAGTCAAGGGTGGAGCGCAGCGGAATCGCCGCAGGCGACGCGACCGCAGGGAGCGCCCTTTACTCGGGCCGTGGAAGCCCGACACTGGCCAAGAAGCGAGTGGCCCTACGCCCAGGTGACTTCTTTTGCCTGGGCGACAGCAGCCGTACGACCCGGCGCCTCGTGGTACTTCCAGTACAGGTTCGTGTGGGCGATGACCTGCTCCGGCGGCGGCGCACCCCACCGGCTCAAGTCCGACGTGGTGTGTGCATCGCTGACGAGCGTCACGTCGTAGCCGCGTACGAAGGCGCCGTGGATCGTGGAGCGGATGCAGGCGTCGGTGGAGGCGCCGGCCACCACGAGGCGTCCGACTCCGGCCTCGGCCAGTACCTGTTCCAAGGAGGTGCCCTCGAAGGAGTCGGGGTAGCTCTTGGGGACGAGGGGTTCCGGGTCGCGGCGGGTCAGTTCGGGGACGTACTGCCAGGCCTCGCTGCCCTGGGGCACGTTCTCGTCGAAGTGCTGGATCCAGACGACCGGCACGGATTCCTCGCGGGCCCTGTCGACGAGTCCGGCGATGTTGGCGACGACCGCGTCACGCGCGTACGCATCGGCAACGACGCCGACCTGTACGTCGATCAACAACAGCGCGGTGTTGGGACGTTCGGACAGAGTGGTCATACCCCGGGAGGTTATCGAAGCCGCGCCGGGATCGACGTATGGGAGACGGAACATCATGAGTACGCCACCGCCCACCGCTTCACGACCGGCCGTTCGGATCGGCGTGCTCGTTCCGCTGACTCGGCCTGGATGGGTGGAGGCGGGTCAACACCTTCTCGCCGGGCTGGAGTTGGGGGTTGGTGAAGTCAATGAGGGCGGTGGGATTGCCGGGGCGCCGCTTGAGTTGGTGGTCAGGGACACTGCCGCTGATCCCAGGACAGCCGTGGCGGCCGTAGACGAACTGGCCGGTCAGGGGGTGGTCGCTCTGGTCGGGGAGTATCACAGCGTCGTCGCTCGCGCTGTTGCCGCCAGGGCGGAGGCCATTGGTCTGCCGTTTCTGTGTTCGTCGGCTGTTCTCGACGCGTTGACCGATGAGCCTTCGGAGTGGGTCGCGCGGCTTGCTCCGGCTCAGTCCCATGGGTGGCGGATCTACGCGGAGTTTCTGCTCGGTGCGGGGCATCGTCGGGTCGCCGTCGCCGTCGAGCCGAGCGTGTACTGGGCGTCAGGGACGCGGATTCTGCGCAACTGCCTTGCCCCGCACGGTGGTTCCGTCGTCGAGTTCGACATGCGTGCGCTCAGCCCGGAGGCCTTGTGCGAAGAACTCGTCGAGCGGCGCGCTACGGCCCTGCTTCTGCTGGTCGGGTATCCGGAACCGGCCGTCTCGATCGTGACGTGCGTTCGGCGGGATGCGCGGCTCGGGGAGGTGTTGGTCGGCGCTCCGGCCGGGCAGCCCGAATTCGCCGAGTGGGGTGGGTTGTTGGGGGACGACGGCGCCTCGGTTCCGTTCCTGCGTTATCTGCCTGAACGGCTCGGGGAGCTTGGTCTGCGTGTCGAGGCGGCGCTGCGGGGGCAGTTGGGCGGCGCGCCTTCGTTCGTTGCCTTTGAGGGGTACGACGCCGTTGTTGTTCTTGCCGATGTGCTGCGTTCCGCCGCCGCGTCCTGGCCGCACGTCGCCGTCGAAGGCACTCGCGGGGCGATCTCGTTCTCCCGTGTGCCGGGGATCGGTGTGTGGCAGTGGGCCTGGGCGCCGGTTCAGGTCGTTGACCGGGATCCGGCGGAACCCGGGCGTTTTCGGGTGCTGCACAGCGGGTGACGGGAAGACCCCGGCGCCGAATGAACGGGCCGGGGTCCACTGATGCCGTACCCAGAGGTCAGGCGCGTACCAGTTCGCGGTCCTCGTCGGGGTCGGAGTCCTTGGAGTCCAGCTCGCGCAGGCCCTCGCCCTCGACGTCCACGTTCGGCAGTATCCGGTCCAGCCACTTCGGCAGCCACCACGCCCGCTTGCCGAGCAGGGCCAGTACCGCCGGGACGATCGCCATGCGGACCACGAACGCGTCGAAGAAGACGGCGATCGCGAGGCCGAAGCCGATCATCTTGATCATGGATTCGCTGGAGCTGATGAAGCCGGAGAACACCGCGATCATGATGACCGCCGCCGCGGTCACCACCCGTGCGCTGTGCTTGAAGCCCGTGACGATCGCCTGGCTCGGCTTCTCGCCGTGGACGTGGGCCTCGCGCATCCGGGTCACGAGGAACACCTCGTAGTCCATGGCCAGTCCGAAGACCACGCCGACCATGAAGATCGGCATCATCGACATGACCGGGCCGGTTTCCTCCACGCCCATCAGGCCGGACAGCCAGCCCCACTGGAAGACCGCCACCACTGCGCCCAGCGCCGCCATGACCGACAGAAGGAAGCCGAGGGCCGCCTTCAGCGGGACCAGGATCGAGCGGAAGACCACGATCAGCAGCAGGAACGCCAGGCCCACCACCAGGATCAAGTACGGGATCAGCGCGTCGTTCAGCTTCTGCGACACGTCGATGTTCATCGCCGTCGTGCCCGTGACCAGGACCGACGAGTCCGTGTCCGCCTTGACCTGCGCGCCCGCGTCACGGATGCCGTGGACGAGGTCCTCGGTCGTGACGGACGACGGCTTGGAGTCCGGGACGACGGTGATCGTCGCGGTGTCGCCGTCCTTGTTGAAGGTCGCCGGGGTGACCGTGGTGACGTCCTTCAGGGCCTTGATCTTGTCGGTCACCGTGGTGACGTCGGCCTTCGGGGTCTTGCTGTCCTTCGCGTCGACGACGACCATCAGCGGGCCGTTGAAGCCGGGGCCGAAGCCCTCGGACAGGAGGTCGTACGCCCTGCGCTGGGTCGTGGACGTGGGCTGCGAGCCGTCGTCGGGCAGGCCCAGTTCGAGCGAGGCCGCGGGGATCGCCGCCGCGCCGAGTCCGATCACGCCGAGCAGCAACACCGCCAGCGGACGTCGTACGACGAAGCTCGCCCAGCGGGTGCCCATGTTCGGGCGGGCCGACTTCTCGGCGGACTTGGCGCGTCCGCCGCCCAGGAGCTTGCTCTTCTGGCCGATGGGCTTGATCTTCTTGCCTGCGTAGCCGAGGAGCGCCGGGATCATGGTGAGTGCGATGAGGACCGCTATCGCCACCGTGCCGGCCGCGGCCACGCCCATCTTCGTCAGCATCGGGATGTTGACGACCGCCAGGCCGACCAGGGCGATCACGACCGTCAGGCCTGCGAAGACCACCGCCGAGCCCGCCGTACCGACCGCTCGTCCGGCCGCCTCCTCGCGTTCGCGGCCCTCCGCCAGTTCCGCCCGGTAGCGGGAGACGATGAACAGGGCGTAGTCGATGCCGACCGCGAGGCCGATCATCATCGCGAGGGTGGAGGTGGTGGTGCCCAGGTCGAGGGCGTTCGCCAGTGCCGTGATCGTCGAGACGCCGATGCCTACGCCGATCAGCGCGGTGAGCAGCGGGAATCCGGCTGCCAGGAGTGAGCCGAAGGTGATGACCAGGACCACGGCGGCTATCGCGATGCCGATGATCTCGGTCGAGCCCGTCTCGGGGGTCGCGGTGAGCGCGTCACCGCCGACCTCGACCGTGAGTCCGGAGGCCCGTGCCTGCTGCGCGGTCTCCTTGAGAGCGTCCTTCGACGCGTCCTTCAGCTCCATTCCGGAGACCTTGTACTTCACGGACGCGTAGGCGATCGTGCCGTCCTTGCTGACGGCCTTGCCCTTGAAGGGGTCGGCGACCGAGACGACCTCGGAGCCGTCGCCGAGGTCCTTGACGGTCTTCTCGACGGTGGCCTTGTTCGCGCCGGAGTCGAGCTTCTCGCCGGCCGGGGCCTTGAAGACGACCCGGGCGGTGGCGCCGTCGGCGCTCATCCCGGGGAAGCGCTGTTCCAGCAGGTCGAAGGCCTTCTGGGCCTCGGTTCCCGGTACGGAGAAGGAGGAGGCACCGGCTGCGGGCGCGCTGGCCGCGCCGACTCCCGCGAGCGTCAGCAGCGCGATCCACAGGAGGGCGACGTAGTGCCGTCGCCTGAAGGCGAGCCGGCCGACTTTGTAGAGGAACGTGGCCACGAGGGCGTACTCCCGGTCAGGTCGTGGGGTTCTTCGGGGCAGGGGTGATCAACCGGTTGGGGACACGGGTGATCGGCCCGACGACGTGAGCGGTTACGTCAGGTGGGCGTGCTGTGCGGGTGTTGTGGGTCGGTCAGGTGGTGGGCGCGCCCAGTGCGGGGAGCACCACGGCGTCGATGTACGACAGCAGGAAGGCCTGGGTGGGCGGCTGCTCGTCGATCATGGTGCGGGCGGCGAACCCGCCGATCATCATGTGCACGATGTACTCGATCGCCGGGTTGTCGGCACGGATCTCACCCCGGTCGATCGCCCGCTGGAGCACCGTGTTGAACTCCGTCATCTCGGGTTCGACGAGGTGTTCCCGGAACGCCTTGAGGAGGTCCGGGCTGCCGTGCATCGCCATGGCCAGGCCCCGCATGAGCGCGGAGTTCTGCTCCATCTCGCAGTCGTCCGACCGCATCGTGAGGGCGTGGAAGTCGCCCCTGAGCGAACCGGTGTCGACCTCGGCGGCCGATGCGCCCGGCTTGTTGTGCCGCACCGCTTTGGCCACCAGCTCGGCCTTGCCGCCCCACTGGCGGTAGAGCGTCGCCTTGCTGGACCGGGTGCGGGCCGCCACGGCGTCCATGGTGAGGGCGTCGTAGCCGACTTCCCGGAGCAGGTCGAGCACGGCCGCGTACAACTCGGCCTCTCGCTCGGGTGTGATGCGACTGCGACGCGCCGTTGCGACCTCAGTCATGCGACTCACCTTCCCAGCTCCGAACGACACGGTTTCGTACATGACGAATGTAGCGCACCTCTCTACGAAACGAAACCGTTTCGTACGTGTGCTGGGTCACGGAGTCGGCCGCGGAGTCGGCCGCGGTGCCGCCCCGCAGCCACTGCCCATCACCCCGTCGCCGCCACGCCGGTGTCTTTTCATAAGTTGCTCCGGTCCGTCCCGCGGAAAAGCATAGGGAGGTGAGCTATCTGCGCCTGCCGCACCTCAGTGGCGACCTCCTGAGCTTCGTGGCCGAGGACGACCTCTGGCTGGCCCCTCTCGACGGCAGGGGCCGCGCCTGGCGGCTCACCGTCGACCGCACGAAGGTCGGCCACCCCCGCTTCTCGCCCGACGGCCGCCACATCGCGTACACGACCTGGCGCAGCCTGGTCCCGGAGATCCATCTCGCGCCGGTCGAGGGCGGCCCCGGCCGCCGGCTGACGTACTGGGGCAGCGCCGACACCCAGGTCTGCGGCTGGACCCCGGACGGCGACATCCTCGCCGTGGCCTCGCACGGGGAGCCGTTCTCCTATTTCACCTGGGCCCACAAGGTCCCCACCGACGGCGACCCCGGCGGCCGGCTCCCCTGGGGCCCGGTCTCCGACATCCAGCTCGCCGACGTCGACGGCGAACGCCGGACCCTGCTCCTGACCGGCACCCCGCCGCACGAACCGGCCGCCTGGAAGCGCTACCGCGGTGGCGCGATGGGCCGCCTCTGGCTGCACGGCCGCCGCCTCCTCGCCGACCTCGAAGGCCACCTGCACTCCCCGATGTTCGTCGACGGCCGCATCGCCTTCCTCTCCGACCACGAGGGCGTCGGCAACCTCTACTCCTGTTCCTACGACGGCTCCGACCTGCGGCGCCACACCGACCACGACGCCTTCTACGCCCGGCACGCGGCGAGCGACGGCACCCGGGTCGTGTACCAGTGCGCCGGTGACCTGTGGATCGTCGACGACCTGTCGGCGGTGGCGACCCCGCGCAAGCTCGACGTCCAGCTGAGCGGACCGCGCGCGGGCCGCCGTACGTACCAAGTACCCGCCGCCCAGCACGTGGACGGCATCTCGGTCGACGAGACGGGCCGCGCGAGCGCCGTCGTCGTACGCGGCAGCCTGTACTGGCTCACCCACCGCGACGGCCCCGCCCGCACCATCACCGACACCCCCGGCGTACGGGTCCGCCTCCCCGAGATGCTGGGCTCCGGCGGGCAGGTCGCCTACGTCACCGACGCGGACGGCGAGGACGCGATCGAGATCGCCTACCTCCCCCGCGCCTCCGGTGAACGCGAACCCCGCCGAATCGCCTCCGGCGAGGTGGGCCGGGTACTGGAGCTGGTGTCGGACACGGCGGGCGAGCGCCTCGCGATCGCCGCACACGACGGACGGCTCCTGCTCCTCGACGCCACGGAGGACTCTGGGGGCACCTCCCGGACGGAGTCCGGGGGAGGCGAGGTGACGGAGCTGATTTGCTCGATCAACGGCCCCGTCCGCGACCTCGCCTTCTCCCCCGACGGCACCTGGCTGACCTGGTCCCACCCCGGCATCGGTCGCTCGCTCCGCCAGATCAAGATGGCGCGGATAAAGGACCGTTTGATCGTCGACGTCACCAACGGCCGCTTCGAGGACGAGAATCCGGTCTTCACACGGGACGGCCGCTACCTCGCTTTCCTCTCCTGGCGCGGCTTCGACCCGGTCTACGACGTCCACACCGGCGACCTGTCCTTCCCGCTCGGCTGCCGCCCGTACCTGGTCCCCCTCTCCTCGGCCACGCCCTCCCCCTTCGCGCTGACCCCGGAGGGCCGCCCGGCCGCCGGGGGGCTCGACGCGGCGGAGGACGACGAGGGCGCGGACGGCGCGGTGACGGTGGAGGTGGAAGGGCTGGAGAGCAGAGTCACCCCCTTCCCCGTCTCGGCCTCCAAGTACTCGGCGCTGTACCCGGTTTCGGGCGGCGGCCTGGTCTGGCTGCGCTGGCCGATCTCGGGCGCGCTGGGCGAGACCTTCGCCAACCCGGACGACACCAGCGGCCGCCCGACCCTCGAACACTTCAACATCAGCAAGGCGAAGAAGTCCGAACTGGTCGACCACCTCGACTGGTTCGCGGTGAGCGGAGACGGCTCACGCCTGGTCGTGGTCGACGAGGACGAGCTACGAGCGGTCCCTTCAACGGAGTCCGGCGACAGCGACTCGACGGTCTGGATCGACCTCCGCCGCATCCTCCACGAGGTGGACCCGCCCGCCGAATGGCGCCAGTCGTACGAGGAGGCGGGCCGCCTGATCCGCGCGTACTACTGGGACCCGCAGATGTGCGGCATCGACTGGACCGGGGTCCTGGACCAGTACCGCCCGCTGGTCGAACGGGTGGCATCCCCGGACGACTTCGCGGACCTGCTCCGCGAGGTCCTGGGCGAGTTGGGCACGTCCCACGCCTACGTCACCGCGTCCCGCCGCAACGAGGGCCCGTCCCACTACCAGCGCCGACAAGGCCTGCTGGGCGCCAACTTCGTGCGCAGGGAGGGCGGTTGGGCGGTCGCCCGCATCCTCCCCGGCGAGTCCTCGGACTCCAAGGCCCGCTCCCCCCTGGCTGGCACGGGCATCCGCGAGGGCGCGATCCTGACCCACGTGGACGGCCGCCCGGTCGACGAACTCACCGGCCCCTACCCCCTGTTGGCAGGCGCGGGCGGCACAACGGTCGAGCTGACCTTCACCCCGGCGGAAGGCGAAGGCAGAGCCCGCCGAGTAGCCGTGGTCCCCCTCATCGACGAACGCCCCCTCCGCTACCAGGACTGGGTGGCCAAACGCCGGGCGGTGGTACGGGAGTTGAGCGGCGGCCACTGCGGCTACCTCCACATCCCCGACATGGGCGGCTCCGGCTGGGCCCAGTTCAACCGCGACCTGCGCCTTGAGGTGTCCCGCCCGGCCCTCATCGTCGACGTACGCGGCAACGCGGGCGGCCACATCAGCGAGTTGGTCGTCGAGAAACTCACCCGCACCATCCTGGGCTGGGACCTGACCCGCAACGCCCAGCCGGTGTCGTACGCGTCAAATGCCCCCAGGGGCCCGGTGGTTGCCCTCGCCGACGAAGCGACTTCGTCAGACGGCGACATGATCACGGCGGCGTTCAAATTGCTGAAACTCGGCCCGGTGGTAGGCCAACGAACCTGGGGCGGAGTCGTCGGCATGACCGGCCGCCACCAACTCGGCGACGGCACGGTGATCACGGTCCCCATGAACGCGGCCTGGTTCGACACGTACGGCTGGTCGGTGGAAAACCGAGGCGTCACCCCGGACTTGGAGATCCTCCGCACCCCGCTGGACTGGGCAGAGGGCCGCCATGCACAGCTGGACGACGCGATCAGGCTCGCCCTGGACCTGTTGTCCATCCACCCGGCGGCAACCCCGCCCGACTACTCGGCTGTCCCGGACCGCTCAAGGCCGAAACTCCCCCCACGTTCTTGAGAGGGGGAGGGGGCCGACTCCCGTTCTTTTAGGGGCGCGGGGAACTGCGCGACCAGCCCCCACCGGGCCGGCACCCGACAACGCACCCAAAACGCAAACGTGGGACGCCCCAAAACACAGGGCGCCCCACGCAATCAGACCTCAACTACACGTCGTAGTCCTGGTCCATCTCCTGGTCCATACGCTCCCGCGCACCCTGCCCCGTACGCTCAACGTCCTCTTCCCGCTGCTGACCGCGGTCCCGCGCCTGGTCCTTGCCCTGGTCCATACGGTCCTTGGCCTTGTCCGCGAGGTCCTTGGCCTTGTCCTGGAACTGGTCCTTCATACCCATGTGGGTTCACTCCCGTACTGATGGGGGATTCGTGGGACCCCTCGGTGGGGCCTCGACCAGATTCACACGCCAGGACAAACCTCGCATTTCGATCAGTCACCCTCCGTGACACGCCCCGTGGCCCGCGCCGTAGCCCGAGCCGCTTCGTCCGCCGCCCCACCGGCCCCCACAAGCCCCGACCGCATCCCGTCCAGCCGAGCCCCGAACCGCCGCATCTCCCGCTGCCCCACCGACCCGATGACCCCCGGCAGATACCCCCGCACCCCCTGCATCCCCCGCAGCCACCACTGCCCGTACACATGACTCGACCGCCGCTCGATCCCGGCGACGATCCGGTCCACGGCCGGCCCGAGCGGATACGTCTTGTTCGACGGCCAGGGCAACCGCTCCCTCAACTCCCGCATGACCGCGTCCTGATCAGCCCCGCGCACCATGTCCGTGTCGGTCCACGACAGATACCCGACCCCGACCCGCACCCCCTTGTAACCGACCTCGGCCCGCAAGCTGTGCGCGTACGCCTCGACGCCCGACTTGGACGCGCAGTACGCGGTCATCATCGGCGCCGGCGTGATCGCGGCCAGCGAGGCGATCTGCAGCAGATACCCCCGGCTCTCCATGAGCACGGGCAGAAACGCCCGCGCGGTCACGGCGGACCCGATCAGATTGACCTCGATCACCCGCCGCCACGCGACGGGATCGGAGTCGAGGAAAGGCCCACCGTTCGCGACACCCGCATTGGCGACGACGATGTCGACCTTCCCGAACCGCTCCTTGACCTCGGCCGCGACCCGGGCCATCGCCTCGTGGTCCGTCACGTCGGCGTACCAGTGATCGCTGTCGGTGTGCAGCCGCTCGGAGACCTGCTTCAGCGCGTCCGGTTCCAGCCCGACGAGCGCCAACTTGGCCCCGCGCGCGGAGAGTTTGCGGGCGAGCAGCTCACCGACACCCCGCGCGGCCCCGGTCACGACCGCGACCTGCCCTTCCAGGCCGACCCTGCTGCTCATGCGCCCTCCTTGACCTGATCGAACTCCATGTAGGTGGCGGCCAGTTCACGGATCTTCGCGCTGACCAGCTCCGGCGCCTCGACGGGCGTCATATGGCCGAGCCCGGGAAGTTCGGTGATCCCGACGCAGTTGGGCAGCGCGGCGACGAGCGCCCGCGCGTGCACCGGCGGCGTCATCCGGTCCGCCGTACCGACGACGACGGCCGTCGGCACCGCCAACTCCCGTACGCCGTGGTCGAGATCGAGCGAATCAAGCACCCGCGACCACGCGTACCGCACCGCCCTCGGGCACGCGTGCACGATCCGCGCGCACGCCTCGACCATGTGCGGGGCCGAACCGGGGCCCATCGTCCCGTACTTGAGGATCCGCCGCGCGGTCGGTGTGACCGGCCCGAGCGGTGCCCGCGTCCCCAGTATCTTCCGGGTCAGCCGGGTCCGCATCCGCCCGGCCCGCAACGGCACCACGAGCGACTCGTCGACCAGCCGCGAACTCCCCGTACTGCACAGCAGGACGGCCACCACGTGCTCCCGGAACGCCGCCCGTCCGGCCGCCGCCAGCACGGCCATCCCGCCCATGGAGTGCCCCGCGATCACGGCCTTCTCCCCGGGCGCGAGCGTCTCCTCCAGTACGGCTTCCAGGTCGTCGGCGAGCGCGTCGGTACTGTGCGCGACGGCCACCGGACTGCGCCCGTGACCCCGCTGGTCGTAGGCGATGACGCGGTGGTCGACCGCCAAGTCCCGTACCTGCGCGGCCCAGAAGGCCGTGGAACAGGTCCAGCCGTGCGCGAGGACGACGGCGGGCGCGCCCTCGGGTCCGTGCACCTCGACGTGCAGCCGGGAGCCGTCGGCCGAGGTGACGGTGAGTTCGCGGGCGGGGACGGGCGGGGCGTACGGCCCGGAGGCAACGTGCATGAGCCGGCTCACGCGTCCACCACCTCCGCCTGCTCCGCCGACTGCGCCTTCTTGTCGACCCGCGCTCGCACGACCTCGTACTCCGTGAGGTCGACTCGCCTTGTGGCCTTGCGGAATTCGGCTGTCGTGCCGGGCCAGATGGTGGTGTTGAGACCGGAAGCGTCCATGTACCAGCTCGTGCAGCCGCCCGTGTTCCACACCGTGCGCTTCATCCGTTCCTGCACGCGCCGGTTCCACGCGCTCACCGCGCTCGGCCGGGCGTCGAGGGCGACGCGGCCGCCGAGGACGTCCAACTGCCGTACGTAGTCGGCAAGATAGTTCAGCTGGGACTCGATCATCAGGATCATGGAGGATGTCCCGAGGCCGGTGTTGGGCCCGATGATGCTCACCCAGTTCGGGAACCCGGCCGCGGAGGAGCCGCGCAGCGCCTGCATTCCGCCCTGCCACGCCTCGGCGAGCGTCCGCCCGTCCGCGCCGACCACCCGGTCGGCGATCGGCATGTCCGTGACGTGGAAGCCCGTACCGAAGACGATCGCGTCGACCTCGGCCGAGGTGCCGTCGGCCGCGACGACCGTCGAACCGCGGACCTCGCTCAACCCGCTCGCCACGACGTCGACATTGGGCTGGGCGAGGGCGGGGTAGTAGGTGCGGGAGAGCAGGATCCGCTTGCAGCCGATGCGGTAGTCGGGGGTGAGTCTGGCGCGCAGCGCCGGGTCCTTGATGGCACGGGCCATGTTCCTCTTGGCCAACTGCTCCACCAGGACAAGCTCGTTGGGCCGCTTGGTGAAGGCCTGGGTCTGCAACTCCCTTATGCCCCACAGGAGTCCGCGCCGGGCCTGGGTGGTGAAGGGCAGCGCGCGGTGCAGGGCGCGTTCGGCGCCGCTGATGGGGCGGTCGACGCGGGGCATCACCCAGGGCGGGGTGCGCTGGAAGAGGGTGAGGCGCTCCACGTCGGGCTGGATCGCCGGCACGATCTGGATCGCGGAGGCGCCGGTGCCGACCATGGCGACGCGCTTGCCGCGCAGGTCGTAGTCGTGGTCCCAGCGGGCCGAGTGGAAGACCTTGCCGGGGAAGGAGTCGAGCCCCGGGATGTCCGGGATCCTGGGGTCGGACAGCGGGCCGGTGGCGGAGACGACGAGGTCGGCGGAGTAGGAACCGCCGGTGGTGTCGATGTCCCACCGCAGCCGCTCCGCGTCCCAAGTCATCATCTTGACCTCGGAGTTGAAGCGGATGTGGGGCCGGAGCCGGAAGACGTCCGCGACGTTCTCCAGGTACGCGCGGATGTGTTCCTGGCCGGAGAAGGTGCGCGGCCAGTCGGCGTTCGGCGCGAAGGAGAACGAGTACAGATGGGACGGTACGTCGCAGGCGCAGCCGGGATAGCTGTTGTCCCGCCAGGTCCCGCCCACGCTGTCGGCGCGCTCCAGGACGACGAAGTCGGTGACGCCCTCGCGCCGCAACCGCACCGCGGCCCCCAGCCCGCCGAACCCGGACCCGATCACCGCCACTCGCACATGCTCGCGTTCGGTCATCCCGTGCCCTTCCTCACAACCCACTCGACCACGCCAGTGAACACTGGCGCAGTCGGAGCGTAGGGCAGCTTCGTACTCATGGGTAGGGGTCGGGACAAGGAAAGTTACCCACGGTACGACGTAGGGTGCGGGCGTGGCGGAGAACGCAGAACGGGCCGAACAGGCGGAGAAGCGCGAGTACCGCATGGAGGAACTGGCCGAGGAGGCCGGCATCACGGTGCGCACCCTGCGCTTCTACCGCGAACGCAAACTCATCCACCCGCCACGCCGGGAGGGCCGTATCGCCTGGTACGACGAGACGCACCTGGCCCGCCTGCGCACGATCTCGGCGCTCCTGGAGCGCGGCCACACCCTCAACGGCATCGCGGAACTCGCCGAGGCCTTCGATCACGGCCGCAACGTGGGCGAGTTGCTCGGCCTCGGCGCCCCCACCGAGGAGACGCCGGTACGGCTCACCCCGGAGGCCCTCGCCGACTACTTCGGCGACCAGGCGACCCCGGACAACTTCGCCGCCTCGCTCGAACTGGGCTACCTCGGCACCGACGGCGGCGAGATCGTCCACATCAGCCGCCGCCTCCTGGACGTCACGGCCGCGCTGGTCCGCGAGGGCATCCCCCTCGCCGACGTCCTCAGCGCCGGCCGCCGCGTCCGCGAACACACCGACGCCCTCGCCGAACTCTTCACCGACCTGGTCTTCTCCGGGGGCCGCACGGCGGAGGACCTGCAACGCCTACGACCGCTGGCGAAGAGCGTCGTGGAGGCGGAACTGTCGATGGCGATGGACCGCCGACTGCAGGCCGGCGGCGACCGGGGACCTCAGAGGTCGTAGACCACCGTCACGGGCGCGTGGTCCGACCAGCGCTCGTCATGCGTGGCCGCGCGCTCGACGTACCCCTTGACCGCCTTGGCGGCGAGCCCGGCCGTCGAGACGTGATAGTCGATCCGCCATCCACTGTCGTTGTCGAACGCCCGCCCCCGGTAGGACCACCAGGAGTACGGCCCCTCCACGTCCGGATGCAGGGCGCGCACGACATCGACATACGCCCCGCCCTCCGCGTCGAAGACGCTGCTCAGCCACTCCCGCTCCTCCGGCAGGAAGCCGGAGTTCTTCTGGTTGGCGCGCCAGTTCTTGAGGTCGGCGGGCTGGTGGGCGATGTTCCAGTCGCCGCAGACGACGACCTCGCGCCCGTCGGCGGCGGCCCGCTCACGCAGCCCCTTCAGATAGGCGAGGAACTCACCCATGAAGCGGACCTTCTCGTCCTGCCGCTCGGTGCCGACCTCACCGGAGGGCAGGTAGAGGCTGGCGACCGTGACGCCGGGGAGGTCGGCCTCGACGTAACGACCGCTGCCGTCGAACTCGGCCGACCCGAAGCCGACCTGGACACGGTCCGGCTCGCGGCGGGTGTAGAGGGAGACGCCGGCGCGGCCCTTGGCGGCGGCCGGGGCGTGCACGACGTGCCAGCCCTCGGGGGCACGGACGCGCTCCGGCAACTGCTCCGGCTCGGCCCGCACCTCCTGCAGACAGAGCACATCGGCGGAGGTCTCCGCGAGCCACCCCACGAAGCCCTTCTTCGCGGCGGCCCGCAGTCCGTTCACATTGGCAGAGGTCACAGTGAGCACTCGGGCACAGTACCGGCACACTGGACGCAGTCCAGATCCGCCCCGCACAGACCCTCACGGGCCCGCACAGAACCCCGCAGACCCTCCCTTCGCATAGAAGTACGATACTCGGCATGAATATACGTCCTGTCCCGTTCGACCACCCCGACGCCGTCAAGCTCAACGACCAGGTCCAGGCGGAGTACCACGACCGCTACGGCGACGGCGGCGACGCCACGGTCCTGGACCCGTCGGACTTCACCCCGCCGAGCGGCGTGTACCTCATCGCGTACGACGAGCACGACGACCCCGTGGCCACCGGCGGCTGGCGCTCCCAGGACGCCAACGGCGAGGGCAACGAGGACGGCGACGCCGAACTCAAGCGCATGTACGTGATCGAGCAGGCCCGCGGCCTGGGCCTCGCCCGCCGCATGCTGGCCGCACTGGAGGAGAACGCCCGCACGGCCGGCCGCACCCGCATGGTCCTGGAAACCGGCACCAAGCAGCCGGAGGCCATCGCCCTCTACACGTCCAGCGGCTACGAGCCCTGCGTGAAGTTCGGCTATTACCGCTTCCACGACGACAGCCGGTGCTTCGCGAAGGCACTGTGAGCCCTTGCGACTCCCTCGGCGGTGCCGTTCAGGTCCCGCGGTGCGCGCAGCGACTCACCTGGATATCTCGGCCGTAGAGCCGGCCGTAGAACTGGCCGTGGAACCGTAGGAGCGGAAGGACACCCGCGCATCCAGATCGAGGCTGTTCGCGCCGGCCGGGGACGGCATCCGGAGCACCCTGTCGAGCACCGGCCCCAGCCGGCCACAGCCCGAAGTCCTCGGCGCCGCAAAGCGGTTGTCCGCCACCCCGAAGGCAACGACCAGCGGGTCCTGTGACACGACGGTCGACGCCTCGGTCTCCTTGAGCACCAGCCGTATCGGATCCACTTCGGTACGGACCTACTGGCCCGCTTCTCCCGCGGCTCGGAAGACGCATCACCCGGAGCCCGCCCCGTCCATCTCCGGCGGTTCGCCCTCCCAGCGGACTGAACCCGGCCCAACCCGCACCGGAGAACAGACCCCGGAAACGACGAAGGTCCCACCCATCACGAAGATTGGTGGGACCTCATCAACTACCCCTGAGTGAACTCAAGAACAGTCATTGCGGTGGACCTGTGGGGATTTGAACCCCAGACCCCCTCGATGCGAACGAGGTGCGCTACCAGACTGCGCCACAGGCCCTTGCAACGAGTGAAACTCTAGCATCCCCGTCAGGGTGCTTGGAAATCCGTTCCTTGCCTGGTCACTCGTTGGCGGCGCGGGGCCGTTCGCCGTCCTCGTACTGGTCGAACAGGGGCGTGCGGCCCCGCTCACGGGCGCGGCGGGCGGAGGCGGCGCGACGGGCGTCGGTGCGGCCGTCGGCCGACGGTTTGTCCTCCGACGGGTCCTCCGCGTCCTCGTCCCGAGCGTCCCGGCTGTCCCGGGCATCGCGGTCGTCCCGCGTGGCGGACTGCGCCTCCTGCTCCGGCGCCACGGAGCTGGAGCGGGCCGAACTCCACGCGTCCGGCGCCCCGAGGTCCACGTCGGACGTGGCGCGCGGTGCGACGGGCGCGGTGACGTACGTCGGCAGCGGTACCGGTACCGGGTCCCAACTGTCGCCCTGGCCAGGCCGACGCTGCCGCTCGCGCTGCTGGTCGACCCACTCGGCGTGGTCGGTCTGCTCGACGAGGGCGCGACGGTCTGCGGCGAGCGCGGACAGCCCGGGGTCCGTCTCCGCTTCCGGGCTCTCCTCGGCGTCGTCGATCCCGGCGTCCACGGACGCGCGCCTGCGCGGCTGACGCTCCCGCAGTCGCTGCGCGGCGACCTCGGCCCGGCGCCGGTCCATCTGGTAGGCGAAGCGGCGGCGTTCCTGGGCGCGCAGATAGGCGATGTATCCGCTGAGCAGCACGGCCGGTACACCGGGCGCCCAGAGCAGGGCGAGCCCGCCGACCGCCGCGACGATCGCGCCGAGCGTGAAAGCGAGGAAGAGCATCACGGTGGTACGTCGGCGGCGCGCGAGCACCTTCACCCGCCGGGCGCGCGCTGCCGCGGCCTCCTCGGCGGGGCTGCGCCGCGCGACCGGGACGCGCTTGCGCGCAGGCGCGGGTGCGGACTTGGGCGTCTGGGCCGGCGCGGAGGCTTGCTGGGGTACCGGCTTGGACGCCTGCTCACGCGCCGGTTCGCGGACCGGCTCACGCTCGGGTTTGCGTGCTGATTCGCGCACCGCCCCGCGCTCCGGTTCTCGCGCCGCTTCCGACCGCTCCTGGCTCTGCTGCCGGACGGGCGCGTGCACCTGGGGACGGACCGGGGGCATGGCGAAGGCCCGGACGTCCACCGAGTCGGTGACGACGTCCGGCACGACGGCGCTGGGCTCCTCCTCGGTGGAGCGCGCCCGCAGGTCCTTGGCGTACCGGCGCTCCATTCCCGCCCGTCCGGACAGCAGCCGGATGGCGGTGCTGAAGCGTTCCGTCGGACGGGCCTCGTTCAGCTCGTCCTGCCTACGGAGCCACATCGGCACCAAGTAGGCGGCCCAGGCCCCGACAATGACTGCGTAGATGAGGCCGCTGCTGCTCACGCCTCACACGGTAGAGGGGTTTGCGTGAGGCCATCTGCCAATTGAGCCGGTGTGTCGCACGATCTGGCTGATATTTCGAGCTTTTTTTGTGACCGATGCGATCAACAGGCCGCGGAGTTGGCGAATTCATTGCCCCAAGACGGTCATCCGTCGATCACTTTCGAACACGTATTCCATTTCCGGGCTTCCGGAACTTCCCGCCTCTACGCCTGCTTCCACGCCTCCGGGTTATGCGGGATTGTCGTGCGGGGTGCTCCGGGAGCGTGCCCGCTGCCAGCGGGCCAGCAGCCCCTCGGGCACCTCTTCCGCGGTGAGCGCGAAGACGAGGTGGTCGCGCCAGGCGCCGTCGATGTGGAGATAACGGGGCCTGAGGCCCTCCTCGCGGAATCCGAGTTTCTCGACGACCCGGCGGCTGGGGCCGTTCTCCGGGCGAATGCAGACCTCGATGCGGTGCAGTCCCACGGCACGGAAGCAGTGGTCGACGACGAGTGCCACGGACGTCGGCATCACTCCGCGTCCGGCCACCGATTCGTCCACCCAGTAGCCGATGTGCCCCGAGCACATCGAACCCCAGGTGATCCCGGCGACCGTCAACTGCCCGACCAGGCGCCCCTGGTATTCGATGACGAACGGCAGCATCCGGCCGGAGTTCGCCTCGGAGCGGAGATGCCGGACCATCTGCCGGTAGGTCGGCCGGTGCGCGATCGGCCCGCTGGGGGTGGGCGGCGGAATCGTCGCCTCCCAGGGGCGCAGCCAGTCCCGGTTGCGCCGGTTGACCTCGCGCCAGACGCGCTGGTCGCGGAGTTTTATCGGCCTCAGGACGATGTCGCCGTCCACCAGCACGGCGGGCCAGGATGGGCTGTTCAGCTCGCACCCCCACTGGTGTCGGCGGGTCTGGTGTGATCGCCGCCTCGGATCTGGTCGACGGCGTGCGCCAGCAGGGGCTCCAGGACGGCGAGGCCGTCCTTCACCCCGCCGGTGGAACCCGGCAGGTTGACGATGAGTGTGCCCCGGGCGACTCCGGCCAGGCCCCGGGAGAGCACCGCGGTCGGCACCTTCTCCCGTCCGTACGCCCGGATGGCCTCGGCGATGCCCGGCACCTCGTAGTCGATCACCGCGCGGGTCGCCTCGGGGGTGCGGTCGGTGGGCGAGACGCCGGTGCCGCCGGTGGTGACGACGGCGTCGTAACCGGCGTCTACGGCGGCTCTCAACGCGGCCTCCACGGGGTCGCCGTCGGGGACCACCTGCGGGCCTTCGACCGCGAAGCCGAAGCCCTTCAGGCCGTCGGCGATCAATGGTCCGCCCCTGTCCTCGTAGACGCCGGAGGCAGCGCGGTTGGAGGCGGTGACCACCAGAGCGCGGTACCGCGCGGGCTCGGTGCTGTCGGGCGTCATGTCCGGCTCCAGTCGCCCGACTTGCCGCCCGTCTTCTCCTCCACGCGCACGTCCGTGATGACCGCTCCCTTGTCGACCGCCTTGACCATGTCGATCACGGTGAGCGCGGCGACGGAGACCGCTGTGAGGGCCTCCATCTCGACGCCCGTACGGTCCGTCGTCTTCACGGTGGCCCGGATCCGTACGGCGTCGTCCGCGACCGACAGATCCAGTTTCACACCCGACACCGACAACGGGTGGCAGAGCGGGATGAGGTCCGGGGTGCGTTTGGCGCCCATGATCCCGGCGATACGCGCGGTGGCCAGGGCGTCGCCCTTGGGGACGCCCTCGCCGCGCAGCAGTTCGACCACTCGGGGCGAGACGAGGACGCGTCCGCTGGCGGTGGCGGTGCGCGCGGTCACGTCCTTCCCGGACACGTCGACCATCCGGGCGGCGCCGGCGTCGTCGATGTGCGTCAGTCGGTCGTGCGCAGGGGGTCCGGGGGTGCTCCCTCGGAAAGGCTCAGTCATGCTGTGTGGCGCTCCCGGTCCGGGCGTGTTGTGCGCGACACGGTACCGCCAACCAGGAGTACTCAGCCGAGCAGGACCACTTCGACCTCGGTGCCGGGCTCGACGGACTCGACGTCCTCGGGGACGACGATCAGCGCGTCGGCGAGCGCGAGGGCCGCGACCAGGTGCGATCCGGCGCCCCCTACGGGGGTGACCTCGCCGTCGGCGTACGTCCCGCGCAGGAACTGTCTGCGGCCCTTCGGGGAGGTCAGCGCCTTGTCGGTGGTGAGGGTGGCCCGGGTCGTCGGGCGGTGGACGTCGTCCAGGCCCATCAGGGCGCGGATCGCGGGCCGGACGAACAGCTCGAAGGAGACGTACGACGACACCGGGTTGCCGGGGAGCGCCAGCAGCGGGATGTGGTCGGGGCCGATGGAGCCGAAGCCCTGGGGTTTGCCGGGCTGCATGGCGAGCTTGCGGAAGTCGATCCCGGCGCCCTCCTCGTCCTCGTCGGCCACGGAGGACAGCGCTTCCTTGACGACGTCGTACGCCCCGACGCTCACGCCGCCGGTGGTGACCATGAGGTCGGCGCGGACTAGCTGGTCGTCGATGGTGGAGCGGAGGGTCTCGGCGTCGTCGGCGACGGCGCCGACCCGGTAGGCGATGGCTCCGGCGTCGCGGGCGGCGGCGGTGAGGGCGAAGCTGTTGGAGTCGTAGATCTGGCCGTCGCCCAACTGCTCGTCGGGCTGGACGAGTTCGCTGCCGGTGGACATGACGACCACGCGCGGGCGGGGGCGCACGCGGACCGTGCCGCGGCCGATCGCGGCGAGCAGGGCGATCTGCGGCGGGCCGAGGACGGTGCCGGCGTCCAGGGCGCGGTCGCCCGCCTTCACGTCGCTGCCCTTCGCGCGTACGTGCGCGCGTGCCTCCGCCGAGCGGTACACGTGCACGTGCCCGCCGGCGCCCTCGGGGGCCTGGCTGCGGGCCCGCATGCCGGTGACCGGGCCGTCGCCGAGGCCTCCGTCGGTCCACTCCACGGGGACGACGGCCTCGGCGCCGGGCGGGAGCGGGGCGCCGGTCATGATGCGGGCGGTCTCCCCCGGGCCCACGTGGAGCGGCTCGGCCTGACCCGCAGCGACGTCGCCGATCACCGTCAGGACGGCCGGGAACTCCTCGCTGGCGCCCGCGACGTCCGTGACCCGCACCGCGTACCCGTCCATCGAGCTGTTGTCGAAGGGCGGGAGCGAGACCGGCACCGTGATGTCCTCGACCAGGACGCAGCCCTGGGCGTCGAGCAGTTGCAGCTCGATGGGTTCCAGGGGGCGGACGGTCGCGAGGATGTCCTCCAGGTGCTCGTCCACCGTCCAGAGGCGGTCGGGCCCTGCGGTGCGGGTCGCGGCGGTGCTCAACGTTGCTACATCTCCTCGGCTACGTAACTGCGAAGCCAGGCCCGGAAGTCCGGTCCCAGGTCTTCACGTTCGCACGCGAGTCTGACAATGGCACGCAGATAGTCGCCCCGGTCGCCGGTGTCATAGCGGCGGCCCTTGAAGACGACACCGTGCACGGGGCCGCCGACCTTCTCGTCGGTGGCGAGCTGCTGGAGGGCGTCGGTGAGCTGGATCTCGCCGCCGCGGCCGGGCTCGGTCTTGCGCAGTATGTCGAAGATGTGGGGGTCGAGGACGTAGCGGCCGATGATCGCGTAGTTCGAGGGGGCGTCGGCCGCGTCCGGCTTCTCGACCAGGCCTGTCACCTTGACGACGTCGTCGTCCGCGGTGGCCTCCACGGCCGCGCAGCCGTAGAGGTGGATCTGCTCGGGTGCGACCTCCATGAGGGCCACGACGCTGCCGCCGTGCTGCTCCTGGACCTGGACCATGCGCGCGAGCAGGGGGTCGCGGGGGTCGATGAGGTCATCCCCGAGGAGGACGGCGAAGGGCTCGTGGCCGACGTGCGGAGCGGCGCACAGGACGGCGTGGCCGAGGCCCTTGGGGTCGCCCTGGCGGACGTAGTGCATGGTCGCGAGGTCGCTGGACTCCTGGACCTTGGCGAGCCGGCTCGCGTCGCCCTTCTTCTGGAGGGCGGATTCGAGCTCGTAGTTGCGGTCGAAGTGGTCCTCAAGGGGGCGCTTGTTGCGTCCGGTGATCATGAGGACGTCGTCGAGCCCAGCCGACGCGGCCTCTTCGACCACGTACTGGATCGCGGGCTTGTCCACGACCGGCAGCATCTCCTTGGGAGTTGCCTTCGTGGCCGGCAGGAACCTGGTGCCGAGACCGGCTGCGGGGATGACAGCCTTGCTGATCCTGGGGTGCGACTGAGTCATGCCCGAACCTTATCCGGTGCCTTTGTGCAGAATCTGTGGCTCCGGTTAAAACACTCTCATATGAGCACATTAGGAAGGATACGGGTGGGACCTGTGCGTCACCCACGACGTGAAACCGAGCCTGACAAGCGAATGTTGCGACGAGAGTTCCTCACGGTGAGGAACAGGTTGACGGCCGATGACGTACGGGAGGCCGGCGTCGCGCTCGCCGATCGCGCCCTGGAACTGCCCGAGTTGGCGCACGCGCGCACGGTGGCGGCGTACGTCTCCGTCGGGAGCGAACCCGGAACGCTCGCGCTCTTGGACGCACTCCGCGCGCGGGACGTCGACGTCCTCCTTCCCGCGCTTCTCCCGGACAACGACCTGGACTGGGGCTCCTACGACGGTGAGGGCTCGCTCGCGCGGGTCCGACACGGCGGAAAGATGGCCCTGTTGGAGCCGTCCGGCGAGCGGCTCGGCCCGGACGCCGTGACCGCCGCCGACGTCGTCCTGCTGCCCGGCCTGGCGGTCGATGGGCGCGGGATGCGGCTGGGGCGCGGCGGGGGATCGTACGACCGCGTGCTGGCGCGGCTGGAGCGGGCGGGCGTCCATCCCGCGCTGGTGGTGCTGCTGTACGACTCCGAGGTCGTCGAGCGCGTGCCCACGGAGGCGCACGACCGGCCGGTGCGGGCGGTGGTGACGCCCTCGGGTGTGCGGCGGTTCGCGGGGAACTGAAGTGGGGGGGGGGCCGGGGGGGGGGGGGGCGCGGCTGGGTGGGGGTGTGTTTTGTCGGGGGAGGGGGGGGGAACAAGCGGTGGGGGGTGGGGGCGGGGTCGCCCGCGG